>DASYCM010000329.1:0-5459 GCA_036500165.1 Pseudolabrys sp.
GATCCAGCTTCACCCGCTGGTCTGCGCCGCGTTCAACGCCGACTTCGACGGCGACCAGATGGCCGTGCACGTTCCGCTGTCGCTTGAAGCGCAGCTGGAAGCGCGCGTCCTCATGATGTCGACCAACAACATCCTGCATCCCGCGAACGGCCAGCCGATCATCGTGCCGTCGCAGGACATCGTGCTCGGTCTCTACTACCTCTCGATCATGAGCGAAGGCATGCCGGGCGAGTGGAAGCTCGAGCTGCATTCAGAAGAGGATTTCAAGAAAAATCCGAAACTGAGGAACTCGGTTCAGGGGCATTACACGAGCATCGCTGAGATCGATCATGCGTTGCACGCCAAAGCCGTCACTCTGCACACCAAGATCAAGTATCGCTGGACCGGCGTGAACGAGAAGGGCGAAGAGTATAACAAGTGGTACGACACCACGCCGGGCCGCGTTCTGCTCGGCAACGTGCTGCCGCGCGACGTGAAGGCGCCGTTCGATATCGTCAACAAGCTGATGACGAAGCGCGAAATCTCCGGGATGATCGATCAAGTCTACCGCCACTGCGGTCAGAAAGAGACGGTCATCTTCTGCGATCGCATCATGGCGCTCGGCTTCTATCACGCCTTCAAGGCGGGCATCTCGTTCGGCAAGGACGACATGGTCGTGCCGGCGTCGAAGTGGAAGACGGTTGAGACCACGCGCGAACTCGCCAAGGAGTTCGAGCAGCAGTACAACGACGGTCTCATCACCCAGGGCGAGAAGTACAACAAGGTCGTCGACGCCTGGTCGAAGTCCACCGACGCCATCGCCGAAGCGATGATGAAGGAAATTTCGACCACGAAGAAGGACTCGGCTGGCCGCGACATGCAGGTCAACTCGATCTACATGATGGCGCACTCGGGCGCCCGTGGTTCGCCGGCCCAGATGCGTCAGCTCGCCGGTATGCGCGGCCTGATGGCGAAGCCGTCGGGTGAGATCATCGAGAGCCCGATCATCTCTAACTTCAAGGAAGGTCTGTCGGTTCTCGAGTACTTCAACTCGACCCACGGCGCCCGTAAGGGTCTGGCCGACACCGCCTTGAAGACCGCGAACTCGGGTTACCTGACCCGTCGTCTCGTCGACGTGGCGCAGGACTGCATCATCACGCAGTTCGATTGCGGCACCACCGACGGCATCAACGTCCGCGCCATCATCGACGCGGGCACCGTCGTTGCGCCGCTGGCGATCCGCATTCTCGGCCGCACCACGGCTGAGGACGTCAAGAATCCAGCGACCGGCAATGTCGTGATGAAGGCCAGCACCTTGCTGGGCGAAGTCGAAGTCGACACCATCGTCAGTGCCGGCGTGCAGGAAATGAAGATTCGTTCGGTCTTGACCTGCGAATCCAAGATCGGCGTCTGCGGCGCCTGCTACGGCCGCGATCTCGCGCGCGGTACTCCGGTCAACATGGGCGAAGCGGTGGGCGTCATCGCCGCTCAGTCGATCGGCGAACCGGGCACGCAGCTCACCATGCGTACGTTCCATATCGGTGGCGCTGCCCAGATTTCGGAGCAGTCGTTCATCGAGTCGAACTTCGACGGCAAGCTGAAGTTCAAGGGCAAGAATATCGCCAAGAACACCGAAGGCGACACCGTCGCGATGGTGCGCAACATGGTTGTGGCGGTCGTCGATCCCGACGGAACCGAGCGCTCGCATCATCGTATTCCGTACGGTGCGCGTATGAAGGTCGAAGACGGTGCGATGATCAAGCGCGGCACGAAGATCGCCGAGTGGGATCCCTACACCCGTCCGATCCTGACCGAAGTCGAAGGCACTGTCGCCTTCGAGGACATGGTCGACGGTCTGTCGATGTCGGAAGCGGTCGACGAGTCGACCGGCATCGCCAAGCGCGTGGTGATCGACTGGCGTACGGGCTCGTCCCGTAACCAGGCCGACCTGCGTCCGGCAATGATCATCAAGGGCAAGGACGAGAAGATCCTCAAGCTCGCGCGTGGCGGCGACGCCCGTTACCTGCTGGCGGTGGATGCTGTTATCTCGGTCGATCCGGGTGCGAAGGTGAAGGCGGGCGACGTCATCGCGCGTATTCCGACCGAAAGCGCCAAGACGCGTGACATCACCGGCGGTCTGCCGCGGGTGGCGGAGCTGTTCGAAGCGCGCAAGCCGAAGGATGCGGCGATCATCGCCGAAATCAGCGGTGCGGTGCGCTTCGGCAAGGACTACAAGAACAAGCGCCGCATCACGATCGAGCCGACCGACAAGGGTCTGGAGCCGGCGGAGTACTTGATCCCCAAGGGCAAGCACATCCATCTGCAGGACGGCGACATCATCGAGAAGGGCGACTATATCGTCGAGGGCAATCCCGCTCCGCACGACATTCTCGCCATCAAGGGCGTCGAGGAACTCGCTTCGTATCTCACGAACGAAATCCAGGAAGTCTATCGTCTGCAGGGCGTGAACATCAACGACAAGCACATCGAAGTGATCGTTCGCCAGATGCTGCAGAAGGTTGAGATCACCGACGCCGGCGAGACCGAACTCCTGGTCAGCGAGCAGGTCGATCGCAGCGACTACGATGTGATCAACCTCAAGGCGATCGAAGAGGGCAAGAAACCCGCCGTCGGTCACCCGGTTCTGCTCGGCATTACCAAGGCCTCGCTGCAGACGAAGTCGTTCATCTCGGCGGCGTCGTTCCAGGAAACCACGCGCGTCCTCACCGAAGCCGCGGTCAACGGCAAGGCGGATACGCTCGATGGTCTCAAGGAAAACGTCATCGTCGGCCGCCTGATCCCGGCGGGTACCGGTGCGATGATGAACCGGCTGCGCGAAGTGGCGGTCAAGCGCGATGCCCTCATCCTCGAGGAGCGCGAGAAGGATGCCGCCAAGGCTGCCGCGAAGGCGGAAGCCGCTGCGGCGCCGGCACTGCCGCCAGCCGAGTAACTTCGGCTCGCACGACAAAATCAAAGGGCCGCCCGAAAGGCGGCCCTTTTTCATTGGCCGTCACACGCGGGTAATGAATCGCTGGCTACTGGCTAGGCATGATCGTATCCGCGCCTTCGCAGATGCAGTGGTGGCAATCGGCGGTCCTTTATCAGGTCTATCCGCGCTCGTTTCAGGACAGCAACGGTGACGGCGTCGGCGATTTGCGCGGCATCATCGAACGGCTGCCTTATCTCGTCGAGCTTGGCGTCGATGCGGTGTGGCTGTCGCCGATCTTCGTCTCGCCGATGGCCGATTTCGGCTACGACATTTCCGATCACGCCGCGATCGATCTGCTGTTCGGCAGCATGGACGATTTCGACGCGCTGGTGGCTGCGGCGCATGCACTTGGTCTGAAGGTGCTGCTCGACTTCGTGCCGAACCACACCTCGAACAAGCATGCATGGTTCGCCGAGAGCAGGGCGTCGCGCCAGTCGGCCAAACGCGACTGGTACATCTGGCGTAATGGCGCGCCGAATGGCGGTCCGCCGAACAACTGGCTGTCGGAATTCGGCGGCCCTGCCTGGCAACACGATGCCGCCACCGACCAATATTATTATCACGCGTTTCTGTCGGCTCAGCCGGACTTGAACTGGCGCAACGCTGAAGTCCGTGCCGCGATGCACGAGACGATGCGCTTCTGGCTGCGCCGCGGCGTCGACGGTTTTCGCGTTGACGTGATCTGGCATCTCATCAAGGACGACGCGTTCCGCGACAATCCGCCCAATCCGGATTTTGTCGACGGTCAGCCACCATACCAGCGCCTGCTGCCGCTGTATTCGACCGACCGGCCTGAGGTGCACGACATCATCGCCGGCCTGCGCGCCGTGATCGACGAATTCCGGGAGCGCCTGCTGATCGGCGAGATCTATCTGCCGGTCGAGCGGCTCGCTGCGTACTACGGCGGCGATCTTTCCGGTGCGCATCTGCCATTCAACTTCAGCCTGATCTCGACTCCGTGGCAGGCGGCGGCAATTGCGGATTTGATCGCGCGCTATGAAGGTTCGCTCCCCGAGGGCGCCTGGCCGAACTGGGTCTTGGGCAATCACGACCGGCCGCGGCTGGCGAGTCGTATTGGTGTGGACCAGGTCAAGGTCGCCGCGATGCTGTTGCTGACGCTGCGCGGCACGCCGACACTCTATTACGGCGACGAGATCGGCATGCGTCAGGTTGCGATCGCGCCGGCGCAGGTGCGCGACCCGTGGGAGAAGAATGTGCCGAGCCTGGGGCTCGGCCGGGACGGCTGCCGCACGCCGATGCAGTGGGATGATTCTGCGAACGCCGGATTCTCCGCCGCCGAGCCGTGGCTGCCGATGGCGGACGACTTCGCCGCCCATAATGTCGACGCCGAGCGTGGCGACCCGAACTCGGTATACAATTTATACCGTCGGCTGCTGACGGCCCGGCGGACGCACCCCGCGCTTGCGATCGGCGCTTATTACCCGGTCGCGGCGGCCGGAAATGTGCTCGTTTTTGAGCGGGTATTGGGGTTATTCCGCATGCTGGTGGTGTTGAACTTGGGGACTATAACCGCGGAAATAACCCTGCCGAACGGGATGAACAGGGCGGCGATTCTCGTGTCGACTGAGTCGTCCCGAGACGGTACAGCCCTGTCCGGCCCGCTTACCTTGAAAGGGCACGAAGGCGTCATACTTGAGCTTCATACCTAAAAGCCCTGTTTTACGGGCGTTAAGCGATGCTTCCGATGCTTCGCAAAAGCCCGATTTTACAGCCTTTTCTGCCTTGACTTGCAAGGTAGTGCCCGATACATACGCCCCACTTAAAGGCAGGCGGTGAGCTTTGCTTGTTCGGAACGGCCGCACGGCTAACTCTTTGAGATTGTTCGATATTTCTCAAAGCTAGGCTGTCGCATTCGCCTCGACGGATAAAGCTCAAACGCTGCTTCTGACAGCCGATGTCAGGTTTAGGAGAACGGTCCGCGGTGAAAGCCGCGCCCGTCCGAACGGAAAAGCGCCCCCGCGAGCGATGCGGATGGCGCAATTTCGTTTTGCGCGTCTGAGCGGTGCACCGGTTGTGCGCCGTTCGTTGTGCAACGATGCCGGGTGAAAGTCCGGAGATGCCGGGCCGCAAGGTTCAAACGAATGCCGGGCGATCAAGCCCAAACAGGTAACGAAGGCGCACGATGCCGACGATTAATCAGCTGATTGCCAACCCGCGTAAACCGCTCCAAGCCCGTAATACGGCGCCGGCGTTGCAGAACTCGCCGCAGAAGCGTGGCGTCTGCACCCGCGTCTATACGACGACCCCGAAGAAGCCGAACTCGGCGCTTCGTAAGGTCGCCAAGGTTCGTCTGACGAACGGCTTCGAAGTGATCGGTTATATCCCGGGTGAAGGTCATAACCTTCAAGAGCACTCCGTGGTCATGATCCGTGGCGGCCGCGTCAAGGATTTGCCCGGCGTGCGTTACCACATTCTTCGCGGCGTCCTCGATACGCAGGGCGTCAAGAACCGCAAGCAGCGCCGTTCGAAG
>DASYCM010000330.1:0-2534 GCA_036500165.1 Pseudolabrys sp.
GAAGCGCCCGTTCCATAAGAAGCATCATGGCGAGCATCGCTCGAAAGAGCATCGGCCCGACGGTAACAAACCGGCGCACGGTGCGCGAAAAGAAGGTGGTGCGCCGTTCAAGCCGGCGTTCGGCAAGAAGGCGAACAAGAAGGCGAAGCGGAACAAATTTCACGGTTAGCGACGCGCAGGCACTGGCGGGGTACCTGGGTTCCATCCAAAAATCATCAATTCTTAGTGGTGTTTTTCGCGGTGCATCACCGCTATCGCCTGTTTAAAAGCTTGCAATAGGCCTGTTTCTTTTGAACCATCCGGGTTGTGAGGCTTTAACTCCTGCAGGAGGCGGCCATGCAAAACACATCAAAGCAAGATGTAGCAAAACCCACTGCGCTCGTCGTCGAGGACGACCAGGATCAGCGTGAATTGGTGAGTTTTCTTCTGGAAGAGTGCGACATGGCCGTCATTCAGTGCGAGAGCGCTGAGTCGGCGGAGGCGGTGCTCGAGCGTGTCGGCGAGAGCCTATCGATGATTTTCACAGATGTCAGGCTTGCCGGCCCGATGAGCGGTGCCGAGCTCGCGGAAGTCGCGAAGCGCCGGTTCCCCGATCTGACGGTGATCGTCACCTCGGGCAGCGAGGCTCCCGCGCTGCCGGCCGGCGCCATGTTCATGCAGAAGCCCTGGCGCGCGCTCGACATCCTGCGCGAAGCCGAACGCGCATCGCATTGAGATACGTCTGAGTTTCCGGTCACAACGCGTCAGCGCGCGCCGCTGACGCGTTCGACTTGCGGTTCAGCCTGGAGTTTGGCGTCCGCGACCGGCGGCGTTTCGCCCGCCGTAATCGCGGCATAGGCGTCGACAAGCCCCGCACCGAACAAGGGATCTCGGCCCGGCGCGCCGATGTCCTTCGCCGTTGCGAGCAACGTGGCGCGCGCCTGATCCGGTGTCATGCCGGGCTTGTGTTCCAGCATCAGCGCAACAATGCCGCTGACTTCCGCCGCCGCATGCGACGTGCCGGACGACATCTCATAACCGCCGTCGGGAATGGCGACCATGATTTGAGAGCCAGGCGCAGCGACCGCGATGTAGTTGCCGCGGTTCGACTGTTCGAGGATCAGGTCGTCGGCATCGGTCGCGCTCACCGCGATTACATTCGGATCGGCGCCGGGATACATCGGTGGCGACTTCGCGCCTTCGTTGCCAGCGGCGGCGACCAGCACGATGCCCTTCTTGCGCGCTGCTTCGAGGCTGCGATGAATTGCGGGGTCGGCCGGCCCGGCGAAGCTCATATTGATGACGCGCGCGCCATTGGCGACGGCGAAGTTCAGACCCTTGAGAATGCTGAAGGTGGTGCCCTCGGCGGTTTTTCCGGCGGGATCGAAGGCGCGGATGGCGAGAATGTGCGCACGGGGCGCCGAGCCCAACAACTTGCCATGCGCGACGATCAGGCTTGCCATCGCGGTGCCGTGCGCGTGCGGTTTGACCGGCGCTTTGTCGCCGGTCGCGTCATAGCTCTGCACAATGGCGCCGCCGAGTTCGGGATGCGCGGCGTCGATGCCCGAGTCGATCACCGCGACCAACACGTTGTCGCCTTTAGCGATGTTCTGCGCCTGCCGTAGCCGCAGCTTGTCGAGGCCGTATTGGGCAGGATCGCCGGCCGGTGCGGCATCGATATTGGTCTCGATTTTGGCCGG
The DNA here is from genome assembly GCA_036500165.1 of Pseudolabrys sp. Classification (GTDB taxonomy): domain Bacteria; phylum Pseudomonadota; class Alphaproteobacteria; order Rhizobiales; family Xanthobacteraceae; genus Pseudolabrys. The sequence continues at coordinate 1,680 of DASYCM010000330.1, forward strand.
CTGCGCGTCCTGCTGCAGCGTGAACAGATAGTTCGGTTGGGCCGTGGCGACACGCGGGTCGCCTTCGATCGCCTGCACCGCGCGCGGCACTGTAATGTCGCGCGGCACGCGCCAGCGATAGATGGTCGTGCCTGTGAGGGCGAATGTCTGGGACTCGATGCGCGTCAGGCGGAAGCGCTGTTGCAGCGCGTTGATCTGCGCCGGTGTAACGGTGTTCGGAATTTCCAGCACGACCTCGTCGGGCACCATGCGCCGTTCGTTGGCCGGTGGCACGCCGCTCGGGCCGCGGTTTGCAGCACGCTGCTGCTGCCTTGGCGCCGACTGACGAACCGGTTGCTGATAGTCGGCCGGATCGTCGACGATCTGTTGTCCGCCGGCTGGCGGGATCATCCCCGGCAGCGACATGATCGCACCGGCGATGCCGAGACCGGTCGCGACGCCGCCAAAACCGTGTCCACCGCCGCCGTAGTGACCACCACCACCCATGCCGCGCCCGCCGCCGCCCGGCGCGGTCGCAGCGCTGCGCGAGCCGCCGGAGACCTTCGGTACGGCAGCAGCCCGGGAGACGCTAGGCGTGGTGCGCGAGAGTGTTGCTTTCTTATCCGTTCCGGGAACGAAACCTTGCGCCGACGCGCCGCTCGAAACCGCCGTCAATGCCGTCAAGAGAGCCGCCGAGAGAAGAAGCTGCTTGCGCATGGCTTTAGCCTCCGGTGCAACCGTATTCAGTTTATTCCGACTTTTCATTCAGTCGTGGCGATGAAGCCGACGACCTTGTTCTCTTGCAATTTCTTGGCAAGCGCAGCGAGATCCGCCTTCGGCATCACCGCCGTCGAGACGCGCACCTTGTAGAGCCCG
>DASYCM010000331.1:0-15753 GCA_036500165.1 Pseudolabrys sp.
ACGTCTCGCTCAAGATGGGTGAACTGTCGCTGCTGCCGGTGGTGCGCAAGGCGGACGGCGATGCGCTGGTGGTCGCCGACGGCACTTCCTGCCGGCACCAGATTCGCGACGGCGCCGGCCGCGAGGCGATGCATGTGGCGCGCGTGCTGGCGATGAGTTTGGACGCGGCGGGCGGGTGACTCGCCTTTGTCATGCGCGGGCTTGACCCGCGCATCCCGCTTAGATTGGTACTGTGCTCACCTAAACGAGATGGCCGGGACAAGCCCGGCCATGGCAGGTGTGTGTGATAGCTCTACGGAATCTGCGGGACCTTGGCGTCCTTGATCACCTTCGACCACTTGTCGACGTCGGTCTTGATGTAGGTGGCGAATTCCGCAGGCGTGTTGGCGACGACATCGAAGCCGAGCTGTGCGCACTTCTCCTTGACGTCGGCCATGTTCATGATCTTGACGATCTCGCGGTTCAGCAGATCGACGACGTCCTTCGGTGTACCGGCAGGAACGAAGATACCCTGCATGGTTTCCGATTCCTGGCCCTTGAAACCGGCTTCGGCCATTGTCGGCACGTCCGGTAGCGTCGCGGAGCGCTTGGCCGACGTCACGGCGAGGCCGCGCAGCTTGCCGCCCGTCACCTGCGCTGCGGCGGGAGGCAGTGCCGAGAACGCGACCGGCGTATGGCCGCCGACCGCCGACTGGATCGCCGGACCGGCGCCGCCGAACGGTACGCTTGGCGATTCAAGTTTGTTGGTCAGCTTGAACAGCTCGGCGGCAAGTTGCGGCGTAGTGCCGACGCCGGGATTGGCGACGCTGTACTTGCCGGAATCCTTCTTCATCAGATCGACCAGTTCCTTGACGGTCTTGGCCGGCACGTCGGTGTTGACGACGAGGATGTTCGGCGATGCCGCGGCGAGCGTGATCGGCTGGAAATCCTTGAAGGCGTCGTAGGGGTTCTTGGCGTAGAGGCTTGGATTGACGGTGTAGCTCGAGCTCGCGACCAGGATGGTGTAGCCGTCGGGCGCGGAACGCGCGACCTGCACCATGCCGATATTGCCGCCCGCACCTGGGTGGTTCTCGACATAGAACTGCTGCTTGAGCGCCTCGGACAGTTTCTGCGCAATCAGGCGTGCCATGACGTCGGTCGGACCTGCCGGCGCGAAGGGCACGACGACCTTCACCGGGTGGTCGGGGTAGGCGGCCGAAGCCGGGGCTGCGCCAAAGGCAGCCGTGAGCAGCGCCGCAGCCAGAATACCGAGTGTGCGTTTCATTTGAACATTCCTCCCGATGTTGCCGCCCGATTTTGACCTTTGGGTCGGCTTGTTATCGCTTTTGTCTTTTGCCCCTGGCGTGACCTTAGCGCCTAAGTCCGATAATTTCACGTGCCTCTTTAGGCGTCGCTAGTTCGGCGCCGAGGTCATCGAGTATGCGCACCGCCTTTTCGCAAAGCTCGGCGTTATCGCGCGTCAGCTTGCCCTTGCTGATGTAGACATTGTCTTCCATGCCGACACGGACGTGGCCGCCCAGGAACCATGCCGCCGTCAGCGCCGGGAATTCCCAGCGGCCGATGGCGAAAGCCGCCCAATTCGCATCCTTCGGCAGCAGCGAGTGCGCATACATCAGGGTCTGTGGCGTCGAGATGAAGCCGTAACGCACACCCATCACGATCTGGAACAGCGCGGGGTTTTTCAGCACACCGGTGGAGAGCAAGTGATTTGCCAGTTGGATGTCGCCGGAATCGAACACTTCGAGTTCGGGCAGCGAGCCGGCCTTGTAGATTTCGTTGGCCATGATCGTCACGTTTTCCGGCGTGTTGATTACGGCGGCTGAACCCGACCACATCGTATTGAGATCGAGCGTCGCAATGTCCGGCTTGAGTTCGACGATGTGTTCGACGCGCTTGAGCGGGTGAATGAGCGTGCTGCCGGGACCAGCGACGCGCGGATCTTCCTTGCCGGGCACAAAGCGGCCGCCGGCGCCGGTCGTCAGGTTGATGATGAGATCAGAATTTTTCTGGCGGATGCGATCGACCGTCTCGCGATAATGCGCGAGCTCCATGCTCGGCCGCCCATCCGGATAGCGGACATGCAGATGCGCGATGGCGGCGCCCGCCTTGGCGGATTCAAGCGCGGCGTTGGCAATCTGCTCGGGCGTGCAGGGCAGGCCGGGATGCTGTTCGATGGTGGTGAGATTGCCGGTGACGGCGACGGTGAGGATCGTCTTGTTGCTCTTCTTCTTGGTCGCGTCGGCCATCGCATTCTTCCTTGCACGTTTGACAATAAACAAACGACTGTTTACATCGGCGTTGTTTCAAATCGGCTGTTGTGAGTCAAGCGTGCGCAAAGCTGCGGCATTAAAAGTGGCGGGCGGAAAGAGTGCTTCAGTGAAGCGCCGTCCCCGTGCCGTGACTTCGGCTCAAAAAACTTCGGCGCCGGCGCTTTCAGTGCGCGAAAGAATTCTCGAAGTTGCCGAGCGCATGTTCGCCGAGCACGGTATGTCCGGTGTCGGCTTGCGCGCCATCACCACCGAGGCAGAAGTCAATCTTGCTTCGATCGCCTATCACTTCGGCTCCAAGGACGGCCTTCTGGAAGCGCTGTTCGCGCAGCGCGCCGCGCCGATCGCGCAGGAGCGGTTGCGTTTGCTGGCCGAATGCCTTGAGGGTAATGCCAAACCGAAGCTGGAAGACATTCTCGATGCGTTTTTGCGCCCCGCGCTGACGCTCGGCGTGCAGCCGCAATTTGGCGGGCCGGCTTTCGTCAAGCTGCGCGCGCGGCTGGCGACCGAGCCGGAAACAACCACGCGCAAGATACTGTCGAAGGCGTTTGATCAGTCGAGCCGCCGGTTCATCGACGCGCTGATGAAGGCGTTGCCGCAAATTCCGCGCGCCGAGATCGAATGGCGCTTCCACTTCATGCTCGGCGCCATGTTCTACACCATGGCCGATTCCGGCCGCATCCAGTCGCTGACCAATGGCCGCGTCGATCCCGGCGACGTCAAGCGCGCGCTGCATCACATGATCCCGTATCTCGCGGCGGGCTTCCGCTCCGCCCCGGTTGCTTAAATCTCACTTCACAGGAAGGAAGTACGATGACAAAGAAAGTCACGCGCAAGGACATGGCCGCCGCGGCGGAGAAGTACAAGAATTGGGGTAAGTGGGGTCCGAACGACGAGATCGGCACGCTTAATTTCACGACCGCCGAAGACATCATCGCCGCCACCAAGCTGGTGAAGAAGGGCAAGGTGATTTCTCTCGCGCTCAACTTCGATAACTACGGTCCGCAGGGCGCCAAGACCAAGTATCCCGTCATGGGCCGCATCAATCCGGTGCACACCATGCTGCGCACCGGCACCGACGCCTACGCCGGCGTGCTCGATAAACGCGGCATCCGCGCCGCCGACGACATGGTGGTGATCCCGCTGCAGTGCGGCACGCAATGGGACGGCCTCGGCCACGTGTTCTATGAAAACTACATGTGGAACGGCTACGACTGCCGCGAAGTGTCGAGCATGGGCGCCGCCAAGTGCGGCATCGAGAAGACCAAGAACAAGATGGTTGGCCGCGGCGTGTTGCTCGATGTGGCGCGCTACAAGGGCGTCGACTCGCTCGACGACGGCTACGGCATCACCAACGAAGATCTGTACGAAACCGCGAAGAAGCAGAAGACCGAACTCAAGCGCGGCGACTACGTCATCGTGCGCACCGGCATGATGGAACGCTGCCAGAAGGCGGGAAGCTGGGACGGTTATCCGGGCGGCGACGCGCCGGGCTTTGCCTTCGAGACGCTCGATTTCGTCAAGGAAACCGAACTAGCGGCGCTGGCCAGCGACACCTGGGGCTGCGAAGTGCGGCCGAACCCGGTCGCCGAGGGCGAGAACATCAACCAGCCCTGGCATTGGATCACCATTCCGATCATGGGTATGACCATGGGCGAAATCTTCGAGCTCAAGGAATTGGCCGACGACTGCCTCGCCGACAAGGTCTACGAATTCCTGTTCGTCGCGCCGGCCATTCCGATTACCGGCGCGGTGGGGTCGCCGGTGAACCCGCTGTGTATTAAATAAGGGTCAGGACGTTTCCAACCCGGAGCCGCGACATGGACACCAAGGTCTATCCCGTCACCCACACCGAAGCCGAGTGGAAGAAGCTGCTCACGCCCGAGCAATTCTACATCATGCGCGAGCACGGCACGGAACGGCCGGGGAGTTGCGCGCTCAACTTCGAAAAACGGGCCGGCACATTCACCTGTGCCGGCTGCGACCAGCCGCTGTTCGTCTCGAAAAAGAAATTCGAGAGCGGCACCGGCTGGCCGAGCTTCAACGATCCGGAGCCGGGCGCTGTTGAAAACACCGAAGACCGCAGCCACGGCATGGTGCGTACCGAATGTCATTGCAGCCGTTGCGGCAGTCATCTCGGCCACGTATTTCCGGACGGCCCACCGCCAACACACCTGCGCTATTGCATCAATGGCGTGGCGATGAATTTCAAACCCGATTGAAAGTACGGACAACAAAAACAATGAGCAAAGTTGGTCATAACGCGAAACGTATGGGCGCCGAAGTGCTCGCCGAGATGCTGGAAGCATACGGCGTCACGCACATCTTCATGGTGCCGGCGGTGCTACGGCGAACCTTCGCCGAAATGGAAAAGCGCACAAAGATCGCGCGTATCCACTGCCACGGTGAAAAGTCTGCGGCCTATATGGCCGACGGCTATGCGCGCGCGTCGGGCAAGCCCGGCATTTGCATGGCGCAGGTGATCGGTGCGCTCAATCTTGCCGCCGGCCTGCGCGATGCCTTCCTCGCTCATTCGCCGGTGATCGCGATGACCGGTGGCCGCGATCCGAAAACGAAGTTCCGCAAGGTTTATCAGGAAATCGACGACGTGCCGGCTTTCGAGCCGGTGACCAAAATGAACGCCACCATCGACGACGTGGCGCGCTTTCCGGACATGATCCGGCAGGCGTTCCGCGTGGCGACGTCGGGTGCGCCCGGTCCGGTGCATTTGCAATTCCGCGGCAACGAAGGCCAGGTCGATGCCGAGGAAGCCGAGATGGACGGCATCGTCGAGAGGCAGTTCGCGCAGGTGCCGCCATTCCGGCCCGAGCCGGAAGCGGCGCACGTCAAGGCCGCGCTCGACATCCTGCAAAAGGCCGAGCGGCCTATCATCGTTGCCGGTGGCGGCGTACGCGCATCGGGAGCGGCGCGTGAACTGGTGGCGCTCGCCGAAGCACTGCAAATTCCGGTGGCGACCTCACTCAATGCCAAGGACGTGATCCCCGGCACCAACCCGTTGTCGGTCGGCGTCGTCGGCAGCTATTCGCGCGAAAGCGCCAATCTCGCGGTCAATCGTGCCGATCTCGTCTGCTTTATCGGCACCGAGACCGGCGGCATGACGACGCATTTCTGGGCGGTGCCCAAAATCGGCACGCCAGCGATCCAGATCGACATCGAGCCGGAATCGCTCGGCCGCAATTATCCGCTGCAGGCGAGCGTGCTCGGCGACGCCAAGGCGGTGCTGGTGCGCATGCTCGGGCAGATCGACAAGACCAGCGCGACCAAGCGTCAGGCCTGGGTCAAGGAGATCGCGACGCTCCGCAGCGACTGGGCGACGAAATACAAGTCGCTGCTGGAGTCCGACACGGTGCCTATCAATCCGGCGCGCATCTGTCACGAACTGACGAAGAACGTGCCAGACGACGCCATCGTCATCGTCGATACCGGTCATGCGGGCATGTGGATGGGCGGGCTCTACGACCTGCGCGTTCCGACCCAGAGCTATATCCGTAGCGCCGGACATCTCGGCTGGGCTTTCTGTGCCGGCATCGGCGCCAAGGCCGCATGTCCCGATCGTCCGGTGATCGCGTTCACTGGCGATGCCGGCTTCTGGTATCACATCGGCGAAATCGAAACGGCGGTGCGGTGGAAGCTCAACTCGATCACGGTCGTAAACAACAACGGCGGCGGCAATCAATCCAAGCGCGGTTTCGACCGTGTCTATGCCGACCAGCCGGAAAACAATCGCTCGCGCGAATTGTGGACCTATAACCAGACGAACTTCGCCAAGATCGCCGAGGATATGGGCGCGCTCGGCATTCGCGTCGAGAAGGCGGAAGACATCGCGCCGGCGCTCAAGAAGGCACTTGCCGCCAACCGTCCTGTGGTGATCGACATAGCCACCGATATTGAGGCTTTGGCCCCAACCGCCGTCGCCTAGGCAAGACACGAAGAGCAATAACGACCCCGGAGCCGAAAGGTTCCGGGGTCGTTTTATTAAAATACGCCACCCCGATTTTCATCGTGTCAGGCTCGTTTAATCGATTCAATTTACTCGTCCGAGTCGCCGATTTGTGAGTAAATCAACGCCTCACCGGGACGCTCGACAGCCTCATGTTAACCGCGCGCCACGCAGCCATCCGGCTGCTCAAGCTCATGATGGTGGCATCGTTGGTGTTGCCGGCCGTGCTGTTTGGTTTCGCGGCCTGGCTCAGCTACCGCAACATCGAGCGCGTCACCGATGAGCGTATCGATCGTTCGCTCGACATCCTGAACGAGCATGGGCTCAAGGTACTGCAGACCGTCGAGCGCACATTCGCCGAGATAGATGAAGTCGTGCGCGGCATGTCCGATAGTGACATTCAGCAGAACGAGCAGGCGCTGCACGACAGGCTGAAGCGTATCGTGACCGCGCTGCCGCAATTGCAAGGCATCGCTATCATGGATCGTAGCGGCCAACCGCTGGCGACGTCGAGCAGCTTGCCGGTGCGCAGAGGTCTCGATTTTTCAGACCGCGATTATTTTTCGGTGCAACGGAACGCCAATGCAGGCACGTACATCAGTGTCGTGCATCAGCCGCGCATGGGCAGCATCGGCCCGTACTTCTTTTCGATGTCGCAACGGCGGCCCTCAACCGACGGACAGTTCGACGGCATCGTGACGGTCGCGCTGTTGCCGGGTTACTTCGAAAATTTCTACGGCCGCATGGCTACCAATGACGGCAGCTATTTTGCGATGGTACGGAGCGACGGCAATTTCCTTGCGCGGTTTCCGGTGCCCACCAACCGCAGCGCCAAGCTGGACGGCAATAGTTTGCTGCACGCCGGCATCGGCAAAAACCTCGACCGCGACATCTACACCGTAAAAGCCCAGGTCGATCAGATCCAGCGGCGCATCGGCTACCGCAAGATCGCGGATTTCCCGATTTATGTGCTTGCCGGTACGGAAACTTCGACGATCACCAGTGAATGGCTCGGCTATATGAGCGGCCACTTGATGTTCGGGCTTCCGCTCACGTTGTTCCTCTACGCCGGCCTCGCGCTCGCATTGCGCCGCACCCGGCGCCTTTATGACGAGGCCGATCGGCGCGAACTGGCAGAGGGCGCGTTGCGGCAGGCGCAGCGCCTCGAAGCCCTCGGTCAGTTGACCGGCGGCGTCGCGCACGACTTCAACAATTTGCTGATGATCATCAGTGGCAGCGTACAGCGCTTGCGCAAGGACCTGACCGGCCAGAGATACATCCGCATCCTAGACATGATCACGACGGCGACGCAGCGCGGTGAATCATTGACGCGCCAATTGCTGTCCTACTCGCGCCAGCAGACGCTGACGCCGCAGGTCGTCGATCTGACGCAGCGGCTGCCGGTCATTCGCGAATTACTGATGCGTTCATTGCAGGCGGGAATCGAGATCACCGTCGATGTTCCCGGCGGCATTTGCGCGGTGCGTATCGATCCTGGAGAATTCGAGCTCGCCATTCTCAATCTGGCCGTCAATGCCAAGGATGCGATGCCGGGCGGTGGCAGTCTGTCGATCCGTGCCAAACCGGTGACGCTTAAAGGCGAGGCGACTGAAGAGGGTCTCAGCGGCGAATTCGTCGCGATTCGCATTGTCGATACCGGGGAGGGCATCGCCGCGGAAAACCTGACCCGGGTTTTCGAGCCGTTCTTCACCACGAAGGACGTCGGCAAAGGGACGGGCTTGGGCCTCAGTCAGGTTTACGGCTTTGCCAAGCAGTCCGGCGGCACGGCGACAGTTTCGAGTACCGAAGGCCGCGGCACAGCGATCACGATTTTCCTGCCGCGTACGCACGACACGCCGCACGCCGCGCCGGCACAGGCGCCCGTTCCGCCGCAATCAGACACAGCCGGCGTCGCTCTGCTGGTCGAAGACAATGCTGATGTCGCGGAGGTCGCCGCCGATTATCTGCGTCAGCTCGGATACCAGGTGCGCAACGTCGCCAATGCGCAGGCCGCGATGGCGGCGCTGCGCCTCGACGCCGATGTCGATCTCGTATTCTCCGACATTCTGATGCCCGGCGGCATGGACGGGCTCGATCTGGCCCGTGAAATCAACAAACGCTTCCCGGAAATTCCGATGCTGCTGGCGACGGGCTATAGCGCCAGCGCCAAGGACGCGGTGCGCCACGGCATCGTCGTCCTGCAAAAGCCCTACGATCTCGAAGGCCTGCGGCGGAATATCCGTGAAGCCATCGAGGGCGCGAGGGCGCGCCAAAGCCAGTCGGCGCCGGCGAAATGAGACAGCACATCGCCGGCGCAATAGTCCTGACGCTGGCACTAGTGAGCCCTGCCGCCGCCGATCCCGATTTCGAAGTGCCGGACAACGCGCCACGCGTGGTTGATTCGGCGGCGGCGCGCAGCGGGTGCCTGCCTGAATACGCCGAGCCGATTGTCGAGCGGCCCTGCCAGCTTGCGAAGTTCGGCAGCATCGGCACCATCGATGGTCATTCGTTCAACTACGCGCGCTACGCCTTCACCACCGAGGGCGGTGGAACGATGGGCGCGCGCGTTCTAATCTTCGAGCGAGCCAGCGGCGATAAACTGCGAATCTTGTTCGTGCCGGAAAACGTCGGTGGGCCGTTTTCAGATCCGGAGTTGATCAAATCCGCGGGCAGGACGCTTCTGCTTTTTCCCGGATTTGATACAGGCACGGGGAATTTTAATCGCGAGCGGCTTTATGTCTGGCGTCAATCAGAATGGCATGTCGTCGACACTACGTCGTGGCTTGACACGTTGAATAAGCGTTTGCCGAAAGGCCTCGCCGCCTTGAAGGGCATCTATCCCGACTACCGGCGCATGACGGCGACCACGCCGCTGTGGCACAGCAATGACGGCAATGCTTCGCCGAGTCGCGGTAACACATTGGTTCGTCTCGCCTGGAAAGGCGACACGGTCATCCTGCAATCCGTCAGCGTGCGACGGCGCTAACGTGCCGACAGCGCCTTGAATTTCTGTGCGCGCTTTCCGGTATCGACCTCGGTCGTATAGAGGTTGCCTTTGCTGTCGATGGCGAGATTGTGCACCCAGTGAAATTCACCGGCCTGACGGCCGTTGCGGCCGAAAGCGCCGATGATCTGGCCGTCCTCGCGGGCGAGCGTGCGTACTTCGTTGTTGGCGCCATCCGCATTGAAGATGAAGCTTTGCGCCGGATCGACCGATAGCCGCATATCCCACACCGAGCCATTCGCCAGCGTGTCCTTGGCAACGATGAACTCTTTCACGAATGTGCCGTCCTTGCGGAACACCTGAATGCGATCGTTCTGCCGGTCGCAGACATAGACCAGGCCGTCCTTCGATAGCCGCACGCAATGTACCGGGTTGCCGAATTGCTGGCTCGGCGGCGCCGATGGATTGTAGGTGACCTTTTCGTCGGCCGGCGGCTTGCCGTAGGCGCCCCACATCCGCTTGAAGGCGCCGGTGTCGGCATCGAACACGATGACGCGATGATTTTGATAACCGTCGGCGACGTAAACTTCGTTGGTTGCCGGATCGACTTCGGTATCGGCCGGGCGGCCGAGCCGCGTGGTGTCGAGGCTGTTGGTCTGGGGGCCCTTCTTGCCGATTTGCAGGACGAACTTTCCCTCGCGGGTGAATTTCAGGACAAGGCCGTCATTGTTGCCGTTGCCGGCGACCCAGACGAAGCCTTTGGAGTCGATGTTGATACCGTGCTCGTTTTCCGGCCAATCGTAACCTTCGCCGGGACCGCCCCAGGCGCGCACCAGTTTGCCGTCAGTATCGAATTCCATGACTGGCGGCGCTGGCACGCAGCACTTGGTGCGCGGCGGCGTCAGGCTCGCAGCCCTTTCATCGTCGGTGAGCGTCTTTGGACGCTGGATAACCCAGACATGATCCTGCGCGTCGACGGCGACGCCGGCGGCCTGACCCATGATCCAGTTGTTCGGCAGTGTTTTCGGCCAGGACGCGTCGACTTCGAAACGCGGTGCGTCGGCGGCAAACGCCGGAAACGCGGCGACGGAAATCACGCAAGCGAAAGCTGCTTTGATCAATGCCTTCATCGTCTCCCCCGGGTTGCCGGTCGCTTGAACCGCGCCGGCTTGGATCAAGCGTCCTCCCGCATCAGGGCAGGGGTCAAGGGTCTCCCGGAAGGCTTTGGTGAATACGTATTGCGTGGCAACATGAGGCCGTCGGATTCGGTAGGGGATGATGCATGCGCCGTATGATGATTTTCGCGCTCGGACTGATGGCCGGGCTGGCTTTGGCATTCGCGGTGTCGCGCGGTCAGGCGCATGACGCCGACCAGATCGCCGCCAGCGCGCCTGAGAAAAACCCGTTGTTCATCAATATGACGACCGGGGATTCGTGGCGCGGCTGGATGGGGCTTCACTTCGCACACGCGACCCTGAAGCAAGGTCATCCGGTCGCGATCTTCCTCAATCTCGATGCCGTGAAGCTTGCCGCCAAAACCGGCGAGCAAGAGATGAAGCCGTCGATGCAGCGTCCGCCGCGCGAGATCATTGCCGATTTCATCAAGGATGGTGGCGTCGTGCTGATGTGCGGGCCTTGCATGGCCGAGTTCGGGCTGAAGACGGAAGACCTCGTTCCCGGCGTGCAGATGGGACGCCCCGGCTATACGCAGAGCTTCATCTTCGCCGAGAACGCCCGAACGCTGACGTGGTGATCTTCTAAATCAGCCTTCGCCGATTTCTTTGAGAATGTCGGCGCTGTGTTCGCCGAGCAGCGGAGCAGGGTGTTCCGACGCGGCGCGCCAGCCGTCGATGACGATCGGCGTGCGCACGCCGGGAATTGTGCCGCCCTTGGCTGCCTTGCTCGGCAGTTCGAGCTTCATGCCGCGGTGGATGACTTGCGGGTCTTCGAACACCTGCTCGACATTGTTGATCGGGCCGGCGGGTACGCCCTGTGCTTCGAGTTTCGCAAGAAGGTCGTCGCGTTTCATCTTTTCAGTGAGAGCGGAAAGCTTGCCAATCAGTTCTTCACGGTGCGTGAGCCGGCCGACATTGTCTTTGTAGGCAGGGTTCTGAGCCAGTTCGGGCGCGCCGAGGACGTTGCAGAACTTGATGTATTGATTGTCGTTGCCGGTGGCGACGATGGCGTAACCATCCGATGTCGGGAACACCTGATAGGGCACGATATTGGCGTGCGCGTTGCCGACGCGCTTCGGCACCTTGCCGGAGACGAGATAGTTGAGCGCTTGGTTCGACAAAATGCCGACGGTGGAGTCGACCAGCGCAGTGTCGACGTAGCAACCCTTGCCTGTTCGATTGCGTTCCTGCAGTGCGGCGAGAATGCCGATCACCGAATAGCAGCCGGTGAAGATATCCGACATCGGAACGCCGACGCGCGTTGGTTCCCCGTCGGCCGTGCCGGTCAGATCCATGACGCCGCCCATGCCCTGCGCCATCAGGTCGTAGCCCGCGCGCTTGGCGTAGGGGCCGTCCTGACCGAAGCCTGTGACCGAGCAGTATATCAGTTTCGGGCATTCGTCCTTTAGGCTCTTGTAGTCGAGGCCGAACTTGGCAAGTCCGCCGACCTTGAAGTTCTCGATGAGAATGTCCGACTTGGCCGCCAGCTTGCGAACGATGCGCTTGCCTTCCTCGCTCTCGAAATCCATCTCGATCGAGCGCTTGCCGCGATTGGCGGCATGGAAATAGGCCGAGCCGATGTGCTTGCCGTCGACGCCTTCGACAAAGGGAGGCCCCCAGCCGCGCGTGTCATCGCCGGTGCCCTTGCGCTCAACCTTGATGACGTCGGCGCCGAGGTCGGCAAGCATCTGACCGGCCCAGGGGCCGGCAAGAATGCGGGCAAGCTCGAGAACGCGGACACCGGCAAGCGGTTTGGGCATGGGTCGTAAATCCTTTTTGCAGTGCGGTACGAAGTCGGCGCGGCTAAGGCAGCCCGGCTCTGTGGCTTACCGGCGGGATTTTGTCTATATGTCGGGCAATGCAGGGGGCACACCCGCACGTACACGGAAACGCACAGAGGAAACGCACATGAAAATCAATCGGCGCAAAATCATTACCACCGCCTTGGCCATGCCGGCCGTCATCTCCATGTCGCGGCTTGGTTTTGCCGCGCAGACGCTGAAGATTTCGCACCAGTTTCCGGGCGGCACGATCGACAAGGGCGATTTCCGCGACCGGCTTTGCCAGCGCTTCGGCGCCGAACTCACCAAACGTACCGGCGGCGCGCTTGAGTCGCAGGTCTATGCGAACTCGTCGCTGATGAAGACCGTGGCGCAGTTCTCGGCGGTGCGCAAAGGCGCGCTCGACCTCAGCTTCTATCCGATATCCTACGCCGGCGGTGAGTTCGCCGAACTCAACATCGGCCTGATGCCGGGCCTGGTCAGTTCGTACAAACAGGGCGCTGCGTGGAAGACCTCACCAATCGGCAAGCGCTTTACCGATTTCCTCGCCGAGAAGGGCGTGATTATCGTGTCGTGGATCTGGCAGGCCGGCGGCGTTGCCAGCCGTGCGGCGTCGATCGTCAATCCGGAAGACGTCAAGGGACTGAAGGTTCGCGGCGGCAGCCGTGAAATGGATATGGTGTTGCAGGCCGCAGGCGCCTCGACGCTGTCGATCCCGTCCAACGAAATCTACGCCGCCATGCAGACCAGCGCTTGCGACGCGGCGATCACTTCGTCGACCAGTCTGATCTCGTTCCGGCTGGAAGAAGTGGCAAAGACGCTCACGACCGGCCGTGGCAAGTCGTACTGGTTCATGCTCGAGCCGCTTATCATGTCGAAGCAGATTTTCGACAAGCTGCCGAAGGATCAGCAGGACGCCATCGTAAAGCTTGGCGCCGAAATGGAAGAATTCGGCACCAAGGAAGCGATGGCCGACGATCAGGAAGTGGCCCAGGTCTACGGCAAGAAAAACGCCAAGGTTCTCGATCTCGACGAAAAGACCGTCGAGAAATGGCGCGCTATCGCTCGCGATACGGCGTGGAAGGATTACGCGCAGAAAACGCCGCTGTCGGCCGAACTGATCAAGCTCGCCGAACAAGTCCAGGTGTCGTGATCGTCTCACGCATCTGAACGGACTCAAGAATGGCGCATAGCCTTGAAGAAGCGGGCATAGAAAACCCGGCGGTAGCCCAACCGGTTGCCGTCGGCGTTCCCGGCCGCATTCTCCATGCGGTCAACCGCGTGATCGTGACGATTTCATCGGTTGCGCTGGTGGCCGCGGCCTTCGTGCTCACTTATGGCGTCGTTACGCGCTACTTCCTGCATTACTCGACCGACTGGCAGGACGAGATTTCCGTCTTCCTCATCGTCGGCTCGATCTTCATGTCGTCCGCTGCGGTGCAGGCGCGGCGCGGCCACGTGGCGATTGAGGCGGTGTCGAGCCTCCTGTCGGACAACGTCAACCGCTGGCGGCTTTTCGTCGTCGATATCGCCACTTTTGCGTTCTGCGCTTTCTTCTCGTGGAAGTCCTGGTTGCTGCTCGAAGAGGCGATCGTCGAAGGGTACCGGTCGAGCTCGACCTGGCAGCCGCCGCTGTGGATTCCCTATTCATTGATGACAGCCGGCATGACGCTGCTGACCATCCAGGTCCTGTTTCAGATTGTCGCGCAATGGCGCCGCCGGAGTGAGGCTGTATGAGCACGCTTGCTATCGGTTTGCTTTACGGCGGCGCGACCCTGCTTGTGATGTTTGCCGGCATGCCGATCGCCTTCGCGCTCGGCGCGGTGGCGACGACCTTCATGATCATGTTCATGCCGGCGTCGTCGGTCGATACTATTTCGCAAAACGTCTACGAGGAAATGGCGTCGATCACGCTGTTGTCGATCCCGCTGTTTATTCTTAAAGGCGCGGCGATTGGACGTTCGCGTGCCGGTCAGGATCTCTACGGCGCTTTACATGCCTGGCTGCACAAGTTTCCGGGCGGCCTTGGCATCGCCAATGTCTTCGCCTGCGGCTTGTTCGCCGCGATGGCCGGTTCTTCGCCCGCGACCTGTTCCGCGATAGGCTCGGCCGGCATTCCGGAAATGCGCAAGCACGGCTACTCGGGTGGCTTTGCCGCCGGTCTTATTGCCGCCGGCGGGACGCTTGGCATTCTGCTGCCACCGTCGATCACAATGATCCTGTACGCGGTTGCCGCCGAGCAATCGCTCGGTCGGCTGTTCCTCGCTGCTATTGGCCCCGCGCTGCTGCTGGTCGTTATGTTTGCGGGCTACGCGATGTTCCGCTTCCGGCTTGAGTTCAAGCGGGCCAAGGCGCATCTCGAAAAAACCGGTGAGACGTCGGAGTTGCTCCGCGAAGACACCATGACGACGCGCGACAAGTTTGCGCTGTTGCCGCGGGTGCTGCCGTTCCTGATTTTGCTGACCGGCGTCATGGTTGCGCTCTATGGCGGCTACGCCACGCCTTCAGAGACCGCGGGCCTTGGCGCCGTGCTCGCTCTAGTGCTGATCGCGGTCATCTACAGCGTGTGGAGCGCGCGCGATCTAGAACCCATTCTGACCTCGACCCTGCGTGAGTCGACCATGCTGATGCTGATTATCGGCATGTCGCTGCTCTACTCCTATGTCATGAGCTATTTGCACATCAGCCAGTCGACGGCGCAGTGGGTCGTCGCCCTGCACCTGTCGCCCTGGGTGTTGCTGACCGTCATTCTACTTATGGTCGTGGTTCTGGGCTTTTTCCTGCCGCCGGTATCGATCATCCTGATGACGGCGCCTATTATTTTGCCGCCGCTGCGAGCGGCCGATTTTGACCTGATCTGGTTTGGCGTGGTGATGACCATCGTCATGGAACTGGGTCTAATTCACCCCCCGGTGGGGTTGAATATTTTCGTCATCAAAAATATTGCGCCGGATATTCCGCTCAGCGACGTGATGTGGGGCGTGCTACCATTTGTTGGACTGATGATCCTGGCCGTTGTGATATTGTGCTTTGTACCGGGCGTCGCCACGTGGTTGCCTGACCATCTCATGGGTCTGGGAAAATAGGCCGAAATGAATACATCCTTCTTCGGGGAACTCCTCCAGACGATTTCCGATCGCGGCCGCGCGCTGCTCGACCGGAGTCGGCGAGTCGATGCCGCGACGCATTCGGAGAGCCTCGTCGAGTTATGCGAAGACCTGTTGTCGGGCCGCGGTGAGGCGTCGGGTGCCGCGCTGGCGCGTGAAATCCTCGGTCGCTACACGGAACTGACCGTTGGCCCGCGCATCGCCTTCTTCGAGGCCTTGGCGCTGCGTTTCGGCACCGAACCCGCTCGCCTGGAAAAGGCCATCGCCACCTGGAAAGAAAAGCCCAGCGACCAGACTGCCGCCGGCGTCCATGCCGCGTCGGAACCGCGCCGCCAGGAACTGTTCCGCCGCCTCAATCTCGCGCCAGGCGGCACGGCCTTGCTGGTGCGCATGCGCGAGCAATTGCTGGACGTCCTAGCAAAGCGTGCCGATCTTGCTTCGGTCGATGACGATTTCGTTCACCTGTTCTCGTCGTGGTTCAACCGCGGCTTTCTGGTGTTGCGCCGCATCGACTGGTC
>DASYCM010000332.1:0-13220 GCA_036500165.1 Pseudolabrys sp.
AATCTGCGTCTATTGCGGCTCCGGCCCCGGCACCAACCCAGCCTTCGTCAAATCCGCCACCGACTTCGGCACGATCATGGCCCAAAACGGCATCGGCCTCGTCTACGGCGGCGGCGACATGGGCATGATGGGAACCGTGGCTGATGCAGTCCGCGCCGGCGGCGGCCACATCGACGGGATCATCCCGGAATTCCTGCTGACCAAGGAGCGCGCCGGCCGCATCGGCCCCAGCCTCATGGTCACCAAGGACATGCACGAGCGCAAACGCAAGATGTTCGAGATTGCCGACGCCTTCGTCGCCATGCCGGGCGGCATCGGCACGCTCGAGGAAGTCGTCGAACAGATGACCTGGGCGCAACTCGGCCGCCACAAGAAGCCGATCCTGCTCGCCAACATCGAGAAGTTCTGGGATCCGCTCTGCGCCCTGCTCGATCATATGCGCAAGACCGAGTTCATCCGCGCCGAATTCAATTTCGATCTGCTGATCGCCAACAAGACCGAAGACATTTTGCCGATGTTGCAGAAGGCGGCCGCTTCCGTCTCGGAAGACGCCAAGAAAATGCGGGCGGTCTCGCCGGAGAAACTGTAGTTACCCGGCTTGGATAAAGGTCACCGCTTCAATGCGGTTGCCGTCCAGATCGCGGATGAAGGCGGCGTAGTAGCCCTCGCCATGCTGCGGCCGCAAACCGGGCGCGCCGTCGCTCGATCCGCCTTCTTTCAACGCCGCAGCGTGAAGGGCGTCGACCAGTTCGGTCGAACGCGCCCGAAAGCAAACGTGACCACCGAAATTTTCAGGCAGCGCCGGCGTTGCACTGCGCGAATTGATCCAGAACTCGGGATATTTTTTGCCGAAGCCGACGGTCGCGGGCCGCACTTCGAGTTTCAAAATGCCGAGCGTGCCCAGCACGGCTTCATAGAAACGCGTCGCGGCGACAAGATCACGTACCGGGACTGAGACGTGATCGATCATGGTTATCTCACGCAGGCGCGCCGGATTTAACCAGCTTGAAGACGATGGAATCCATCAGCGCCTGGAACGATGCATCGATGATGTTGGGCGACACGCCGATGGTCGTCCATCGCTCGCCCGATTCATCCTCGCTTTCGATCATGACGCGGGTCACGGCCTCGGTGCCGCCATTGAGGATACGCACGCGATAGTCGATCAACGACAGGCCATCGATGTATTTCTGATACTTGCCGAGATCCTTGCGCAGTGCGAGATCGAGCGCATTGACCGGGCCGTTACCTTCGGCCGCCGAGATCATGTTGTCGTCGCCGACCTTCACCTTGACCACGGCCATCGTGACAGTGACGCGCTCGCCCTTGGCGCTGTCGCGCTGCTCGACATTGACGTCGAACTGGGTGACGTCGAAATAATCCGGCACCTTACCGAGCGTGCGCCGCGCCAAAAGCTCGAACGAGGCATCGGCCGCTTCATAGGCATAGCCGATCGTCTCGCGCTCCTTGACGATGTCGAGCAAGCGTCCGATGCGCGGATCATCCTTGTCGGCCTTGATCCCGATGCGCTCGAGTTCGGCCAGCACGTTCGATTTACCGGCCTGCTCCGACACCAGCACCTTGCGCTTGTTGCCAACCGCGGCAGGCGCAACATGCTCGTAGGTCTCGGGCTCTTTTAAAATCGCCGACGCATGGATGCCGGCTTTCGTCGCGAAGGCGCTTTCGCCAACATAAGGCGCGTTGCGGTTCGGCGCGCGATTAAGCCGCTCATCGAGCGCATGCGAAACATGAGCGAGCTTCTTCATCGCGTCGTTCGACACGCCGATGTCGAATTTGCCAGCGAATTCCGGCTTCAGCCGCAGAGTCGGGATGATCGAGACAAGATTGGCGTTGCCGCAGCGTTCGCCGAGGCCGTTAAGCGTGCCCTGGATCTGTCGCGCGCCTGCGCGCACAGCAGCAAATGAGTTGGCCACCGCCTGCTCGGTGTCGTTATGCGCATGAATGCCGACATGGTCGCCGGGAATGACTTTGACGACTTCGCCGACGATCTTCTCGACTTCGTGCGGCAACGTGCCGCCATTGGTGTCGCACAGCACGACCCACCGCGCACCTTCGTCATAGGCGGCTTTGGCACAAGCCAGCGCGTATTGCGGATTGGCCTTGTAGCCGTCGAAGAAATGCTCGCAGTCGAGCAGCACTTCCCGCCCCTTCGCCTTGGCAGTGCTCACACTGTCGCGGATCGAGGCGATGTTCTCCTCGTTGGTCGTCTCCAGCGCGACACGGACGTGGTAGTCCCACGCCTTGGCGACAAAGCAGATCGCATCCGCCTTGGCATCGAGCAGCATCGCCAGCCCCGGATCGTTCGAGGCAGAACGGCCCGGCCGCCGCGTCATGCCGAAGGCGGTGAAAGTCGTATCGAGCTTGCGGTCTTCCGAGAAAAATTCGGTGTCGGTCGGATTGGCGCCCGGATAGCCGCCCTCGACGTAATCGATACCGAGATCGTCGAGCATCCCCGCAATCGCCAGCTTGTCCGCCAGCGTAAAGTCAACGCCATTCGTCTGCGCGCCATCGCGCAGCGTGGTGTCGAACAGATAGAGGCGCTCTTTCGGCATGGCTCCGCTACCAGAGATAATAATTCGAGAGCAATGCGACGCCGACAACGATCGCGACGGCGGCCATGATGACATGGTGGCGTTTCATTTGCGCCTCAGGCCAGCCGGTAAACGACGTAGAACGCGAGCACCGCGGCGGCGAGCATCACGCCGTATTTCAAGACAATGTAATAAAGCCAATGACGCGGAAACGGTGTGTCGGGCTTTGTCATAAGGCCTCCCGTTTGGCGAGCGCTTTGTACAGAGTTGTGTTGGCGAGCCATTCATCGCCGACGGTGACGGTGTTGCGCTGCTGTGCGACATAGCCGCGTTTTTCGAAAAAGCCGCGCGCGGTGTCGCTGGCGTCCACGATCAGTTTCTCGGCCTTGCGTGCGCCGGCGAGTTTTTCAAGGGCATCGATCAGCATGGCAGCGACGCCCTGCCCGGCCGCGGCCGGATGCACATAGAGCATGTCGATCTTGCCACCGGGCCCGAGCGACGCGAAGCCGACCAGCGAGCCTTCAAGCGTCGCGACAAGCGTGAGCTGCTGGCCGAGCCTTTTGCCGAAAGCCACATCATCGTCGGCGGTGGAGGCCCAGGCTTCCTGCTGGGCCTCGGAATAGTCGTCGCCGGTCAAGTCCATGATGCTGGCACGGAAAATCTCCGCCATCACCTGCGCATCCTCAGGCAGGAACGGCCGCAACGCGAGTTTGGGATGAGCGGTTGCCATCAGCGGGCGACCTCCCACGTGGTGGTCAACTCGCCGGTCTTGGCATCTTTGGCATCCTTGATGACGACGCCCATGGCGACGAGTTCATCGCGAATGCGGTCAGATTCCTTGAAGTTCTTTTCGCGGCGCGCTTCGAGACGCTGCGCGATCAGGCTTTGAACGACCGCGGCGTCAACGACCTTCTTGCTTTCCGGACGCTTCTTGAAGCCAAGTGCACGCAACGTCGCGGCGAGTGCGGCGCCCTCGTCCTTGCCGTGCATCGCGTGCAAGGCCGCCACCATCATCGGCGTGTTGAGATCGTCAGCCAGCGCCTCGAGCACGGCAGGCGCCAATTTCTCGTCATGGCTCTCCGCGAATTCCGGAACTGAGGTCCAGGCCGCCAGCGCCTTCCAGCTTTCTTCCAGACCTTTGACAGTCCAGTCGATCGGCTGGCGATAATGCGAGCGCAGCATGTTGAGCCGCAGCACCTCGCCCGGCCAGTCGGCCAGCAATTCGTGGATCGTGAAGAAGTTGCCGAGGCTCTTCGACATTTTCTCGCCTTCGACCTGCAAGAAGCCATTGTGCATCCAATAATTGGCCATCACCGATGTGCCGTGCACACAGCGCGATTGGGCAATTTCATTCTCGTGGTGCGGAAAAATCAGATCCAGCCCGCCGCCGTGAATGTCGAATACATCTCCTAGATACGCAGCCGACATCGCCGAGCATTCAATGTGCCAGCCCGGCCGCCCGCGCCCCCACGGACTGTCCCACCCTGGCTCGTCAGGTGAAGACAGCTTCCACAACACAAAATCGTTTGGGTGTTTTTTGTGTTCGTCGATGGCCACCCGTGCGCCGGCCTGCTGCTCATCGAGGTTGCGTCCCGACAGCGCCCCGTAGTCCGGCATCGAGGAGGTGTCGAACAAAACTTCTCCATTCGCCTCGTAGGCATGATCTCGCTCGAGCAACTGCTTAATGAGGCTGACCATGTCAGTTTTGCCATCGGCACGCGGCAACACAAATTCAGTCGCTCGGGGCTGGTGCGTGGGCGGCAGACAGCCAAGTTCCTTAACGTCGGCTTGAAACTGCATCTCGGTCGCATCCGTCACTTTACGGATGGCGTCATTCAACGGCAGGCGCGGATAGTCACGCAACGCGCGCGCGTTGATCTTGTCGTCGACGTCGGTGATGTTGCGAACATAGGTAACGTGCTCCGCGCCGTAGACGTGCCGCAGCAGCCGGAACAGCACGTCGAACACAATCACCGGGCGTGCATTGCCGATATGGGCATAGTCGTAGACCGTCGGCCCGCACACATACATGCGCACGCGTGCAGGATCGATCGGGACGAACGTCCGCTTCTCGCGCGTCAGCGTATCGTAGAGCTTGAGCTCCATCGTAAAGACTTCCCTCGGCGCGCTGGCCGGGCGTCCCTAAGCTCTCGAAGGTGAGAAAAGACGGCCGCAGCCAGCTGGTGCGCTAGCTAATAATCTCGCGGCTAATGCCGCAGACATGGTTCAGGCCGTTCATAAAACGCACAATGATGACTTCGGCAGATTCCGTCAAGGCCCGCCGGAAAGCCGTAAAAACCAGCTAAATTCAGGACTTAGGGGCCACTCCCCTACCGGAAAACCGTAACGCTTCATTCAGCATTAACGAATTGGTCGCATTTTATCCCTCGCGTCCGATAAGGCGCGTTGCTTTGGGTTGGGGGTCGTATGCGCACAGTTCTCTTGGGTGGTCTCTTGGGTCTTGTCACGGTCCTTGGCGTTGCCGGCGCGCAGGCGGCAGAGCGGAAGATGTTCATAATCGCTAACGACGCCGACGGCTACGGCATCGACCGGTGCCTCGCCACCAGCGCCAAATGCGGCACGGCGGCGGCCAACTCCTACTGCAAATCGCATGACTTCGCCGAAGCGGCCTCCTTCAGCAAGGTCGACCGCGACGAGATCACCGGCTCGATCCCGGCCGGCGGCTCGGGCGGCTGCAAGGGTCCGACCTGCAACGACTTCGTCGCGATCGTCTGCACCCGCTAAGCGGGCCGCCAAAAGTTCCAAAATCGCCATTTGAGCGCCGGCCGATAGCCGGCGCTTTTTCGTGTGCGAAGCTGTCCGCTCGCGACGTATTGCCCTTGCTTCTTACAGCTTAGAACACTTCCAAACTAGTTGCGTCCGGTCGCAACTTCAGCCAATGTCGCGCTCTACGTCGGTATACCGCCCCCAGTTTCGGGGGCTCGACGTCGGGAACGCGGCAGCCAGACGATGATTGACGACAATGCTCAGCGGGCACCCGGTCAACCGGACATGGTTCAGGCTGCGCTCAGGCTAGAAGAATTTTTGCCGCATCGGCTGAACGTTTGCGCCAGCCTGGTGTCGGCAGCGCTGTCGCGGGTCTATGCCGAACGCTACAAAATCGGCGTGCCTGAATGGCGCGTGCTAGTCACGCTCGGCCAGTACGGCATGATGACCGCCAAAGCCGTAGGCGTGCATAGCCATATGCACAAGACCAAGGTCTCTCGTGCCGTCGCGCTGCTGGAACGGCGCAAGCTGGTCGCACGCAAGGCCAATCGCGACGACTTGCGCGAAGCCTTCCTGTCGCTGACGCCGGCTGGCCGCGAGATCTACGACGAACTCACTCCGATCGCTCTCGATTTCGTCCACCAGCTTATGGACAGCCTCAACGCCGACGATTGCGCGGCGCTGGACCGCGCCCTGAAAAAGCTCACCGACCGCTCGGCTCAGCTTGTCCCCGAGATCGCCAAGGGTGGCGACCCGCGGTAGCTTTCGGCTACAGTCCCCGCAGCCAACGCCGGGGTACTTCAGTGAAACTTTATACCTACTTCCGCTCGTCAGCGGCCTATCGGGTCCGCATTGCGCTCAATCTCAAGGGCCTGCCCTACGAGATGACGCCCATCCACCTCACCAAGGACGGCGGCAAGCAGCGCACGCCGGAATTTGCCGCGGTCAATCCGCAGAAGCGCGTGCCCGCGCTGCAACTTTCCAGCGGCGAAGTACTGACGCAGTCGCTGGCGATCATCGAATATCTCGACGACATTCACCCCGAGCCCGCGCTGCTGCCGCCCGATGCGCTCGAACGCGCCAAGGTGCGCGCCATCGCGCAGATGGTCGCCTGCGATATTCATCCGCTCAATAATCTCTTGCCGCTGCAATATCTCAAGCGCGTGCTCAAGCATGAGCAGCCCGATATCGATGCCTGGTATCATCATTGGGTCATTGAAGGCTTCACGGCCATCGAGACCATGATTACGCCGACGCCATACACTTGCGGTATGCACGTCACGCTGGCCGACCTATGCCTCATTCCGCAGGTTTATAACGCGCGGCGTTTAAAGGTGCCGCTCGAAAAGTTCCCCAAAATTGTCGCGGTCGAGGCGGCTTGCCTGAAGCTGCCGGCCTTTGACAAGGCGCGGCCCGAGAACCAGCCGGACGCGGAGTGACGCAGGCGATACGGCCTGCTACACCGGCGCGCTGATCCTCTCACCATCCCGCATCGACGAACATCGCCGTGATAACCAACAAGCTCGTCCGCGTCGTCCTCTGGATGGTCGGCGCCCTGCTCTCCTTCTCGGCCATGGCGGTATCGATCCGCGAATTGGCCCTCAGGGGTCTGAGCATTTTTGAAATCCTCGCCATCCGCAGCGGCGTTGCCTTGCTGGTGCTTCTGGTCTTGTTGCTGGTTCGCCCCGAGTTGCGCCCGTACACACGGCCGCACCGCATGGGGTTGCACGTCGCTCGCAACGGCATCCACTATGCATCGCAGTTCTGCTGGGCGCTCGCCTTGACGATGCTGCCGCTCGCCATGGTGTTTTCGCTTGAGTTCACCATGCCGACCTGGACCGCCCTGCTTGCCGTCTGGCTGCTGCACGAAAAGATGACACCGAGCCGGCTCGGCGTGGTCGTGCTCGGCCTTGTCGGCGTGCTCGTCATCCTGCGGCCCGGCGTCGCGGCATTCAATCCGGCGGCATTTCTCGTGCTGGCGGCCGCCGTCGGCTACGCCATCGTCATGATCGCGACGAAAAAGCTCACCGCAACCGAAACGACCTTCGCCATCATCTTCTGGATGGCGGTGATCCAGTTCCCGCTATCGCTCCTGGGCAGCAATCCGGCGACGCTGCTCAATCTCGATATGCGTCATATTTTGCCCGCAATCGGGGTCGGTATCGCAGGTCTGACCTCTCACTTCTGCCTGAGCAACGCGTTCCGCTCCGGCGACGCAACGTTGGTGGTTCCACTGGATTTCATGCGTATTCCCTTGATCGCGGTGGTGGGCTGGGCTTTTTACGGCGAACGGCTCGATATTTTCGTGCTGCTCGGCGCCCTCATCATCATCGCCGGCGTCCTGTGGAATCTGCGGTCGGAAGCCGCACGGGCAAGGCTCGCAACGCCATGATTTTTTCTCTAAAATCCCCTCCCATGATGGGACCTGTTACGAAATTTGCAGCCGTGGCGGCGATCGTAGTGTCGGCCACGACGGCCGCTTTCGCGCAATCGCCAAACCCGGTGTGCCAGCGGCTTGAGGCGCAACTCGCCTCGTTCAGCGGCGGCAACGCCGACCCGGCCCGCGCCGAGCAGATCCGCCGCGCCGAGGACGCCGTCAATCGCCAGCAGATGGAGGTCGACCGTCTCGTCGCCCAAAGCCGCAGAATGAATTGCGAAAGCTCCGGCTTCTTCTCGATATTCGACAATCCGCCGCCGCAATGCGGCCCGCTGACCCGGCAGATCGGTCAGCAGCGTTCCAATCTGGAAAACACGCAGGGCGCGCTGGAACGTCTCAATGGCGGCACGTCGGAACGTCTGGCGGAGCGCCAGAATATTCTGGTTCAGCTCGGCAATAACAACTGCGGTGCGCAGTATCGCTCGGCCGCGCTCTCCGGACAGCAGGACGGTTTCTTCGATCGCCTGTTCGGCAACAACAACGCTACCGTCAACTCCTCCGCGCCCGGCGCGATGGGCGGCACTTTCCGCACCATCTGCGTGCGCACCTGCGACGGCTATTATTATCCGATCTCGTTCGCGACCTCGTCGGACCACTTCCGCGACGACGAGCAGACCTGTCAGCGCATGTGCCCGGCGTCCGAAGTCGCGTTGTATTCGTATCACAATCCTGGCGAGGAAGTGGGTCAGGCGGTGTCGATCAACGGTCAGCCCTATAGCGCGCTGCCGACGGCCTTCGCCTATCGCAAGCAGGTCAATCCGACGTGCAGTTGCCGGCGCCCCGGCGAAAGCTGGGCCGATGCGCTCAAGGCCATTCCGGATGCGACAGTTGCGCCCGGCGATGTCGTCGTGACCGACAAGACGGCAAAGCAAATGTCGACGCCGCGCATTGGCGCCGACGGCAAGCCGATCCGCGTCGACCCACGCGCCAAGACGCAAGGCGGCGATCCCGCCCCGCTCGCCGAAGCGCCGGGTGAAGTCGATCCGAGCAAGCGCACCGTGCGCACGGTTGGCCCGAGCTTCCTGCCGGTTCGCTAGTATCTAGAAATCAAACGCTTCGGATTTCGCCGGCTTGCCGGTGACCAGCGATACGTCGGGCGCCGGTAGCGGCGTGCCCGGATCGCGGAAGCGATTGGTGATCGGATAGCGGCGGTCGCGGCCGAAATTCTTCAGCGTCACTTTCACGCCCGGCGCGGCCTGCCTGCGCTTGTATTCGGCGATATTGAGCAGCCGCTCGATGCGCACCACCGTGTCACGTTCGAAACCGGCGGCAATGATCGACGATACCGGCTCTTCGCGTTCGACCAGACGCTCCAAGATCGGATCGAGCACCGAGTATGGCGGGAGAGAGTCCTCGTCCTTTTGGTTCTCGCGCAGCTCGGCGGTCGGCGGACGAACGATGATGCTTTCCGGAATGACGACGCCGTCCGGCCCCATCGCATCGTCCGGCTTCCAGACATTGCGCAGCCGCGAGAGACGAAACACTTCGGTCTTGTAGAGATCCTTGATCGGATTGAAGCCGCCGTTCATGTCGCCATATAGCGTCGCGTAGCCAACCGACATTTCCGACTTGTTGCCGGTGGTGACGACCATCAGATTGAACTTGTTGGAGATGGCCATCAGGATCGTGCCCCGCGCGCGCGATTGCAAATTCTCTTCCGTGACGTCGCGCGGCAGCCCCTTGAACGTTGCCGCGAGCGCCCCTTCCAGACCTTCTACCGCCGCCGAGATCGGCGTAATCTCGTACTTCATGCCAAGCGCTTTGGCACAGGCGGCGGCATCGTCAAGCGATTCCTGCGCCGTGTACTTGTACGGCAGCATGACGCAGCGGACACGCTCCGGTCCGAGCGCATCCACCGCCATCGCCGCAACCAGCGCCGAGTCGATACCGCCCGACAGGCCGAGCACGACGCCGGGAAATCCGGTCTTGTTGACGTAATCGCGCAAGCCCAAAACGCAGGCCGAATAATCGGCCTTGTCGGCTTCGACCGTGGCGACCACCGGCCCGTTCTCGCAGCGCCAGGTGTCGCCCTTGCGCACCCATTGGGTGGTGACGATCGCTTCCTGGAAGCCGCCGAGCTGGAACGCCAGCGAGCAATCAGCATGCAGGCCGAACGACACGCCGTCGAACACCAGTTCATCCTGCCCGCCGACCTGATTGACGTAGATCGTCGCGAGGCCACGTTCGGTGACGCGCGCCACGGCGACGTTGAGGCGGACGTCGCCCTTCTGCCGCCAGTAGGGCGAACCATTCGGCACGACGAGGAGTTCGGCACCTGTTTCGGCGAGGCAGTCGACGACTTCCTCGCCCCAGATGTCCTCGCAGATCGGCACGCCAAGGCGCACGCCGCGGAAATTCACCGGACCCGGCATGGGGCCTGCCGCGAACACGCGCTTTTCGTCGAACACGCCGTAGTTCGGCAGATCGACCTTATAGCGCAGCGCTGTGATCGCGCCGCCATCGAGTAGCGCCACCGCGTTATAGAGCTTGCCGCCGTCAACCCAGGGGCTGCCGACGAGCATCGCCGGCCCCGGCGTCGCCGTCTCGCGCGCCAGCGCCTCGATGGCGGCGCGGCAGGACGCCTGGAACGCGGGCTTGAGAACGAGGTCTTCCGGCGGGTAACCGGCGATGAACAGTTCCGGGAAAACGACCAGATCGGCGCCTTGGGCGGTCGCTTCGACGCGCGCACGCCGCACCTTCTCGGCGTTGCCGGCGATATCGCCGACCGTCGAGTTGAGTTGAGCGACCGCAATCGCGAGTTTGTCGGCGGGACGCGCGTTCATGGCCAAAACTTCATGGCGAAGATTTAACCCCTGCCCTTCGGCACGGCAATCGGGCGGGCTGCATGACTGGCAGCCCGCCGCGCCGTGACCGTTACAGCCCTGCCGCTGCCGGCAGCGGCCTCACGATGCCGCTGCGCTCTTTCTTGAGCAGTTCGGCGAGAAGGAACGCCATGTCGATGGCCTGCTCGGCATTGAGCCGCGGATCGCAGACCGTGTGATAGCGGTCGTTGAGATCGGCATCGGAAATCGCGCGCGCGCCGCCGGTGCATTCGGTGACGTTCTGCCCGGTCATTTCTAGATGCACGCCGCCGGCATAGGTGCCCTCGGCCTGATGTATCTCAAAGAAGCTGCGAATTTCCTTCAGGATCAAATCGAACGGCCGAGTTTTATAGCCGCTCGCTGAAGTGATGGTGTTGCCGTGCATCGGGTCGCTCGACCACAGCACGACGCGGCCTTCCTTCTTCACGGCACGGATCAGCCCCGGCAGTTGGTCGCCGACCTTCTCGGCGCCGAAGCGGCCGATCAGCGTCATACGTCCGGCTTCGTTTTCCGGGTTGAGCACGTCGATCAGGCGCAACAGATCGTCGGCCTTGAGCGACGGGCCGCACTTCAGGCCGATCGGATTCTTGATGCCGCGCGCGTATTCGACATGCGCGTGATCGTGCTGGCGCGTACGGTCGCCGATCCAGATCATGTGGCCAGACGTGGCGTACCAATCGCCCGTCGTCGAGTCGACGCGCGTGAAAGCTTCCTCGAAGCCGAGCAGCAACGCTTCATGGCTCGTATAGAAATCCGTCGTACGCAGTTCAGGATGGCTTTCGAGGTCGAGGCCGCAGGCCTGCATGAAGCCGAGCGCTTCGGAAATGCGCTCCGACAACTCGACGTAACGGCGCGACTGCGGCGAGTCCTTGACGAAGCCGAGCATCCACTGCCGCACGCTGGCGAGGTTGGCGTAGCCGCCTTGCGCGAAAGCGCGCAGCAGGTTGAGCGTTGCCGCCGACTGCCGGTAGGCGTCGAGCTGACGGCGCGGATCTGGCGTGCGCGATTCCGCCGTGAAGGCGTTGTCGTTGATGATGTCGCCGCGATAGCTCGGCAATTCGAGACCATCCCGCTTCTCGGTTGGCGACGAACGCGGCTTGGCGAACTGGCCGGCAATGCGGCCGACCTTCACGACGGGCGCCGCCGCCGAATAGGTCAGCACCACCGCCATCTGCAGGAACATGCGGAAGAAATCGCGGATGTTGTTGGCGCCGTGTTCGGCGAAGCTTTCGGCGCAGTCACCGCCTTGCAGCAGGAAAGCCTGACCGTTAGCAACGCGCGCCAGATGCTTCTTCAGGTTGCGTGCCTCGCCTGCAAAAACCAGCGGCGGGAACGTCGCAAGCTGCTTTTCGACATCAGCCAAAGCCTTCCGGTCCGGATAATCCGGTACCTGCTGAATCGGCTTTTTGCGCCAGCTATCAGGCGTCCAACGTTCGGCCATCACGAATACTCCAACATTTGCGGGGCGTTATACACGCCCCCCCCAGCCAATGCCAGATATTCGGGACAAGGCCGGTTAAGGCCCTAAATAGCTATTCGGCGGCTTTGCGGCCATAGCTCATGGCCGGCTCGCGCATCGTGACCAATTCCTCGGACATGGTCGGGTGGACCGCCACCGTGGCGTCGAAATCGGCTTTGGTCGCGCCCATCTTCACCGCAACACCGATCAACTGGATCATTTCGCCCGCGTCCGGGCCGGCGATGTGGCAGCCGACCACCCTCCCCGAAACACCGTCGACCAGGAGCTTCATCAAAACGCGAGTGGCGCGGCCGGACAAGGTCGCCTTCATCGGCCGGAAGGTCGTCTTGAAGACGTCAAGCACCGGGTACTGCTCGCGCGCCTGCGCTTCGGTCAGACCGATGACGCCAAGCTCGGGCTCCGAGAACACCGCGGTCGGCACGTTGGCGTGGTCGACCTTGATGTCCTTGCCGCCGTAAACATTGTCGGCAAACGCATGACCTTCACGGATCGCCACCGGCGTGAGGTTGACGCGGTTGGTGACGTCGCCGACGGCATAGATGCTCGGCACCACGGTCCGCGAGTATTCATCGACCTCGACACCACCGTGCTCGTGACACTTCAGGCCCACGGTTTCGCAGCCGATGCCCATGACATTCGGCCGGCGGCCAATCGCGAACATGATCTTGTCGGTTGTGATCTTCTTGCCGTCCGACAACGTGCTCACATATTCATCGCCTGATTTTTCAATCGCATCGACGGTATGGCCGCACAGCACCTTGATGCCACGCGACTGCATCTCGTTGCGCAGATGCTCGCGAATATCGTCGTCAAAACCGCGCAGAATGTTCTCGCCGCGATAGACCAAAGTCACGTCGCTGCCGAGGCCGGCGAAGATGCAAGCAAACTCGACCGCGATGTAGCCACCGCCCTGCACCAGGATACGCTTGGGTAATTCAGTCAGATGAAAAGCTTCGTTGGACGAGATCGCGTGTTCGATGCCGGGAATTGTCGGGCCCATATGCGGCCAGCCGCCGGTGGCGACCAGAATGGTTTCGGCGCGCACTTTGGCGCCAGTCGATAGGCGCACGGTGTGCGCGTCCTCGATGACGGCGCGAGCGCGCACGACCTGCACCTTGTAGCGATCGAGCGTCGAGAAATAGGCCGCTTCGAGCCGGTCGATCTCGCGATCCTTGTTGGCGATCAAGGTCGACCAGTTGAAT
>DASYCM010000333.1:0-10150 GCA_036500165.1 Pseudolabrys sp.
AGCTATCGCGCCAGCGATCATCAGGCGACGATGGGCGCTTACGTTGGCAAGCTCGCGCTTGAAGGTGGCAAGGGCACCATGGTCGACTTTAAATATGTCGACGGCAAAGACGTGCTGCCGAGCGACGCAGAGGTGAAGAAGCTGCGTCCGGCAGAAGCGAACTAATCTCCTCGATCCCTCCCCTCAAACGAGGGGAGGGATAAGAAGCAGGCCATGACCTTCAGCGCATTCCTGTTTCAGGCGCTTAACGGGCTTTCAACCGCCTCCGGTCTGTTTTTTATCGCCGTCGGCCTGTCGCTGATTTTCGGCGTCACCCGCATCATCAATATCGCGCACGGGTCCCTGTATATGCTGGGGACCTACATCGCCTATTCCTTCGCAACCAAAATCGGCGGCGTGTTCGGCTTCTGGGTCGGCATTGTCGCGACGGCGTTGATTGTCGGCGTGTTTGGTGCGCTGATCGAAATATTGCTACTGCGACGTATCTATCGAGCACCCGAACTGTTCCAACTGCTGGCGACCTTCGCGTTGGTGCTGGTGATCAACGACATGACGCTGTGGCTGTGGGGCCCTGAGGATTTGCTCGGGCCGCGTGCACCGGGCTTGCGCGGCTCCGTCGAAGTGCTGGGACGGCGGTTGCCCGAATACGATCTGTTTCTGGCGATGATCGGCCCAGCGGTGTTGCTCATCTTGCATTTCGCGCTGGCCAAGACCCGCTTCGGCCGCCTGATCCGGGCCGCGACGCAGGACCGCGAAATGGTCGGCGCGCTCGGCGTCAATCAGGCGATCTTGTTCACGTCGGTGTTCGTGCTTGGCGCGGCGCTTGCGGGCCTTGGCGGCGCGCTGCAAGTGGCGCGCGAGCCGGCCAATCTTGCGACCGATCTCGTCGCCATCGGCGATGCCTTTGTCGTCGTCGTGGTCGGCGGCATGGGTTCGATCACCGGCGCTTATCTGGCGGCGGTCATCATTGCTGAGGTCAAGGCGCTTTGTATCGGCATCGGCGTTGTCGATTTCGGCTTCATGAGCATCAATTTCTCCAAGCTGACGCTGGTTGCCGAATTCCTGGTGATGGCGGCGGTGTTGATCGCGCGGCCTTATGGTCTGCTCGGCAAGCCGCAAGGCGCGGTGCGTTCCATCGCTGAGCCCGAAGAGCCGATTCGTCCGGCGTCGCCGATGCTCAAGACGCTAGCCGTCATCGTGCTCGCCGGCTTGATGGGCCTGCCGCTGCTGGCGCAGACGTCGCCTTATCTGCTGATCCTCGGCATCGACGTACTTATTGCGGTGATCTTCGCTACTTCGCTGCACTTCATCATGGGGCCGGGCGGCATGCATTCGTTCGGCCACGCCGCCTATTTCGGCCTCGGGGCCTACGGCGCGGCGTTGCTGATGAAATGGCTTGCCTGGCCGATGGGCGTTGCGCTTCTGGCCGCGCCTCTTGCGGCGCTCGCGGGTGCACTATTGTTCGGTTGGTTCGCGGTGCGGCTGTCCGGTGTCTATCTCGCCATGTTGACGCTCGCTTTCGCCCAGATCGTCTGGGCGGCAGTGTTCCAGTGGGAAGGGTTTACAGGCGGCTCCAACGGCGTAATCGGCGTATGGCCGCCGCCGCCGTTCGACAAGGCCTGGATCTATTTTGTATTGACCTTGTTGCTCACGGTCATCGCCGTGCTTTTGCTTCGGCGGTTCCTGTTCGCGCCATTCGGCTACGCCATGCGGGCAGGGCGGGACTCTCCATTGCGCGCCGAAGCCATCGGCATCGATGTTAAACGCGTGCACTGGCTCGCCTTCGCGGTAGCCGGTGGCATTTGCGGCATTGGCGGCGGTTTGTTCGCCTTCGCCAAAGGCTCGATCTCGCCGGAGACCATCAGCGTCGGCCGCTCCATCGATGGTCTTGTGATGGTGCTGCTCGGCGGCATCCAGACGTTGACCGGTCCCATCGTCGGGGGCTCGCTGTACGCCATCCTTCAAGACACGGTGATGCGCCAGACCGAATACTGGCGCGCACTTCTCGGCATCATCATTCTGGTGCTGGTGCTCGCCTTCCCACAGGGCATCGCCGGCGCGTTTACGGCCTTCTGGCGCAAGCGCGGCGGGTCATCATGAGCGTGCTCGAACTACGCAAGCTGTCCAAGGCCTTCGGAGGCGTGCGCGCCGTCAACGAAGTCGATTTCACCATTCAGCCCGGCGAGTTCCTCGCCATGATCGGGCCGAACGGCGCGGGCAAATCGACCTGCTTCAACATGATCAACGGGCAACTGTCGCCGGATTCGGGTGAGATATTGCTTGAAGGCCGCAACATCGCCGGGGCTGCGCCGCGCGACATCTGGCGGCGTGGTGTTGGGCGCACGTTCCAGGTCGCCGCGACCTTCGGCTCGATGACCGTCGTCGAGAATGTGCAGATGGCGCTGATCTCGCACGCCGGTGAAACCTACAGGCTTTGGAAGCCGGCCGCGTCGTTGCACCGCGCCCGCGCGATCGATTTGCTCGGACAGGTAGGTATGCAGGATGCCGTCGACCGGCCGAGCCGCGAACTTGCTTACGGCGACGTCAAGCGCATCGAGTTGGCAATCGCGCTCGCTAACGATCCCAAGCTTCTTCTGATGGACGAGCCAACTGCCGGCATGGGCGCGCAGGAACGTCACGGCCTGATTGATCTGGTGAAGCGGCTGGTGTTGGAGCGCGGCATTTCCGTCCTCTTTACCGAACATTCGATGGACGTCGTGTTCGCTTATGCCGACCGTATCATCGTGCTCGCGCGGGGGCGCATCATTGCCGATGGCAATGCCGACGCCATCCGCGACAACGCCAAAGTGAGAGAAGTCTATTTCGGTACCGGCAAGACCTTCGCCGCGGCTCATGGAGTGACACCGTGAGCGAAGCGATGCTCAACGTCGAAAGCCTCAGCGCGTGGTACGGCGCGGCGCGCATTCTCTATGACTTGAATTTCAATGTTGGCCGCGGCGAGGTGGTCGCGCTGATGGGGCGCAATGGCGCCGGCAAGTCGACGACCATGAAGACGATCATGGGCCTGATCGCCGAGCGTCGCGGTGTGGTGAAATTCAACGGTGCGGACATTTCGCGTCTCAAGCCGTTCGAGATCGCGCGGCTCGGCCTGGGCTTCACGCCCGAAGACCGCCGCATCTTTGTCGATCTCACGGTAACGGAAAATCTCGATATCGGCCTTCAGGCGCCGCGCCGCTTTCCGGACGGCACACCGGCGCCGCTATGGACCCCGGAGAAGTTATTTAAACTCTTCCCCAATCTGGGCGAGATGCCCGATCGGCTCGGCAACCGGATGAGCGGCGGTGAACAGCAGATGCTGACCGTAGCTCGCACGCTGATGGGCAACCCCTTGCTGGTGCTTTTGGACGAACCTTCCGAGGGAGTGGCCCCCCTGATCGTCGAACAGATGGCCAACACCATTATCGAGCTGAAGAAAGAGGGGCTATCCATCCTGCTGTCCGAGCAGAACATTCACTTCGCCCGGCTGGTGTCGGACCGGGTCTACGTACTCGAAAAGGGTCAAATCCACTGGCAGGGCTCGATGGCCGATCTTGCTGGGAACCTCGAAATCCAGCGGGCCTATTTGACTGTTTGACCACGATTCACAGGCGGGGGACTATCGCGCACGATTAATCCCGGTCATTCTCATAGGGCCAAAAGGCAGAAGCAGCCGATTTATGCCGCGCGACAAGCTGAAAGTGGTGACGCCAGCGCCGGACGCGACCGGGACGACGACCTATGTCCTCGATGAGCAAATCGGCTTTCTGTTGCGCGTCGCGATGCAGCGCCACACGTCCATTTTTACATCGCGGATGATCGAGGGGCTAACGCAAACGCAGTTCGCGGCACTGTCGAAGCTCCGCGAAGTAGGGCCCTGCTCGCAGAATCATCTCGGCCGATTGATCTATCTCGACGCCGCGACGATCAAGGGCGTCGTCGACCGCTTGGCTGTGCGAGGCTTCGTTACCGCGCTAGCCGACCCGAAGGATCGTCGTCGCCGTGCCGTGGCGCTCACCGAACGCGGCCGCGAGGTCACCGAAGCCGCGATGAAAGTGGCTGCAGAAATCACCGCCGCCACGTTGGCGCCACTGACGGCTGAAGAACGGCGCGCCGTCGCCATGCTGCTCAAGAAATTGGGCTAGCGACCTTTAGCTGCCTTTTTCAACCGCTGCGGCGTTACTGGCAGTTCGGTAATGGCGCCGGGCATGCCGAGCGCATCATCGATGGCGGAAGCGATCGCGGCACCGACCGGATTGGTACCGCCTTCGCCGGCGCCCTTTAGGCCGAGCGCATTGAGCGGGCTTGGCGCGTCCTCGGTGATAAGCACGGTGGAGGGCGGCACCTCGTGCGCCGTCGGCATCAGGTAGTCGGCGAAGGTGACCGACAGCGGTTCGCCGTTCTCGTCGTAAAGAAATTCCTCCAGCAGCGCGCCGCCGATGCCTTGCGCCAGCCCACCGGCAATCTGGCCCTCGACCAGCTTCGGGTTCACCGCCTTGCCGATGTCGTAGGCCATGACGTAGCGCTCGATGGCGATACTGCCGGTTTCGGTATCGATGCGCACCGCGGCGACATGAACACCGTAAGGGTAAACCATGTGCGTCGACTCGAATGTATCTTCGGCGTTCAGACCGTCCGGCATGGCGCGTGCAACCTCAGCAAGTGCCATCGACGGCCCGCCGCCGTCGCGCACGACTTCGCCATCGACGATGTCGAGCTGTTTGGCGCTGGTCTGCATTAATTGCGCTGCGCAGGTGAGTGCCTTCTCGCGCAGCTTCGTGGCGGCGAGCCGCGTGGCCTCGCCGCACATCACCGTCACGCGTGAGGCAAAGGCACCCATGCCGCGATCGATGCGGTCGGTCTGGCCGTGAATGACGGTGATGTTCTTGTAGTCGACACCCAGAGCATCTGCGGCGATCTGCGCGATGACGGTTTCAATACCCTGGCCGATTGAGGCAACGCCGGTGATAACCTCGATGTCGCCCGAGGGTTTGACTTCGACGCGAACGGTGTCGAACGGCCCAAGCCCGCTTTTCTCGACGAACATCGCGACGCCCGCGCCGACTTTTTCGCCCTTGGCGCGGCGGGCACGCAGTTCCTGCTGCAGTTTAGGCCAATCGGCGGCGGCGAGCGTCTTGTCGAGCAGCTTCGCGTAGTCGCCGGAATCATAGACGATGTGGGTGCCGAGGGTTTCGAGCCCCAGCGTATAGGGCATCGCGGCTTTGCCGATCAGATTGCGGCGGCGGATTTCGACAACATCGACGCCGACCTTGGCGGCGATGGCGTCGAGTAACCTCTCGCGAACAAAGGTGGATTCGTAACGGCCCGGTGCGCGATAGGTGCCGCAGGGCGTCTTGTTGGTGAGGCGGATGTGCCCCGTCGCGCGATAGGCCGGCACCTTGTACGGGCCTGGCAACATCGCGGCGGTAAGATCCGGCACGGTCGCCGCGTGCGTTCGCATGTAAGCGCCGTTGTCGTGGAAGAATTCATTGTCGATGCCGAGGATGTGCCCGTCGGCGTCGATGGCAGCGCGGATTTTGTGATGCTGCTGGCGCGAATGATTGGCGGCGATGAGATGTTCGCGCCGGTCCTCGATCCATTTGATCGGCTTGCGGAATTTCAACGCGGCGGCGCAGACGAGAACGTCTTCCGGATAGATTTCACCGCGAATACCGAAGCCGCCGCCGACATGACCCTCGTAAAGCTGGACGGATTCACGTTTTTGTCCAAGCATTTGTGCCATGGTGTCGCGATTCCAGTGCGGCACCTTCGCGGCGCCAAACATTTGTAAAATATCGCGATTTTCGTCGTAATTCGCGATAGCGCCGCGCGTTTCCATCGGCACGCCGCTGTGACGGCCGACTGAAAGCTCAAGCGAAACAACGGCATGGGCGTTGCGGAAGGCAGCGTCGATGTCGCCGTAACCTTTTTTGATGATGCCCGGTTCTGTTGACTTGTCATCCTCGTAGAAGCCCGGATCCTCGGTCGCGAGCATCAATGCTCGGTGTTGCTCGATATCGAGCTCGACCAGATCCGCCGCGTCCTCGGCGACATACTGGTTCTCTGCGAACACCAGCGCGACCGGCTCGCCGACATAGCGCACGGTGTCGCTCGCCAGCACACGCTGGCGATACGGCTCAAGCGTCTTCAAGCCCGTGAGGCGAAACGGGATCGGCGGAATATGCGCGATGTCTTCGTAAGTCCACACCGCATGCACGCCGGGCAACGCCCGCGCGGCGCGCGTGTGGATCGACTTGAGGGTGCCGTGCGCTACGGCTGAGCGCACCACGCGCATGGTCCACTGGCCGGGAAACGAAATATCGGCGGCGAACTTGCCCTTGCCGGTCAGCAATGGGCGGTCTTCCAGACGAGGAACGGAGCGGCCGACGAATTTGGCCCGCTCCGTCATTTTCCGCGCATCTCGATTGCCGCGGCACGCACGGCCTTGATGATGCCCTGATAGCCGGTGCAGCGGCACAGATTGGAGGACAGCACGTCGAGCAGATCGTCGTCGCTGATATTGGGCTCGCGCTCCAGCACGCCGACTGCCAGCATCAAAAAGCCCGGTGTGCAGAAGCCGCATTGCAGGCCGTGGTGATCCATGAAGACCTGTTGCATCGGATGCAACGTCTCGCCGTTCGCCAGGCCTTCGACGGTTCGGATTTGTTTGCCCGCAGCCTGCACCGCGAACATCAGGCACGAACGTACCGGCTCGCCATCGATAATAACGGTGCAGGCGCCGCAGACGCCATGCTCGCAGCCGATATGCGTGCCGGTCTGGCCGCAATCCTCGCGGATCGCGTCCACCAGTGTGCGGCGCGGCTCGACCGCAATGGCGTGGTCGGAGCCATTGATGGTCAGCGTGATGGCGGACTTGTCCGTCATGCTGTTTTCCTTGCGGCTTTCTCTGCTTCGCGCAGCGCCGCGCGAATACGTTGCGGCGTTGCCGGGATTTCATCCATCGCAACGTTAAACGGCGTCAGCGCATCGTTGATGGCGTTGATGATCGCGGCCGGCGCGCCGATGCAGCCGCCTTCACCGAGACCCTTGGCCTTGGTGATCGACTGCGTGCTTGGCGTTTCGATGTGATGCAGCTCGATTTCAGGAATCTCGTGTGCCGTCGGCGGCATGTAGTCGGCGAGCGTTGCCGTCGTCGGCACACCGGCTTCGTCGTAGACGATCTCTTCCAGCAGCGCGTTGCCGATGCCTTGCGCGATGCCGCCATGCACCTGTCCGTCGGCGATCATCGGATTGATGATCTTGCCGGCATCTTCGGCAACGAGAAATTTCTCCATCTTGACGTGGCCGGTCTCGATGTCGACCTCGACCGTCGCGACATGACAGGCGTTGGAAAAGGTGCCGGGCGGATCGTAGGTGCCGCTCTCGGTCATGCCGGGCTCGATCTCGCCCTTGAACTTGTGCGTCTGCGTGTAGGCCTCACGCGCCATCTTCGCGATAGTGATGGTGCGGTCGGTGCCGGCGACCTTGGCGCTGCCGGCTTCAAGCACGATGTCGTCGGGCGACGCTTCGAGCAGATGGCTGGCGATCTTGATCAGCTTGGCGCGGATTTTTCGCGCCGCGATCAAGGTCGCGCCGCCGGAAATCACCAGCGACCGGCTGGCGAAAGTGCCCCAGCCATAGGGCGCGGTGTCGGTGTCGCCGTGGATGACTTTGATGACGTCGGGCGTGACGCCGATTTCATCGGCAATGATCTGCGCCAGCGTGGTGCGCAGGCCTTGGCCGTGCGGCGACGAGCCAATGCGGGCTTCAACGAAGCCGGACGGATCGATGGTCAGATGCACCGTCTCCCAGCCCGGCGTGATTTCCATGCCGCGCGCCGCAAAAGCGGGACTGCCGTAGCCGGTGCGCTCGGAAAACGTCGCGAAGCCGAGGCCGAGATATCGCCCCTTGGCGCGCGCCGCCTTCTGCCGGCCACGGAACGCAGGCACGTCGACGGCCTTCACAGCCATTTCCAGCGTCTCTTTGTAGGTGGCTTCATCGTATTCGAGGCCCATGGCCGACGTGTAGGGAAATTTGTCGATCAGGTTTCGGCGGCGGATGTCGATCGGGTCCATGCCGAATTCCGCGGCCGCCTTGTCCATCAGCCGTTCAAGCGTGAACGTGATGACGGGGCGCGATACGCCACGATAGGCCGCCATCGTGCAGGTATTGGTGATCACGCCGCGCGCGCGGCACTCATACTGCTGAACGTCGTAAGGCCCCGGCATTTCCGCCATCGCCATCAGCGGTTCAACGCCGCTGGTGGTCGGGAAGCAGGAATAGGCGCCGATATTGGAGACGACATCCGCGCGCAACGCCAGGAGTTTGGCGTCCTTGTCGAAGGCGGCTTCCAGCGCGATGGTTTGGTCGCGCGAATGAAACGAGGCGATCAGGTTCTCGCGGCGATCCTCGGTCCAGCCGACGGACGATTTGAGTTTATGCGCCAGCCACACCAGCACGACGTATTCGGCGCAGAGCGACATTTTCTGGCCAAAGCCGCCGCCGACATCGGGCGCGATGACGCGCAGATCCGATTCCGGCATGCCGAGCACATCGGCGATCGCGGTGCGCATCAGATGCGGCATCTGCGTCGTGCAATGAAGCGTAATGCGGCGGCTGATGGGATCGTAAGCGGCGTGGGCCGCGCGCGCTTCCATCGGCGTTGCGTTCTGGCGGTGCGAGCGGGCGTCGAGTTTGACGACTTTGGCAGCAGTACTCCAGATCGCATCGAAGCCGGGCGTCTTCACCTTGCCTTCGAGGATGACGTTTCCGGGCGCTTCGTCATGGATCTGCCGTGCGCCGTCCTTGAGCGCGTCGTGTACGTCGACGACCGGCGTGGCCGCCTCGATTTCGATCTCGACGAGGTCGGCAATGTCCTCGGCTTCTTCCTCGCTCGGCGCGACGACGGCGGCAACCGCCTCGCCGACAAAGCGTACTTGCGTGTCGGCGAGGAGCGGCTGGCCGATGGGGCGATAGGCGAATTTATGCAGCATCGGCGTGATCTTTTTCACGCCTTGCAGGTCGGCAGCGGTAATCACCATAGCGCCGTCGGGTGCATCGATCTTGACGATCTTGCCGGCGGCGTTCGGGCTGCGCGCGAAGCGCACCCAATGCGCTGCGGGCAAGTCGGCTGTGAAGCGGCCCTGGCCGCGCACCAGCGCCGGATCTTCCAACCGGCGGATG
Source organism: Pseudolabrys sp. (assembly GCA_036500165.1). GTDB lineage: Bacteria > Pseudomonadota > Alphaproteobacteria > Rhizobiales > Xanthobacteraceae > Pseudolabrys. The sequence continues at coordinate 9,181 of DASYCM010000333.1, forward strand.
GCGCGGCCAACCCATTTCAGTCCGGCGCCCTTGGTTTCGGGTGCGCTCATGACTGGGAGTTTTCCAGCGCACGCCGCACCACGGCGCGCACGAGGTCGCGGCGATATTCGCCGGTGGTCTGGTGGTCTTCGAGCGGGTCGATGGCGCCTGCGGCGGCTTCCGCGGCGGCGCGGAACGCGGTGTCGGCCGGCACCTGACCGTTGAGTGCTGCCTCCGCTTCCGGGATGCGTCGTGGATTTGGTTCGGCGCCGCCGACGCCGACATGCGCGTTCGCGATCTTGCCGTCCTTGACCACGTAAGTGACCAGCGACGCGCTCATCGCGAAGTCGCCGGCGCGGCGGCTGAACTCGTTGAACCCGAACTTCGCATCGGCGGCGAGCAAGGGCAGGCGCACTTCCGCCAGCAATTCATCTTCTGCCAGCGCGGTCGACATGATACCGGTGAAATAATCAGCCGGCTTGAGCACACGTTCGCCGCGCGCACTCTTCGCGATCATCGTCGCGTCGAGCGTCGCCGCCACCAGGCACCACTCCGACGACGGGTCAGCGTGCGCCAAGCTGCCGCAGAACGTGCCGCGCATGCGGATCGGGTAATGCGCAATGTGGCGCGCGACGAAGGTGAGTAATTTTCCAAGGGGGTTGTCGACGACAGCTGCATGAAATGCGCCGTGCCGGACCCGTGCGCCGATGCTCAGGACCTTGCCGTCGCTGTGCAGCCGGTCGAGGCCTTCGACCTCGTTGATGTCGACCAGATGCGCGGGCTTGGCCAGCCGGAAGGCCATGATCGGCACCAGGCTCTGGCCGCCGGCCAGGACGCGGCCGTCCTGGGGAGCGACCTCGGCGAGCGTTTTCAGCGCCTCGTCGAGCGTTTTCGGCACATGGCGGATGAAGGGCGCGGGCTTCATGCGGCTGTTATTGTCCGATTATATGCACGCAAACGATATGCAACCGGACCGAATTGTCAAACGGAG
>DASYCM010000334.1:0-3940 GCA_036500165.1 Pseudolabrys sp.
CGGCGGCGGACTTGTACGCGCGCCGATGCATGGCAAGGTGCTCGGCATCTTTGTGGAGAAGGGCGAAGCGGTGACGCGCGGTCAACGTCTTGCCATCATCGAGGCCATGAAGATGGAACACACGCTCACGGCGGCGATCGAAGGCACGGTGAGCGAAATTGCGGTCAGCGCGAACGCCCAGGTCGGCGAGGGTGCCAAGGTGATGGTGATTACGCCAGTGACAAAAGCATGAATGCTCCAATGCTTTTCACCAGCGGTGACGATTACGAATTGCAGATGGGACAATGGAGCCGTCCCGTTGGCGAACAGTTCATCGATTGGCTCAAGGTGCCTGAAGGCCTGCGCTGGGCCGATGTCGGCTGCGGAAATGGTGCCTTCGCGCAAGTTATCCTGAGGCGAGCAAAGGCGGCCTCGGTCGCAGGCGTCGATCCCTCCGAAGGTCAGATCGAGTATGCGCGCAAACACGTCGGCGCTGCGAACGCGCAGTTCGATGTCGGTGATGCGCAAAAACTGCTCTTCGCGGACGCGAGTTTCGACGTGGCGGCGATGGCGCTGGTGATTGCCTTTGTGCCCGATACCGCGCGCGCCATCGCCGAGATGAAGCGCGTTACGCGGCCCGGCGGCTGGGTTGGCACCTATATGTGGGACATGATGGCCGGCGGCGTGCCGGTGCATCCGGTCTATGAGGCGCTGCGCAAGATGGGTTACGACCCGGCGCTGCCGCCGCGCGCCGAAGCGTCCCGCCGTGAGGCGATGCAGTCATACTGGGAGCAGGCGGGGCTAGAAGACGTCGAGACGACCGTCATCCGCATTACCGTGGTCCACAAGGATTTCGAATCCTTCTGGGACGCCAACAGTAGGCCATCCGGACAGCAGGGCGTCGTTCTCAGCAAGATGGCGCCCGCCGAAAAGGAAAAGGCGCGGGAGACGTTGCGCGGCATTCTCCCGATCGCCGCGGATGGCTCTATCCGCTACGAGTCCTTCGCCAATGCCGTCAAAGGCCGCGTGCCGCGCTGACTGCTTTCAAGTGCTCGGAGTTATGGAATGCCGCTTCATCTCATCAAGCTCTCAGTCGGAACCGATAGCGTCGCCGACCTCGAAGGCTGGATCAGCGAGAAGCTCAAGGCGCAGAAAAAGCGCGGCGTGAAGAAGCCCGAGCGCATTCACACCACGCGCATGGTGCCCAAGCGCGCCGACGAATTGAAAGACGGCGGCTCGATCTTCTGGGTGATCAAGGGCCAGATCATGTGCCGCGAGAAGATTCTCGATATCCGCCCCTTTACCGACAAGGACGGCATTCACCGCTGCAAGCTGGTGCTCGATCCTAAATGCATCCTGGTCGAGCCGCGCCCGCGTTCGGCGTTTCAGGGCTGGCGCTATCTCGAGGACAAGGAAGCGCCCCGTGATCTGTCGCGCGCAGCCCCTGGCGCTGCCGCGATGCCGGAGCAGATGCGCCGTGAGTTGCGCGAGTTGGGGTTGTTGTAGGGCGCCCCCACCATGTCACGATGAGTGCGGGGAAGGTTTCCCCGCTCATTCCCGCGCAAGCGGGAATCCAGCGCCTCAAACTTCAATGATGCCTGATCGCCCTGGGTCTCCGCTTTCGCGGGGACGAGCGGAATTTTGTCGCAGACGATATTGACAATATTCCCAGTTAATATATTATAGTCCTATCCCGCCCATCTACGAGGGGCGTTTGATCAGCGTCATTAGACGTTGGGCGGGGAGCGGTGGCTGGCAGGGGCGTTGGAGATACGACGCAAACACCCTTCCAGCGGTCCAAGCCGCTTTGTCCTGGTGCGCCAGCCGCGCACCGGACGGGCCTCCTGATGGCAGGGGGTCGGTACCTGTCAGGGGCACCGATTTCCAAAGCCAAGCCCGGCCAACGGTAGATTGTCGCTCACTCCACCGGAGTGTGGTGTCTGAAAGGCCGACTGCCGAGGACAATGCGGAGCAAACCTCAAACATCGCGCGCGGGACGCCGGAGAATGGGCGGACTTGCGGCACTACCAGACTTCGACAAGCCTCGATGTCGCGAGGCGTCGAGGTCCGTGGGTCCGATCGGGACCCGGCGTTCCGCGCGCCCTCGTTATTTGAGGGAGCGCACTATCAGGAGACGGCCTGCCCGGGGCCGATAAGAATACGGGCGATGATGCTTGCCCGCCGCCATGGTGATGACGCAAAATATATCTTAAAAGCCAACAGCTTGGATTGGCCAAAGCTTGGTCAAGGCCTGAATTAGTTTGGAGGATGCCGTTTGCCGCGTATCAGAATGGTCACTGGAATAGCGCTGCTCTGCGCCACGGCTTTGACCGTGGCCGGCTGCAAGAATTCGGCAGGTGTTTTTCAGGACAACGGCGACGGCGGTTGGTTCTCCAAGCCGGTCGAAATGTTCAGCAAGCCCGAATGGACGAAGAACACCGCGACAACTGCCAATCTGGGGCCGAGCGGTCCGGTTGGCCCGGAGGAACTGGTTAATGCCGACGGCTCCTGCGCGATGGCTGCCGCGGCGGCACCGCCGCCGGCCACTCCCGACCAGCCGCCGGGAGCTGCCATCGTCAGCGTGCCGTCCGGTCCGCAAGTGATGGGCGGTGTCGCGCTCGGCATGTCGGAATGTCAGGTGGTGCAGCGCGCAGGGAGCCCGTCGAATGTTCAGATCGGTTCGGGTGCGAGTGGCGAACGGTCCGTGACGTTGACGTTCCTCAATCCGCCGTGGCCGGGCATCTATCGTTTCAGCGACGGCCGCCTGAAAGTCGTCGAGCGTGCACCGGGCCCGCCACCCACCGCCAAGGCGCCGCCGAAAAAGAAAAAAGCCGCCAAAAAAACGTCCTAAGAAAACGTCTTAAGCCGTTTCAAGCTGCGCGCTTAGCGTGATCCATTCTTCTTCCGCTTTCTCGATCGCGGCGACGACGTTGGCACGCGTCTTGGAAAGCTCCGCGGCGCGTTGCGGCTCCTTCACGAACAGTTCGCCGTTCGACAGCGTCGTGTCGAGCTTCTGCAGTTGTTTCTGCAGCTGCGCGATGATCACTTCGGCCTGCGAGATGCGTTTGCGTATCGGCGCGGTGTCGACACGTTTCTCGGCGGCGGCACGGCGCGCCTGTACCGGATCGACGCGCGGGCCCGACTTCGAACCGACGGTCACGCCGCGATTTTCCGAGGACAGAACGAGCTTGGTGTAGTCGTTGAGATCGCCGTCAAACGGCTTCACGCCGCCGCCCTGCACCAGCCAGAGTCGATCGACGCAGGCTTCCAGCAGATAACGATCGTGCGAAACGAGGATCACGGCGCCCGGAAAATCGTTGATCGCTTCGATCAAGGCGGCGCGGCTGTCGATGTCGAGATGGTTGGTCGGCTCGTCGAGGATGATGAGATGCGGCGCGTGGAACGTCGCAAGGCCGAGCAGCAGGCGTGCTTTCTCGCCGCCCGACAGCTTCGCGACGGTGGTGTTGCCGGCCTGTTGCGAAAATCCAATGACGCCGACGCGGCCGCGCACTTTGGCTTCCGGCATATCGGGCATCAGCCGCCGGACGTGATCGTAGGGGCTGCCGGCCATGTCGAGTTCGTCGACCTGATGCTGCGCGAAATAGCCGACCTTCAATGCAGCCGCGCGCGTGACCGATCCGGTCTGGGGCTCAAGCTTGTTGGCAAGCAGTTTCACCAGCGTCGATTTGCCGTTGCCGTTAGAGCCCAGCAGCGCGATACGGTCGTCATTGTCGATGCGCAGTGACAAGCCTGAGAGAATAGGGTGGCCCGGCTCGTAACCGACGGAAACACTGTCGGTGGCGATGATCGGCGGCGACAGCAGTTTCTCCGGGGCCGGAATATTGATCGGCCGCACGTCGTCGCTGGTGAGCGCCGCGATCGGCTCCATCTTCTGCAGCATCTTGATACGCGACTGTGCCTGACGCGCCTTGGTGGCCTTGGCGCGGAAGCGGTCGACGAA
>DASYCM010000335.1:0-8855 GCA_036500165.1 Pseudolabrys sp.
CGCGCAAACTTACGAATGAGAAAGAGGGTGATCCACGCGCCGGTTACATCTTTGATTGGGCCGCGAAGTCCCAGTCGGTTGACCCGGAAGTTAGGATTCCAGTCGAGAAGCTTGATTACATCGAGAAGCAGCTGCTGATCACAGGCAACCTGACGGCTTCCTATGACGTGAAAAGGATGATCGACCCGAGTATTCGTGAGAAGGCGTTGAAGCTGCTGGCGACTGAATGAGAAGTAATGCGGGTCCGAGCAGCCGCAACAGCATGCCGCGAGTTAATGCCCGCCCTTGGCCGTGCTGATAGCCTTGAGCATGGCCGCGCGGCCGTCATGCAAGGTCGCACGCACCTTGTCGTTCTTCCCGATGGCGCCCATCTCGCGCTGGCGTCGGACCGTAGCATCGACCATCAGCGGCTCCAAGCCGAGTTCGCGCAAGGTGGCGGCGGATTCTTCCATTTCCGCGGCGCGGCGTTCGCCGTGGCTCGCCATGCGCTCGATGTTGTAGTCGGCGATCGAGGTCCAATCGAGCGTCGGGTAGTTGTTCTTCAGCGACTTGGTCACTTCTTCCAGCAAGTCGGCACGGGACGCGGCGAGGAAGCATTCAAGCGTCAGCGCTTCGAGGCCCTTGATCATGACGCTGCGGATCATCTTGATCGCAGCCGCCTTGCCGGTACCGCCGGGGACGAGAGAGAATTTCATTTCCAGTTCATCGAGCAGTGGACCGACGGCGTCGGCATGCGGTCCGGCGACAAGCAGCGGCGTCTTGTGACGCAGCGGATGGATCGGCGCGATCACCGCGACATCGACATAACGCGCCTTGCCGCCGAGAAGCCGCTCGGTGTCCTGCTTGCGGCCCGGCGAGACGGAATTGATGTCGAGATAGTAGGGATTGTTCTTCAGATGCGGCTCGACCGAGCGTGCGGCTTCCAGGCTTGACGCAGCGGTGACAGCGGCGATCACCACGTCGGTTTCCGCGACGGCGTCGGCAGCCGACTTCGCGACGCGCACGCCGGCTTTGCCCGCTGCGTCTTTCAACTTTGCGCCGGAGCTTTCGGGAAACAGAATATCCCAGGCGGCGATCTGCTCGATGCCGCCCTCGCGCAAGCCGGAGGCGATGGCCTGGCCAGCTTCGCCGAAACCGATGAAGGAAATGCGGGGCGTGTTCTTGAGCGTCATAGGTATTTCCTGGATTTTTCGGAGGCTTTTGTTCGTCTGGAGATTACAGCATATCCAGCGATGTGGCTTTTTTCGGCGGCGGGAAGGCGCGGTCCAGCGTGGCGAGATCCTCAGACGTCAGCGTGAGATCGAGCGCCGCTACGTCTTCTTCCACGTGCGAAAGGACGGTGGCCTTGGGGATGACGATGACGCCGTCCTGCCGCAGGAGCCAAGCCAGCGCCACCTGTGCCGGCGTCGCGCCGTGGCGCTTCGCAATGCCGGCTAGGCCGGCATGGCCGAGCATGCGGCCTTGCTCGATCGGCGAGTAGGCCATGATCGGCATCTTGTGCTGGCGGCACCACGGCATCAGGTCGAATTCGATGCCGCGCCGGGTGAGATTATAGAGCACCTGATTGGTCGCGCAGGCTGCGCCACCATTCGTGGCAACAATTTCTTGCATGTCGTCGATATCGAAATTGCTGACGCCCCAGCCGCCGATCTTGCCGGACGCTTTCAATGTCTCGAAGGCTTCAATCGTCTCACTGAATGGCGCCGATCCGCGCCAGTGCAGGAGATAGAGATCGATCCGGTCCGTCCGGAGATTTTTCAGGCTGCGTTCGCAGGCTGCGATGGTGCCGCGCTTGCTGGAATTCGACGGCAGAACCTTGCTCACAATGAACACTTCGTCGCGTTTAGTGCCCACAGCGTCGGCAACGATAGTCTCGGCTTCGCCATCGCCATACATTTCTGCGGTATCGATCAGCGTTACGCCGAGCGACAGACCGTGCGCTAAAGCCTTCACCTCGTCAGCGCGGTTGCATGCATTTTCGCCCATACGCCAGGTGCCGAGGCCGAACTTCGGCATCGTCGCGCCGGAGGGCAGGGTGACGGTGGGGATACGCACGGCGGGCAAACGACTCTCTTTTACTTGTGGTCTACCGGCGGCGTGCCGTGGGTGTGGAACGACTCGATGGTCTTGAGGCCCCATGCTTGACCCTTCTTACGTTCTTCTTCGGTCCAGGTGATCGGCTTCCAGTCGGGGGCCAGCACGAGCCGCGCGCCGGCGCAGGCGACCTCGACGCGATTGCCGCCGGGCTCATAGACATAAAGAAAGAACGTCTGCTGCACGGCGTGCTTGTGCGGACCGGTTTCGATGAACACGCCGTTCTCGAGGAAAATATCGGCGGCGCGCAGAATGTCCTCGCGCGAGTCGAGCGCGTAGGTCACGTGGTGGAAGCGGCCCTTGGTGCCGGTGTGGTCGCGCGTATAGGCGAAGTCGTAGGACTTGTTGGTCGCCGTCATCCACATGCCCGCTTCGGTGCCGTCGTTTTGTACGATCTGCTCGGTCAGTCGGAAGCCGAGATAGTTCTCGAAGAATTCGCGATTGGCCTTGATGTCGACGGCGAGGCCGTTGAAGTGATCGATGCGCCGCACGTTGCAGCCGCGCGCCGGATAACGCTGCGCTTGATTTTTGAGGGCAGGCTTGAGCGCTCGCGGCGCGTCGTACCATTCGGTGTCGTAATAAAGCTCGATGACATGGCCGTCCGGGTCCTTGCACACGAAGGTCTTACCGTGGCCGAGATCTCCGTCGGTCCAGCCGACATCGAAATCGGAACCTTTCAGCGCCGCCGCGCGCCGCTCCAGCGCCTGCGGCGAGCGAGTGCGGAACGCGCAATGCGCCATGCCGGACGTTTTCGACGCGGTGACTTTCAACGAATAGCGCTCATAGTCGTCCCAGCCGCGCAGATAAACGCTCGATCCCTTTTCGCCGCTGATCGTCATGCCCATGACGTCCGTGAAAAACTTCACGCTGGCGTCGAAGGTGGGCGTCAGGATTTCGACATGGCCGAGATGGGCGATGTCGAGAATGGGTTCCGGCTGCAAAGGGCGTCTCGCTGCAAAGAGTGGTTTCGCAGACTTACCTACACCGGGTTCTGCTGGCGGCAAAGGTCCGTCGAGGCCGGTCAATTCGAGGTTCTGACGGCCTCGCGAACATTCGGCAGTGCAGCAACTTTCTGCACGATGATGGTCTTGTCCTCGGGCGACAGCCGCTTGATCGTGATCTCATAGGTCTCGCAGTCGGCATCGCCGGTCGGCAGCAAGACAAACCGGCTGATGCGTTGGGCGGGCAGGCCGAGCGTTTCTTCGAGCGTGGAAAGCGACAGTTTGCCGTTGTCTGCTTTGACGCGAATGGTGAGGGTCTGCTTGCGCTTCTGATACCACTTCTCGGCCGGTTTGATGCCGGCGAGGATGACGAGAATGATCAGCGTCGCGGCCGCTGCTTCTATATACAGCCCGCCGCCGACCGCGAGGCCAATAGCCGCGACCGTCCAGAGGCTTGCCGCCGTCGTCAGGCCGCGCACCAGATCGCCGCGCAACAGGATCGAGCCCGCTCCGAGAAATCCGATGCCGGAGACAACCTGCGCCGCGACGCGCGAAGGGTCGAGCACAATGCCGGGTCCCACGACACCAGCGAATCCGTAGGCCGACACGATCATGAACAGGCAGGCGCCGACGCACACCAGCATATGGGTGCGCAAGCCCGCGGCCCAGATCAGCCGTTCGCGCTCTGCGCCGACCAGGCTGCCGAGCCCGGCCGCGATCAAGAGACGGAACACCAATTCCCAGTGTGCCAGCACGATTGTCCTCCGCCGGTTGCACCCATTAACGCCGTCGGACCGCCGTCGTTCAACCCGGAATCCACCGGGACTATACCGCTTCCCTTCGTTGTTTTTAGGAGGATGCTGGGGCAGAATTGGCTCAAGCGGCATAAGCCGCGTCGGTTCGATGAGTGGGACATCGGGCCGACATAAAATCAGGGAGGATTCAAATGCGTGCATTCCATGCGGTGCTGGCGGCTGCGGCCGTTGCGTTCGTCTCGGCGGGGCAGGCCAGCGCCCAAACCAAAATCACCATCGGCATTCCGACGTCGCCGCCCGGCATCGTCCATATGCCGGTCATCATCGCCAAGGAACTCGGCCTCTACAAGAAGGCCGGTCTCGACGTCGACATCGTCTCGCTCGGCGATGGTGTGAAGGTCTATCGCGCGCTGCTCGCCGGCAATATCGACTTCGGCCTGACGCCCGGTGCGCCGACCATCATCGGCCGTTCCAACGGCGCGACGATAAAGGCGCTCTCCGCCAATTTGCCGAAGCTTGAAGCGTCGCTGATTGTCCGCGCCGACATCAAGACGATGGCCGACCTCAAGGGCAAGCGTATCGGCATCCAGGAACCCGGCGGCTTTGCCGATTTGCTCAGCCGCTCCGTGCTGCGCGCCGCCAAGATCGATCCGAAAGACGTGAACTTCGTGTCCATTGCCAGCGAAGACGTTCCGGCGCTGGTCGCCAACCAGGTCGATACCGCGATCCTGCACGTCGAACAGGAAATGCTCGCCAAGAGCAAGGTACCGGATCTGCACTCCGTTGCGCGTTTGTGGGAGCTGGAACCCAAGACGCTCTATACGTTCCTGTCGGCGAGCGAGAAGACGATCAAGGACAAGCCGGCAGTCGTGCAAGCCGTCATCTCGGCCAACATCGAAGCCACGCGCATCATGTACACCGAGAAAGCCAAGGTGCTGCCGATCTTCGTCAAGCAGACCGGCTATCCGGAAAAGATCCTGTCCGACACCTATGACTTCATGGTCAAGGAATGCATCTGGGACGCCAATAGCGGTCTCAGTGCCGAACGGGTGAACTTCACCGCGGCGCTGATGACCAAGGTCGGCAATATCAAGGAAGGCAAGACGCCGACCTACGACGACATCGTCGATGCGTCCTTCGCGAAGAAGGCCATCGAACAACTTGGTGAGTGGAAAGGCCCGGACTGCAAGACGGCGGCATTCTGATGAGCGTTGTGAACAATGTGCATACCGGCGGCGCCACCGTGGCGCCGCCTGCTGCAGTCAAAACGCCGTGGACGGAAACGCCGGCGTTTTATCGCTATGGCTTTCTTGTCGTTCTTCTCATCGTCTGGCAGATCGTCGGGCCCTTCATCAACCCGATCTTCTTTACCTATCCGACCAAGATCGCGGTGGCGTTCTGGGATCTCACATTGTCGGGCGAGTTGCCGTACTACCTGGGCCAGAGCCTCGAGGTCATGGTCTACGGTCTGACCTGCGCGCTGCTTTTCGGCATTCCGCTCGGTGTCGCCATGGCGCGTTTCAAGAAACTCGATTGGGCGCTCGATCTGCCCATCAATGCGCTTTATGCCATGCCGCTGGTTGCGGTGGTGCCGCTGCTGGTGCTGTGGTTCGGCATTTATCTCAAGGCCAAGATCATCGTCGTGTTCCTGTTTGCGGTATTTCCCGTCTTGATCAACACGTATCAAGGCGTGCGCGAATGCGACAAGAACATGCTCGAGGTCGCGAAGTCCTTCCGCTCCAATGAATGGCGCATGTGGCAGGACGTGCTGATGCCCTTCGCGGTGCCTTACATCGTCGCCGGCGTCCGGCTTGCGATTGGCCGCGGCCTGATCGGCATGATCATCGCCGAGTTCTATACGACGATCTCAGGGCTTGGCTTCATGATTACCCGCTACGCCAACGTGTTCGAGATGGACAAGGTATTCGTGCCGGTGATCGTGTTGATGGTGCTCGGTGTCTCGCTGACGTCGATGCTGAAATGGGCCGGACGGCGGCTGGCGCCCTGGAGCGCGGCGAACCGCTGATTGCGGCGACTTTTGCCGTATTGTCTTTATCAAAATTGCGCGCGAAACTTGCGGTCATGAAGGACTTGGTCGCATGAGCACACCTCCCATTTCACGCGGCTTTCACGGCCGTGGTTCGAGCGGCAAGAGCACGCGCATTCCGCCAGGCCAACACCTGGTCACGGATTTCCCCGTGTTGTCGGCGGGCCCGACGCCGGAGCCTGACCTTGCCAACTGGAAGCTGACGCTGGAAGACGGCGAAACACCGCTCGGCGAGTGGACATGGGCGCAGTTCAACGCGCTGCCGCAGACCGACCTCATGGTCGACATCCATTGCGTCACGACATGGACCAAGCTTGATACCAACTGGCGCGGCGTGTCGGTCGATACGCTGCTCGAAGCCGTAGGCCTGAGCGAGCCGCCCGGCCCCTTCGTGCTGCTGTATTGTGACGGCGACTATACGACCAACGTGCCGTCGGAAGATTTGCTCGACGGCAAGGCAATGGTCGCCACCCAGTTCGACGGCGAACCGCTCGATCCCGAGCATGGCGGCCCGGCGCGGCTGCTGGTGCCGCATCTTTATTTCTGGAAGAGCGCGAAGTGGGTGCGCCGTCTTCAGTTCCTCGACAGCGAAGTGCCCGGATTCTGGGAAGAGAACGGCTACCACATCTACGGCGACCCGTGGCGCGAGCAGCGCTATGACGGTGACTGATCTTCCTGCATCGAAGCCGAAGCTCCAATGGATGACCGCAATCGTGCGCGAGGTCATCGACGAGACACCGCGCGTACGCAGCCTGGTGCTTGATATCCCCGACTGGCCCGGACACAGGGCCGGACAGCACGTCGACGTACGGCTGACGTCGGACGCCGGCTATCAAGCGCAGCGCAGTTATTCGATCGCGTCCGCGCCGGAAGGCTCGCACGTGATGCTGACGGTCGAGCGGTTGGCGGACGGCGAAGTGTCGTCTTATCTCGCCGGCGACGTCGTCGCCGGCGATCAATTCGAACTGCGTGGGCCCATTGGTGGCTATTTTGTCTGGACTTCTGCGCTCGGCGGCCCGGTGTTTCTGGTCGGCGGCGGCTCGGGCTTGGTGCCCCTGATGTCGATGTTGCGCCATCGCGCTGCGGCGAAATCGAATGTACCTGCGACGCTGCTCTATTCGTCTCGCACTGCCGAAGACATCATCTACCGTGCTGAACTCGACCAATTCGCTGGGCAGGGGGATGGTCTCACCCTTGTCCACACACTCACACGGCAGCAACCTGTGGAATGGCGCGGCCTCAAGCGCCGCATCGACCGCGATATGCTGCAAAGCGTTGGCTTTGCGCCCGAACTCAAGCCGCGCATTTTCATCTGCGGCCCAACGCCGCTGGTAGAGCAGGTCGCGCGCGACATGCGCGATCTTGGTCACGCAGCGCAGCTCATCAAAACCGAACGTTTCGGTCCGACCGGCCGCTAAAAGCGTTTTCGAGCGAAGTGGTAACCGGTTCATGTGAAGAAAACGCGCCAAGACAGAAGATGGCTGCCGAAAATATAGAGCTCGCCCGGTTGGCCAAGTATGCTGCGTTAGCGTAGCATTGGATAAGTTCGAAGGAACGACAGGGGGCTGTCATGATTGCTGGTTTATCGATCGAGAACTTTACGATTTTACACGTCGTCATCACGCTGGTGGCGATCGTCTCCGGCTTCGTTGTGATGTTCTCGCTGCTCTCTTCGCAGCGGCCGGCGGGCCTCACCGCGATCTTCTGGCTCTTTACGACGGCGACGACCGTCACCGGCTTCATGTTTCCGCTCAGCGGCATTACGCCCGCGGTCGCCACCGGCGTCGTTGCGACGGTCTTCTTCCTCGCCGGGCTCATCGCGATTTACATCGGGAAGCTCGCCGGCGCGTGGCGCTGGATTTATGTCGTCACCATGATGGTGTCGCTCTATCTGAACGTCTTCGTGCTCATCACGCAGTCGTTCCAGAAGCTCAAACTCCTTAACCCGGCGGCGCCAGTGGTCGGCCCGCCCTTCGCCGAACCGGCCATGACGCATTTCGCCATCGCCCAGGTCGTGACGATCGTGTTTTTCGTCATTTTCGGCTTCTTCGCGGTGCGGAAATTCCGTCCGCTGACGATGGCGTTCTAGCGCCAAGCTGATCTCCTGCCTCCGAAAAAGCAGAAGCCGCCGTTGCCGGCGGCTTCTGTCAGCTCAGACAGTGGTGTGGATCACTTGAGCTGGGTCTTAATGCTATCGAAGTTTGTGTTGAGGCTTGTGCCGAGTCCGTTGACCACGGCAATGATCGCAACGGATATACCCGCGGCGATCAATCCATATTCGATGGCGGTAGCGCCATTCTCGTTTTTCAGAAACGCCAGTAACGCCGACATGTGTACAAAACCCCCGATTGGATGAATACAACCATACCGGGTGCCCGTTAAGAGAGCCTTGCTCTGCTTTTTGCAATTGCTCATGACAGCGAGATTTAAAAGATGAAATGTGACGGCAAAGGCATGGTCAACATTTCGTATCGGCCGTGACGGCGTTTGATTTTGCTTGCGATTTTCGTCGCTGCCGTTGAATCAAACGTCCGTCATTCTCGGCGATAAATTTTCGTTATGCGCTTCGCTATATACAGCGATATTCTGTTTTAAACGTCTTCTGGATTATCGACATAGACAAGACCCGCCTTCGCCAGCGACTCGCGCATATTGTACATGTCGAGGCCGAGTACGCCGGAGGCGAGCTTCACACGCTTGGCGTCTTCGTCGTCGAAGCGCTTCTGCGCCTTCGCTGCAGTCTCTGCCACATACTTCTTCGGCACGATGACCACGCCGTCGTCGTCGGCAACCACCGCATCGCCGGGCTCGACATACACACCGGCGCAGACGACCGGGATGTTCACGGAACCCAACGTCGCCTTGACGGTACCTTTGGACGAGATCGCGCGCGCCCAGATCGGGAAGCCCATTTCCTTGAGCGTCGCGACATCGCGGCAGCCGGCATCGATGATGACGCCTTTTACGCCACGCGCCTTCAGTGAGGTGGCGATGAGGTCGCCGATCATGCCGTCGGTG
>DASYCM010000336.1:0-5728 GCA_036500165.1 Pseudolabrys sp.
ACGTCGGCATCCATATTGCCGACGGCCTCAAGATCGATGTGGTTGGCCGCGACCGCTTTGCCGATTTCCTTGATCGCCTTGATCTTGTTGTTCGAGAGGCCGAGCCGTTTGAGCTTGTCGGGGCGCGCCTTGCGGACTGCATCGTGGTGGAACGGATCGAAGGCCGCGAACAGCCGGTCGCGGATGGCCGCAGCACTTGCCACCGACAATTGCTGGCCGCAGACGATGGCGCATAGGCCCGGATAGCCGCCTTCGCGGCGGCGAAGCTTGAAAATGCCGGCTTTCTCGGCGACCGGCGCCAGCCGCGGGTCGACGATGATGAGCCGGGCGAGGCCGGAGTTTAGGTCGTCTTCGGTGTGGAGGAAGTGGGTCATGGGTCAGCTCACATAGTACATGGTTCGTCCCCGCGCATCAGGCGCACCGCGCCGTCTTGAATGGAAAAGCGAGGACCCGGCTATATTGTGCGGACTGGATGCCCGCTTCGCGGGCATGACACCCGAGGATTCATGCCGCCACCCGTTTTCCGTTTTGCCCCGTCTCCCAACGGTTATCTGCACCTCGGCCACGCTTTGTCGGCGATGAAGAATGCCGACATGGCAAAGGCGGCGGGCGGCCGCCTGCTGCTGCGCATCGAGGACATTGACGACGCGCGCTGCCGGCCGGAATACGAAGTGGCCATCTACGAGGATCTCGGCTGGCTCGGCATCACCTGGGAAGAGCCGGTGCGCCGGCAGTCGAATCATTTGGCTAATTACCGCGCGGCGCTGGCCAAGCTCGACATCATGGGGCTGATCTATCCGGCGTTCGAAAGCCGGTCCGACATCGCCCGCATTGTCGCCGAGCGCGAAGCGGCCTCCGGCCAGCCGTGGCCGCGCGATCCCGACGGCGGACTTCGCTATCCGGAACTCAGCAAATCCTTGCCCGTGGACGAGCGCCGCCGGCTTATCGATGCCGGCGCGCCCTATGCGCTGCGGCTCGACATGATGGCCGCGTTCGCGCGGACCGGCCCGCTCGACTGGGACGAGGCCGGCGAAACGGTCGCCGCCGATCCTGCCGCCTGGGGCGACATCATCCTGGCGCGCAAGGATACGCCGAACAGCTACCATCTCTCGGTGGTCGTCGACGACGCGGCGCAGGGCGTGACCGACGTGGTGCGCGGCCGCGACCTGTTTCAGTCGACCGCCGTCCATCGCGTGCTGCAGACGCTGCTCGGCCTGCCGGCGCCGCGATACCACCATCACCGGCTGATTCTCGATGCCGAAGGCCGCAAGCTGTCGAAATCCACCGCCGCCACGGGTCTACGAGACATACGTACCCGGGGCGTCATCCCGGCCCAGGTCCGGACGGCGGTCGGCCTCGATTGAACCCTGCTTCCGTGGCATGGTCGGCGCGGGGTGAGGGGTCGATGGCGAAGGGCAAACGCGTCAAGCGCGGCAAGAGTGTCAAACGCAAGCTGATAAAGGCGTCGTCGGCCGTGCGCGCGGTCGAGGCCGCGCTCGCCGGTATCGCGCACGACATCCGCACGCCGCTGACCGGGATTGTCGCGCTGGCCGAGTTGCTCGCGGCGTCGGACCTCGGCGAGCGTGAGCGCGAATGGGTCAACGCCATCATGGGCGGCGCCGAACATCTCGCCGCGCTGTCGACGCTGATCGTCGATGGCGCGCGGTCGGATGTAGCCGGACTGGTGCTGCGCAACGAGCCGTTTTCACCGCGCGCGATGGCGCAAGGCGTCGGGCAGTCACTCATAGCGCGAGCGGCTAACCGTAACGTCACAGCGACGATCAACATCGCATCCGATTTGCCGGCGATGGTGTCGGGCGACGCGTTGCGCTTGCGCGCGGCGCTCGAAAATCTCACCGACAATGCGGTGAAGTTCACGCATGACGGCGGCGTCACGTTTGCTGCCGCCGCCGCGCCGGTAGCGCGCAAACGCGTGCGCTTGACCTTTACGGTGACCGACAGTGGCATCGGCATGAGCGCGGCTGAATTGAAATTTCTTTTCAAGCCGTTCGCGCAAGCCAGCGAAGACATTGCGCGGCGCTATGGCGGCGCCGGCCTTGGGTTGGTGTTCGTCAAGCGCATTGCCAAAGCGCTTGGCGGCGACCTCAAGGTCACCAGCAAAAAGGGCAAGGGGAGCACGTTCAAGCTCACCGTTCTGGCCATGCGTTTCGACGCACGCCCCGCAACCGGCACGGCGAAAGCCAAGTCCTTGCGCCCGCTATCCATCCTCTGTGCCGAGGACAACCCTTACGCCCGCGTCGTGATGCGGACGATCGTCACCGAACTCGGACACCGCATCGACTTCGCCGAAAATGGCGAGGCCGCGGTGAAGGCCGCCGCGCGTAACGGTTATGACGCGGTGCTGATCGACGTCACCTTGCCGGGCGTCGACGGCATCGAGGCGACGCGGCGTATCCGTGCGCTGCCGGGGCAGGCGGGCGAAGTAAAAGTGATCGGCATTTCCGGACGTGGCGACAGCGGCACCGAACAGGCCGCGCGCGATGCCGGCATGGACCACTATTTCGTGAAGCCGATCAGCCCGAGCAGACTGGCGCAGGCGCTGGCCGACGGCAAAAAATAAAATTCAGTCACGGCGTTTTCGCAAGGCAATGCAGCGAAGTCTTTGGGCGGCGAAGTTCCGGATGGCGCGGGCCGGGCCAGCCCGCGCCATTGGAAATCAGAAATGATAGTTGAGGCCGATGCGGGCGATGCTGCCGTTGAAGCGGACGCTGGTCTGCAGCGCGGGAGAGCCAACGAAGATCGCCGTCAGGCTGCTGGTATAAGTGATGCTCCCGAGATCGTAGTAGAGATACTCGGCCTTCAGCGACCAGTTGCGCGCGATCATCGCCTCGAGTCCGGCGCCGAGCGTCCAGCCCGTCATGGTCTTTTCATCTGAGCCGGCGTTGCAGAAGTAATGGGAGAATGGATCGCCGGCGATACAGTTGGCCGGAGCGCTGGTCGGCGCCGGGGCGACCGTGCTGACGGTCGAGACGGTGCCCTTGCCGAACGCCAGGCCGCCCGTGGCGAATACCAGCAAATCAGGGGTTGGCAGGTAGCCGACACGCCCACGCAGCGTGCTCAGCCATTCGAGCTTCTTGTCTTGCTGTGTTGTGACGATGGGCTCGACTCTCCCGTAATCGGGAGAAACGAATGAACCCGAGCCGCGAATATTCGCTTCGGAGAAATCGGCTTCGACGCCGAGAAGCGATCGACCCATTTGATAGTTGTAGCCGGCGGTGATGCCACCCAGTACGCCTTTGCTCGCGTTATCGATTGCACTGGGAAATACAGGAGTGGGCGGTACGCCTATGTATAATCTGTAAAGATCGCGCGCGTCCGCTCCGGTCAGGCTGTTCGATCCACTACCCCAGCCGTAGCCGCCGCTGACGCCTGCATAGAAGCCGGTCCAATTGTAGGGCGCGGCGATGACCGGGGCCTTTGTCGGCATTCTGACTGGCAAGTCCGCGCCCGATGCGGCACTCGACAATCCTCCAACTCCAGCCGCGACCAGTGCAGCCGCAAGCGTCCGATGCAACGACATTAAGGCACTCCCTGATTCCAGCGCGAAGACCGTGGAGCGGACGCTAGTGAAGGTCCTTCTTCGATGCTTGGGCTGAAGAGCACTTTTATTGGACGCAGTAATACTTTCCTTGCATTTCGGCGGGGTGTGACATGGCTGCCACGCATGAGGGCGCGTTGCCGTCTGGAACGGGATTTTGGCCGACGTACTTCGGCAAATAAAAACGGATGAATGCGGGCGTAACGTCCGCTCAGGCGACCTGATCGCAGTCGCCACTCATTGTGGAATCGATACAGGTGCGGGCGGAGCAAGCCCGCACCGGTCAAAGTTCAGAAATGATAGTTGATACCGGCGCGGGCGATGTTGCCGTTGAAGCGGGCGCTCGTTTGTATTGCGGGCGAGCCAATCGAGAAAGTCGTCAGGTTGCTGGTGTATGAAATGCTGCCGAGGTCGTAATAGAGATACTCGACCTTCAGCGACCAGTTGCGCGCGATCATTGCCTCAAGTCCGGCTCCGAGTGTCCATCCCGTCATGGTCTTGTTGCCCGAGCCGGCGCTGCAAAAATAACTGGCCCAGAAATCGCCCGGGATACAGTTTTCTGGGGAACCGCTAGCTGAAGCGGTGACCGTGGTCGTGGTCGACGCATTGCCTTTGCCGACAGCCAGACCTCCGGTGGCAAACACCAACAACGCGGGAGTTGGTAGGTAGCCGATACGTCCGCGCAATGTGCTCAGCCACTCCAGTTTTTTGTCCTGCTGAGTTGTGACTATGGGTTCCGCCGCCCCGACATCAGCGGAGGCGAATGAATTCGAACCCTGAATATTCGCTTTGGAGAAATCGGCCTCGATGCCGAGGAGCGACTGGCCGATTTGATAGTTGTAGCCTGCGCTGATGCCGCCCAGCACGCCCTTGCTCCCGCTGTCGAGAGACCTGGGCAAGGTGCCGAATGCCGGGTCCGCAAAGAATGCGTAGAATGGATCTACCGCGGTAATGCTGTTCGATCCTTTATTCCATCCGTAACCGCCGCTGATGCCCGCGTAGAAGCCGGTCCAGTTATAGGCCGCCTCGGTTGCCGGGCGGGCGGTCTTCGGCGCCGCAACGCTCGCGTTTGAGGCACACGCAATCCCGGCTGCGAAGGCGGCAGCGGCAACGATCCGATAAAACGACATTCCGTGACCCCAATTCCAGCCGAATAGCGTGGAGCGGACGCTAGCGACGGTTCGCCTGCGGCGCTTGGGCTGGGACGCACTTTTATTGGACTGGGGGATACTATCCTTGCATTTCAGCGGGCCGTGGCATGGTTGCCACGCATGACGTCGCGTTCTCTGCCAGCTTCGCTGCGCCGCCGCCGGCTACGCTGGTACTGCAACGGGCACACTCAGTCCGCGCCGTTGGAATCAGAAATGATAGTTCACGCCGGCGCGGGCGATGTTGCCGTTGAAGCGGGCGCTCGTTTGTATAGCGGGCGTGCCAACGAGGAAAGTCGACATGGTGCTGGTATAAGAAACACTGCCCAGATCATAGTAAAGATACTCGGCCTTCAGCGACCAGTCGCGCGCGATCATCATTTCGAACCCGGCGCCGAGCGTCCATCCCGTCATGGTCTTGCTGCTCGAACCGGCGCTGCACAGCACACTGGGTAAATCTGCCGGGCTGCAGCCGAATGGAAAGCCGCCCGGCGGAGTGCTGACCGTTGTCGTCGTCGAGACGGAGCCTTTGCCCAACGCCAGTCCGCCAGTGGCAAATACCAAAAACCCGGGTGTCGGCAGATATCCAACACGTCCGCGCAATGTGCTCAGCCACTCCAGCTTTTTGTCTTGCTGGGTTGTGACGATGGGCGTGACGGGACCGAAATCGGGGGAAACGAAAGAATTCGAACCCTGAATATTGGCTTTGGAGAAATCGGCTTCGATGCCGATGAGTGATTGGCCGATTTGATAGTTGTAGCCGGCGCTGATGCCGCCCAGCACGCCTTTGCTTCCGCTATCCAGAGACCCGGGAAGTTGACCGAGTGTCGCGAAGAACGCGTAGGCACCAGAAGGGTCTATCCCGCTCAGGCTATTCGATCCCTTATTCCAGCCGTAGCCGCCACTGATGCCCGCGTAGAAGCCGGTCCAGTTATAGGCTGCCTCGGTTGCCGGGCGGGCGGTCTTCGGGGCCGCAAGGCTCGCGGTTGACGTGCAAGCAATCCCGGTTGCAAAGGCGGCA
>DASYCM010000337.1:0-1864 GCA_036500165.1 Pseudolabrys sp.
TGAACGCTTCGGCGAATTTAGTCTTGCCGAGGCCAGAGAGCGTTTCCGCACCCGCGCCGAGATAATCGTAGGTGTAGGTCAGGTCGGCCTTCTCGCCGATCAGCGCGATCGGGAAACTGCCTGCGCGCCAGCGCTTGCGAATGCGCGCATTGAGCACCGCCGCCTCGCGGCGCGGATTGGCGCCGATGATCAGCAGCGCGTCGGCCTTCTCGATACCGGCAATGGTCGCATTGAAGATGTAGCTGCCACGGCCCCAGGCCGGATCGAACGCCGCACCGTCCTGCCGCGCGTCGATATTGGCGCTGCCGAGACGGGTCATCAGATCCTTGAGCGCGAACATCTCCTCGACGCCGGCGAGATCACCGGCGATGGCGCCGACATTCTTGCCCGCCGTTTTGACCTTGCCGGCGATCGCGGCGAAGGCTTCGGCCCAGGTTGCTGGGCGCAAGCGTCCGTTCTCACGAATATACGGCTGATCCAGCCGCTGCGTGCGCAGGCCGTCAACAACGTGCCGCGTCTTGTCGGAAATCCATTCCTCGTTCACGTCGTCATTATTGCGCGGCAAAATGCGCATGACTTCGCGGCCGCGCGTATCGATGCGGATCGCCGAGCCGACCGCGTCCATGACGTCGACCGACTGCGTCTTGTTCAATTCCCACGGGCGCGCCGCGAAAGCATAAGGCTTCGACGTCAGCGCACCGACGGGACACAGATCGACGACGTTGCTTTGCAGCTCCGACGTCATCGCATGCTCGAGATAGGTCGTGATCTCCATGTCCTCGCCACGGCCGATGGCACCGAGCTCGGGCACGCCCGCGATTTCCTGCGAGAAACGGATACAGCGCGTGCAGTGAATGCAGCGCGTCATGATCGTCTTGACCAGCGGGCCGATATATTTGTCTTCGACCGCGCGCTTGTTTTCCTGATAGCGGCTGCCGTCGTGGCCGTAGGCCATCGCTTGGTCCTGCAAATCGCACTCGCCGCCCTGATCGCAGATCGGGCAATCGAGCGGATGGTTGACCAGCAGGAATTCCATTACGCCTTCGCGCGCCTTCTTCACCATCGGAGATTTGGTGAACATCTGCGGCGGCTCGCCATTGGGACCGGGACGCAGGTCGCGAACGTTCTGGGCGCAGGAAGCGACCGGCTTCGGCGGTCCACCCTTCACTTCGATCAGACACATGCGGCAGTTGCCGGCGATCGACAGACGTTCGTGGTAGCAAAAGCGCGGGATCTCGGCGCCGGCGGCTTCGCACGCCTGGAGCAGCGTGTACTCCGGCGGCACGTCCAGCTCTTGTCCGTCGATGATTACTTTTGTCATGCCGCGTGCTCGTTCGGATGCGGTGTGGGCGCGCTACAGCGCGCCGTCTTGTAGTACTGCGCGGCCGGAAGATGTTTCCAACCGAAGGCGGTGTCGCTCGGGCCGTGGGCTTTAAGATGCTCGAGGCGATCGACACCTTCCTGCATCGACGGGCGATGGCCGGCCTCGATGTTCCACAGCACCAATGGCGTCTCGATGTGCTCGAACCATTCGGCGCGGCGGCCGTAGAAGCGGCTGTGCAGCGTCTTCCAGACGAAGCACTCCAGCGCCTCGACATTTTCCCAGACGGTCAGGTTCGGCAGCACGCGCGGATCGTCGTAGACCGGCATGCTCATCGCGTTGCCGCTTGCATCCTGCAGCCGCCAAACGAAGCCATTAATCGTTTCCGCCAGCCCATTCACACGCGCGACATTGTCGACGAAGTCCTTCATGCGCGGATCGTCGAGCGGATACTTGATCCGCGCGATGTTGAACTGGGCGAGATGGCGTTCGGTCATGCCTACTCCGCCGCCACAAGGCCGGGCTCACGCACCGCCCCGTTCG
>DASYCM010000338.1:0-9436 GCA_036500165.1 Pseudolabrys sp.
TAGGGTACGCCGACGCGTGCCCACAATAGGCGCATGTAGTCGTAGATCTCGGTGACGGTGCCGACGGTCGAGCGCGGGTTCTTCGACGTCGTTTTCTGCTCGATGGAAATGGCGGGCGACAGGCCGTCGATCTGGTCGACGTCCGGCTTCTGCATCATCTCGAGGAACTGGCGGGCGTAGGCAGACAGGGACTCGACGTAGCGGCGCTGGCCCTCGGCATAGATGGTGTCGAAGGCGAGCGAGGATTTGCCCGAACCCGACAGGCCGGTGAACACCACGAGCTGATCGCGCGGGATGACGACGTCGACGTTCTTGAGGTTGTGCTCACGGGCCCCGCGGATGGTGATCTGGCGCGCGTCGCGTGCTCGCTTGCTTGCTTGATCGGTCATTTAATTTTTAGGCCCTTGCGACGCGAAAATACGCCCGCACATGGTTTTTGGACCTGGCCGGCGCCGGTGAGCGCGAAATTCAAGGTGGAACGTAGGAAGAACGGAGCCGTTTCGCTAGTCCCGGACCGCACTCAAATTGTGAGGGATGGGGATAACGTCCGAAACCAAGAACCGGCTAGCGCCAGCTGCAATCGAAGGCGACGTAGTCGCCATATCGGCGTCGAAGGGTGACGTTCACGGCGCGCTTGTTGTAGCGGGCGCAATGATCCGCGGCCATGGCATTGGCGACGGCGCGATCGGCATTACGCGAGCCGTCGCCCTGCGATGCGACCAGCGGGTAGGGAATGATGCCGCCTATATCGTTGCCGGTAAGGCCCGGACCGGGTCCGGTGCAAGCGCAGAGCGTCAAAAACATTGCGAGGACGAAGAGGGGCTTCATTGATGGCTTTCCAACGGACAACAACAGTCTTCCCTGATTTGCGCCAAAAAGCAAAAGGGCCGGCGTATCGGCCGGCCCTTTGTCGAGAAGAAAAAATGAAGCCGCGTGCTGCGGCTCCATTATTGTCATGGGTCAGAAGCGATAGTTCAACCCGACGCGCACGACGCTAAAGTTGAAATCGCCGCTGACAGGAACGCCGCCCAACGCCATGTTGATATTGCCGGTGTCGACATAAAGATATTCGAGCTTTGCGCTCCACCGGTCCGCGAAGCCCCATTCGACG
Organism: Pseudolabrys sp.; assembly: GCA_036500165.1. GTDB lineage: Bacteria > Pseudomonadota > Alphaproteobacteria > Rhizobiales > Xanthobacteraceae > Pseudolabrys. The sequence continues at coordinate 1,112 of DASYCM010000338.1, forward strand.
CCGCCGCCGGCCGTCCAGCCGGAACTCCAGTCGGAGTCGGAAACGGAGCCGAAGGCACTGGTCGCGTTCAACTGGGTGCGGCTATAGGCCCAGCCACCGGTGCCATAGAGCATGAAGCGATCCCAAGCGTAGCCAAGCCGGCCGCGGAGCGTGCCGAAGGCATTCATGCGGCCGTTGACCGTGATGCCAAGTGCTGGTGCCGATTCCGAATTACGGACACTGGCGCCTTGGAAGTCAGCTTCCAGGCCGAACACCCAGGGGCTGCCAATCGCCTGCCAGTTGTAGCCGATCTGGCCGCCGCCGACGAAGCCACTGGCGTTACCGCCGTCAGTGGTCCAGCCACCACCGGCATTCAAGCCGGCATAAAAGCCTGACCAATTATAGGCCGGCGGCAAATACACCTGCGCTGGAGCTTTCCGCGGCATATCCGCTGCCGAAGCACTTGTTGCGATACCCACGCTGAGGAGTGTCGCACCGATTACCGTCGCTAATCGCATTGAGTCCTCCGAGATGTTGCTATGACCCCCGCCTTTGGTTGTGCGCTCAGCCCACGTCCTCGCACTGGACAAGCCTATCGCTAATCACACAAAAAATATGTGACATGTAAGTCACTGTCACAAATAATAATTTTTGGAACTCGCAGGTGTCTGGAAACCTCCCGGAGCATCGGTTGCAACCCAGAAAGGCATGCGGCGCCTAGCCGTGTTTATTTTTCAAACGAACCGGTTGAATTGGGCGCGAAATTAAATTAGAACATAAAGGGAACATTTTCTCCCAGGGACGCTTCGTCGGCCGATTTGCAGTCCGGAGGAGACACCTTGTGGATTAATGCGAAACGGGCCTGCCGCCCCCTTTGTCGCCCCTGCGGTGGGGACTAGGGTGTCCGGTCATTCATAGAAGGGCGCGCGGGGCGGCGGCCCTCAGGCGGCCGGCGGCAGCGACTCTCGTAGCGAGTGACGTTGGCCGGTTATCCAAGTCGACAGCATGTGGAGAGCATCATGGCGGGGAGCGTCAACAAAGTGATTTTGGTCGGCAATCTCGGTAAGGACCCTGAGATCCGCCGCACCCAGGATGGCCGCCCGATCGCCAATTTGAGCATCGCGACGTCGGAAACCTGGCGCGACAAAAACACTGGCGAGCGCAAGGAAAAGACCGAGTGGCACCGCGTGGTGATCTTCAACGAAGGCCTCTGCAAGGTCGTCGAGCAATATGTGAAGAAGGGCTCGAAGGTCTACATCGAGGGCGCGCTGCAGACCCGCAAGTGGACCGATAAAGACGGCCACGACAAATATTCGACCGAGGTGGTGCTGCAGGGCTTCAACTCGACGCTTACCATGCTCGACGCCCGCGGCGGTGGCGGCGGTGCAAGTGTTGGCAACGACGATGGCGGCGACTTCGGTTCGCCCGGCCCGACCGCCTCGCGTTCGCGCCAACCGGCGATGGCCGGTGGCGGTGGCAAGCGCGATGATATGGACGACGAAATTCCGTTCTGAGGAATTCGCTGGTCAGTTTTAGTTGGTGTCATGGCCGGGACAAGTCCGGCCATGAAAGACCCTGAGCTAGCCCGCCAGTGCGGCACGCAATCCATCGATAACGAACTGCACGGCGAGTGCGGCGAGCAGGACGCCAAGCAGCCGCGACATCACGATGTTGCCTGTGGTGCCGATCAGCTTGCCGATGCGGGCGGCCACCGTGAACACCAGCAGACAAATCGCCAGCACCACGGCGATCACCGCCAGCAACAGGGCGAGACGCACCGGCTCGCCGCCGCTGCGTCCAGCGAGCAGCACGGTCGCCGTGATGGCGCCGGGACCGGCCATCAACGGAATGGCGAGCGGGAAGGCGGCGATATTGCGGACGTGATCTTCGATCACTTCTTCCGCGGCCTTCGACTGACGTGCAATGCGCACGCCGAACACCATTTCCGACGCGATCAAGAACAGCAGCAGGCCGCCGGCAATACGGAACGCAGGCAGTGTGATCGACAGCGCGCGCAGCAGCCAGTCGCCGATGAGTGCGCTGCCGGCCAGGATCGCGGCGGCGATCAGGCAGGCGCGCAGCGCTACGCTGCGGCGCGCTTTAACCGGCAGGCCGTTGGTGATCGCGAGAAAAGTCGGCACCAGGCCGATCGGATCGACCACGACCAGCAGCGTAACCAGCGCGGAGATGAGGAATTCGACCTGCATGATGATGGTGCGACCGTACTCTTTTGCGGGCCTTTTGGGGGACGGAAAATGGCGTTTTGGCACGCCCGCCCGGCGGCTGCCGCAAATGCTTCTTGAGCCAAATTAAACCATTGAAATATCAAAAGAAAATACCATGTAATTGAGGTGCTTTCGGGTGGCGAAGCCCGCGTGAATCAGTTACAAAAACCGACCTTTTAAACCGTGCGAGAATCCATTCTTGGCCGACGTAGATCCCCCTAAATCGGACGACGCAAGTCCGTCTGATGTTCGCCCGATCTCCATCACCGAGGAGATGAAGCGCAGCTATCTCGATTACGCCATGAGCGTGATCGTGTCGCGGGCGCTGCCCGATGTGCGCGACGGCCTGAAGCCCGTGCATCGGCGCATTCTCTATTCGATGTACGAGCAGGGCCACACGCCCGACAAGAAATACGTGAAGTCGGCGCGTGTCGTCGGCGACGTGATGGGTAAATACCATCCGCATGGCGACAGCGCGATCTACGACGCGTTGGTGCGCATGGCGCAGGATTTCTCCATGCGCCTCGAGCTAATCGACGGGCAGGGCAACTTCGGCTCGGTCGACGGCGATCCGGCGGCGGCGATGCGTTACACCGAGTGCCGTCTCGACAAGCCGGCGATGGCGCTGCTCGACGACATCGACAAGAACACGATCGATTTCCAGGACAATTACGACGGCAACGAGCATGAGCCGGTCGTATTGCCGGCGCGTTATCCGAACTTGCTGGTCAACGGCGCGGGCGGCATTGCCGTCGGCATGGCGACCAACATTCCGCCGCACAATCTCGGCGAAGTCATCGACGCCTGCATGGCGATGATCGACGATCCAGCGATTTCCACCGACAAGCTCATCGAGATCGTTCCCGGTCCGGATTTCCCGACCGGCGGTCTCATTCTCGGCCGTTCCGGCATTCACAGCGCCTATCACACTGGGCGCGGCTCGATCATCATGCGTGGCAAGGTCGCGTTTGAGACGCTGCGCAAGGACCGCGAAGCGATCATCGTTAGCGAAATTCCCTATCAAGTGAACAAGGCGACGATGGTCGAGCGCATCGCCGAACTGGTGCGCGATAAGAAGATCGAAGGCATTTCCGATCTGCGCGACGAGTCCGACCGCGATGGCTATCGCGTCGTCATTGAGCTGAAGCGCGATGCCGAACGCGACGTCGTGCTCAATCAACTCTATCGCTACACGCCGCTGCAATCGTCTTTCGGCGTCAACACCGTGGCGCTCGACGGCGGCCGTCCTCTGGTCATGACGCTCAAGGATATGCTGAGCGCCTTCGTCGCGTTTCGCGAAGAAGTCGTGTCACGGCGCACCAAGTTCCTGCTCACTAAGGCGCGCGACCGCGCCCACATTTTGGTCGGCCTCGCCATCGCGGTCGCCAATATCGACGAGGTCATCAGGCTGATCCGCGGTTCGCGGGACGCCAACGAAGCACGCGAAGCCTTGATGGCGCGCGAATGGCCGGCCGCGACTGTTGCGACCTTGATGGATCTGATCGACGATCCGCGTCACCGCATCGGCGAGGGTGGCACCGCGCGGCTGTCGTTCGAGCAGGCGAAAGCTATCCTCGATCTGCGCCTGCAGCGCCTTACTGCGCTGGGCCGGGAGGAAATCGAGGAAGAGCTCGACAAACTGGCCAAGGAAATTGCCGACTATCTTGAAATCCTGCGCTCGCGCGCACGCATTCAGTCGATCATCAAAGACGAGTTGAAGGCGGTGAAGGATCAATTCGCCACGCCGCGCCGCACCGAGATCGCGGAAGCCGCCGGCGACATGGACGACGAAGACCTGATCCAGCGCGAAGACATGGTCGTCACCGTTTCGCACCTCGGCTACATCAAGCGCGTGCCGCTCTCGACCTACCGCGCGCAGAAGCGCGGCGGCAAAGGCCGCTCTGGCATGCAGACGCGCGAGGAGGATTTCGTCTCGCGGCTGTTCGTCGCCTCGACGCATACGCCGGTGCTGTTCTTCTCTTCCGCAGGTCAGGTTTACAAGGAAAAGGTCTGGCGGCTGCCGTTGTCGGCGCCACAGGCGCGCGGCAAGGCGCTTATCAATATTCTGCCGCTCGATCCCGGCGAGACCATCTCGACTATCATGCCGCTGCCCGAGGACGAGACGAGCTGGGGCGATCTCGACGTCATGTTCGCGACCAAGTCCGGCAACGTCAGGCGCAACAAGCTGTCGGACTTCGCCAAGATCAGGCCGTCGGGCATCATCGCCATGAAGCTTGACGACGGCGACGCCATCATCGACGTGCAGATCTGTACCGAGAAGGACGACGTGCTGCTCACGGCGGCCGCTGGCCAGTGCATCCGCTTCGCAGTGCCGGAAGTGCGCGTGTTCGCCGGCCGCAGTTCGGACGGCGTGCGCGGCATCACGCTCGGTAAGGACGACAAGCTCATCTCGATGTCGATCCTGCGCCACAACGAAGCTACATCGGAGGAGCGCACAGCCTATCTCAAGCGCGCCAGCGCTATCAGGCGTGGCACCGGCGGCGAGGAATTGCCGGCGAGCGAGCCGGACGATACGGCGGAAGCAGCAGGTGCCGCCATCGAGCTCGGCGAGAAGCGCTACGTCGAAATGTCGGCGGCCGAACAGTTCGTGCTCACGCTGTCGGAGCGCGGCTACGGCAAGCGCTCGTCGTCTTACGAATATCGGACCACCGGACGCGGCGGCAAAGGCATCGTGGCGATGTCGCTCACTGCCAAGACCGGCAAGATCGTCGGTTCGTTCCCGGTCGAGGAGAGCGATCAGGTGATGCTCGTCACCGATGCCGGTAAGCTGATCCGCACTACGGTTGCTGGCATCCGCATTGCGGGGCGTTCGACGCAAGGCGTAATCGTGCTCAACACCGCCGATGACGAGAAGGTGGTGTCCGTCGAGCGGCTCAGCGAAGAGGCCGAAGCGGAGTAGGGACGGAATAAGAGGACATGAACTACCAGCTCTTCTCTGCGTTCCTGCTTCTCACCGTCATCCTGGTTCTCACGCCGGGGCCGATCGTCACTTTGGTGATTGCAACCGGCGCTACGCGGGGTGTCCGTGCCGGGCTCATCACCGTGGCAGGTTCGACTGTCGGCAACGCGTTGCTGGTCTCCGGCATCGCGCTCGGCCTGAGCCTCGTCATTGCCTATGCCGCTGTTATTTTCGAATGGCTGCGCTGGATCGGCGCGGCCTATCTGATCTGGCTTGGCATTCAGTCGTGGCGCCACGCCGGGGCACAGGCGGAGGTCGTGCCGCCGCGCGGACACGTCTATTTTCGGCGCGGGTTTCTTGCGGCGATCACCAATCCGAAGACCATCGCTTTCTTCACGGCGTTTCTGCCGCAGTTCATCGATCCGAGCCTGCCGGCCGGGCATCAGCTTACGGTCATGTGCGTCGTTGCGGTCACAATGGCGTCGCTGACCGATTGCGGCTGGGCGGTGGTGGCGAGCGCCGGGCGCAGTCTCTTTCTGCGCAATGCCAGCGCCAAATGGCTGGGCCGGATCTCAGGCCTTGCGTTGATGGGCGGCGGCGTCTGGCTGTCGCTGGCGCGCCGGCCGGGTTGACGAGGCCTTTGTGAATTCGCTGGCGCCTTTGCTTTTTCTTCTCGTTGACGCTCCGAGCAATGAGCCTGCGCTTCAGAATTTGCACCATCCCCGTATAGCCACCATCTCACTTTAGTCGGCTTTCAGGTTGAGCGTTTCGGCGTTTTGAAAATCCTTCGGGTGGAGATTTGGCATGTCCGATGGCTTGATGACCGTAGCGAGCGCTTTCGGTGTCAAAGATACAATCGATCGATTGCAGCACGCGGTGACGTCCAAAGGCATGACGGTGTTTGCACGCATCGATCACGCTGCTGGCGCGACGGATGTCGGCTTCATCTTGAGGCCGACCGAAGTCTTGATCTTCGGCAACGCCAAGACCGGTACACCGCTGATGCAAGCGCACCAATCCATCGGCATTGACCTGCCGTTAAAGGCGCTCGCCTGGGAGGATGCGGCGGGCCAAGTCTGGCTATCGTATAACGACCCGGCGTGGCTCGCCGCGCGTCATGGTTTTACAGGTGAGGGCGCCGATATCATCAAGGCAATGTCTGCGGCGCTGTCGGCGGTTTCGAAACTGGCCGTCGGTCCGACCTAAGGTCGAGTCCGGCGACCGCCGGCTTCCATTTCTTTGCTTCCTTGACCATGCGCCGTGACGGCGGAATGACTAGTTGGCGTCCGCAGCCTCAAGAATTTTCACCATCTCCGTATAGCCGCGGCCCTTCGCTAGCGCCAAAGGCGTGCGGCCTGTGCGGTCGGCGATGTTGACGTTGGCGCCGGCTTTGACGAGCGCCGCTAGCGACGCGGTATGCCGCTTGCCGCCATCGCCAAGCACGATGGATTCAATCAACGCGGTCCAGCCCAGATTGTTGACGTGATCGAGCGGTGCCTTGGCCACGATCAGCATGCGCGCGACCTCGTCGTGACCGAGATGCGCGGCGGCGATCAAAGCCGTGCCGACATAAGGGCTGGTGATGTTCGTCGCCTTGCCGCCGTTCGCGAGCGCCAGCTTGAGCATTGGCACGTCGTCGGCGACCGAAGCGATGGTGACGATGTCGTACTTTTGCGCTTCGAGCGCGTTGGGATCGGCGCCGCCCTTGATCAGCGCCACCGCCGCCGGGCCTTGGCTGCGATAGATCGCGACGTGCAGCGGCGTGCGCGCATAGCTGTCCCTGGCGTCGACCGGTGCAGCGGATTTCAGGAGCCTGGCGATTTCGGCGGTGTCGCCCTTGGCCCCTGCAGCGTGCAGGCCGGTGTAGGCCGCAAGTTCGGCCGGTGAGGGCGGTGTCTGCGCCAACGCGGACGTTGTCAGCGCGAGCAATGCGACGAGCCATGCAGCTTTCATGTCACTCCGCTTTCAGGTTGAGCGACTCGACGACCGGCTTCCATTTCTTCGCTTCCTTGGTCATGTGCTCCGCCAGCATTTGCGGCGTGCCACCGCGCGGCTCCGCGCCGAGTTTGGCGAGCGAGCCTGTCATTGCTTTCGAGCGGAGCGCGGTATTGGTGGCGGCGTTGAGCTTGGCGACAATGTTCGGCGGCGTGTCACGGGGCGCGAGCAGTGCGGTCCAGGCGCCGACCGTCAATTCGGGATAGCCAGCTTCGATGAGCGTAGGCACATCGGGCAATTCCGGGCTGCGCTTGGGGCCCGCGATCGCCAACGCACGCAACCGTCCGTCCTTGATGAGCTGCAGCGAGGTGGCGACAGGATCGAGCGTCATCTGCACTTCGCCGGCAACGACGCCCATCAAGGCTGGCCCGCCGCCTTTGTAAGGCACGTGCATGATCTCCGTTCCGGTCTGACGCTTGAACAATTCGGCGGCGAGATGCGGCAGCGTACCGGCGCCGCCCGTTGAGTAGTTCAGCTTTCCCGGATTGGCTTTGGCGAAGGCGACGAGTTCGGCGACCGACTTGAACGGCACCTGCGGATTGACGACGAGAAGCTGCGGCGTCTCGGCGATCAGCGCGATGGGCGCAAAGCTCGACGCGTCGTAGCCCGCGCTCTTGTAGATCATCGGGCTCATGATGAGCCCGCTCGCCGCCGAGACCATCAGCGTGTAGCCGTCAGGATCGGCCGCTGCTGCTTGGCGCGAGCCGAGGGTGTTGCCGGCGCCGGGCCGGTTCTCGACGATGACCGGCTGGCCGACATTGAGCGAATTCGCGATGAGCCGCGCCATGACATCGACCGGCCCGCCGGCCGGCGTCGGCACGATGATCTTGATGGGGCGCGATGGATAGGTGTCGGCAAGAGCGCAACCTGCGCCGAGAATTGCCGCCCACAGCAAAGTGGCGGCCGCTAAAAAGACCCGGCGCATTACCAAGTTCATTGGGCGTCTCCCAAATGGGATCTGATGTCCCGTTGGGGTCAGCCTAGCGCGCGAGTCGGGTCCAAACTACTGGGATTACCGGGCGATACGGTCAGTGGTGACCAGACGGATCTTCGGGTTTCCGACCACGGTGCCGACGCAATTCAGGTAGGGCCAGGCCTGCTGAGTGCACTGCTTGAGCGTGGCTTCGGCGGGCTTGTCGAGCGGGCCGGCATCGACCGGCGCACCCGGGAGAATGAAGGTGATGATAGCCGCAATGGCGGCGGCGG
>DASYCM010000339.1:0-7629 GCA_036500165.1 Pseudolabrys sp.
GTCTTTGCGTCCATAGTCCTGGTCGTCCCCCGCCCCTTGTTACCGCAGCCGTTATAGAATCGGCGGCTTTGCCGAGGCCTTGTCCGGTCGCGAAAACCGGAAGTCCCAACAACGGCTTGCACCGCGTTGGATAGCCCTCGACTTCGTCAAAGGGTATGGCCAAATCGCGGCGCGGCGGGGATCATGGCGGGGCAAACTTTAAATGTTCCTAAGGTGTGGCAAGCGGGACACATTCTGAATGGCCCTACCCTTGAAAATCCGGCGCGGTTTCTTCGACCGCTCGGTCCACGACGTTGCGCCGGAGCTCATCGGGGCGACGCTCATGGTGAATGGCGCCGGCGGGATCATCGTCGAGGTCGAGGCCTATCACCACACGGAGCCAGCGGCGCACTCCTACCGGGGCCAGACCGAGCGCAACGGCGTCATGTTCGGGCCGGCCGGGTACGTCTACGTCTACCGCTCCTACGGCATCCACTGGTGCGTGAACTTCGTCTGCGAGGGCGAGGGCTCGGCCAGCGCGGTCCTGATCCGGGCCATCGAGCCGACCGAGGGGCTAGCCGCCATGCGGCGGCGGCGCGAGCTCCCGGGAGTACGAGACCTATGTTCGGGCCCGGGCAAGCTCTGCGAAGCGCTGGGTATCACCATCAAGCACAACGGCCTGCCGCTGGACCGCCCGCCCTTCGAGCTTCGGAAGCGGGTTGGCACGCCGGACGTGGCGGTGGGCCCGCGGATAGGCATCACCAAGGCGGCCGACTTGCCGTGGCGCTACGGGCTGCGGGGATCGAAGTTTCTGAGCAAGCCGTTCAAGACCTGAGGCGAAACCCGGCGTCAAAACCGAAATCGCGCTTGGCCTTTTCGCTGGAGGCGTAACCGTCGTCTTCGGCAACGTTATAGATGCCGGGCTTGGCTTTGGTGAGCGCCAGCAGCGCCGCCTGCGCCGCGGCATCGACATGAACCGACGGCGGCTTTGCCGGCGCGTCGTACCAGGTATCGGCCCCGTACAAATAACCGTACCGCAGGACGACGCCGTCGATGCCCGGAGTCTTCGTTGTCGCGTCTTCCAGCGCCATGACGCCCGCTACCGTCAGTGCGCGGGTGCCCTCGCCGTTCACATCGAGCGGATCACCTTCGACACGGACGCCCTCGCTCGCCGCATAAGCAAACGCGATGCTCTGTGCCACCGCGCGACGCACGCCGGCGGCCGATGCCGCCGCCATCAAATTGCGGGTGCCGTCACGGCGCAGACGCACGTTGCGTTCCTGCGAGGCGGCATAGCCCGGCGTACCGGGCGCGCTCGGCAAATCCGTGAGCTGGTGCATAACGATCTGCGGCGCGGCCGCCTTGACTGCACGCGCAAGAGCCGCGGCGTCAAAGACATCGACCACCACGGGCTCGGCACCGAGTGCGCGCAGCGCGTCGGCTTTGTCGGCCGAGCGCGTGGTGCCGAACACAGTGTGACCGGCGGAACGCAGCAGCGGCGTCAGCCGCCGCCCGATGACGCCACCGGCGCCTGCCAGAAAGATTCTCATCAAAAATCTCTAGGTTGCGCCCTTGAGTGAATCCAGCGCCGCAGCGATCTTGGCCTTGCGATCGACCGCCTCGGCGCGCTTGCTGCGTTCCTCCTCGACCACCTCTTCCGCAGCGCGCTCGACAAACTTCGGGTTACCGAGTTTGGCGTCGATGCGGGCAATGTCGCTGTCGGCCTTGGCGATTTCCTTGGCGAGACGCGCCCGTTCGGCATCGAGATCGATGATGCCGATGAGCGGCAGCGCCGCGACCTCGCCACGCACGACCAACTGCACGGAACCCTTCGGCGCGGATGCGGCCGACGAAATCTCCGACACGCGCGCGAGACGCTTGATGAAGTCGGCCCACCGTTCGGCGCGCGCGCCGGTTTCGGCAGAAGCACCGGCCAGCACCAGCGGCACCGGCACGTTGACGTTCATTTCGGCCTTGATCGAACGGATGGCGGTGATGAGTTCGATCAACCAGCCGATCTCGGCCTCGGCCTTGTCGTCGGTGAGGCCTTCGAGCTTCGGCCATGGCGTCAGCGCCAGCAGCGAGCTTTGCCCGGTCACGTTCCACAGCTCTTCGGTGATGAAGGGCATGAATGGATGCAGCAGCTTCATGATCTGGTCGAGCGCCCACACCGCCATGGCGCGCGTTTCGTCCTTGGCCGCGCCATCAGGGCCGGTCAGTAGCGGCTTGGATAGTTCGACGTACCAGTCGCAATAGACGTTCCAGACAAAGCGATAGGCAGCACCCGCCGCGTCGGCGAAAGCATAGGTTTCGATGGCCTGCGTGATCTCTGCGGAGGCCTTCTGCGTCTCGTGCGCGATCCAGCGGTTAAGCGTTTCCTTTGCCGATTTCGGATCGAAGCCGTCAACGCGTTTGGCGCCGTTGAATTCGACGAAGCGCGCGGCGTTCCACAGCTTGGTCGCAAAGTTGCGGTTGTTCTCGACGTCCTGCGGGCCAAGGCGGATGTCGTGGCCCGGCGCGACGTTGCGCGCCAGCGTGAAGCGCAGCGCGTCGGCGCCGAACTCGTCGATGACGCCAAGCGGGTCGACGACGTTGCCCTTCGACTTCGACATCTTCGCGCCGGAGGCGTCGCGCACCAGGCGATGAATGTAGACGTCCTTGAACGGCACTTCTTTCTGGAAGTGCAGACCCATCATCATCATGCGGGCGACCCAGAAGAAGATGATGTCGAAACCGGTGACCAGCACCGACGTCGGATAGAAGCGCTTTACGTCCTTGTCGTCATCCGGCCAGCCGAGCGTCGAGAACGGCCACAGCGCGGAGGAGAACCAGGTATCGAGCACATCCTCGTCGCGCTTGAGCGCAGTCGCCTTGCCGTAATGCTTATCGGCTTCGGCCTGCGCTTCGGCTTCGCTCAGTGCGACGAAGACCTTGTCGTCCGGACCATACCACGCCGGGATCTGATGCCCCCACCAGAGCTGGCGCGAGATACACCACGGTTGGATGTTTTCCATCCAGTTGAAGTAGGTCGTTTCCCAGTTCTTCGGTACAAAGGTCGTCTTGCCGTCGCGCACGGCGGCAATCGCCGGCTTCGCAAGTTCATGGGCGTTGACGTACCACTGGTCGGTCAGGAACGGCTCGATCACGACGTTAGAACGGTCGCCGTGCGGAACGGCGAGCGAATGCGGCTCGATCTTCTCGACGAGCCCCAGCCCCTCAAGCCATTCGACAATCTTCTTGCGCGCAGGCGAACGATCGACACCTTCGAGTGACGCCGTCTCGGGATAAGCGAACTTGCCGCGCGCAGCGTCGAAGCCTTCGTCGGCAAACGTGATCTTGCCTTCAATGGTGAGCACATTGATCTGCGAGAGATCATGCCGCTTGCCGACCTCGAAGTCGTTGAAGTCGTGCGCCGGCGTGATCTTCACCGCGCCCGAACCCTTCTCCGGATCGGAGTATTCATCGGCGATGATCGGAATCTTGCGGCCGACCAGCGGTAGGATGACGTTCTTGCCGACCAGCGCCTTGTAACGTTCGTCGTCCGGATGCACCGCCACCGCAGTGTCGCCCAGCATCGTCTCGGGACGCGTTGTTGCGACGACGATGTAGCTCGACTTGTCCTCGGGATTGAACGTCTTGCCTTCGATCGGATAGCGCAGATGCCAGAGCGAGCCTTTGGTCTCGACCTGCACCACTTCAAGATCGGAAATCGCGGTAAGCAATTTCGGATCCCAGTTCACCAGCCGTTTGTCCTTGTAAATCAGTCCTTCCTTGTAAAGCTGCACGAAGACTTTCAGCACGGCTTTCGACAAGCCCTCGTCCATCGTGAAGCGTTCGCGCGACCAGTCGCACGATGCACCAAGGCGCTTGAGCTGGTTGACGATGGTGCCGCCGGACTCGGCCTTCCACGCCCAGACCTTTTCGAGAAACTTCTCGCGGCCAATATCGCGGCGGCCCGGCTCCTGTCGTTCCATCATCTGCCGCTCGACGACCATCTGCGTCGCGATGCCGGCGTGATCGGTTCCGGGCTGCCACAACACGTCCTTGCCGCGCATGCGCTCGAAGCGCGCCAGCACGTCCTGCAACGTGTTGTTGAGCGCATGGCCCATATGCAACGAGCCGGTGACGTTGGGCGGCGGAATGACGATAGAGTATGACTCGGCGCCCGCGCGCTCCGCCCGGCCGGCCTTGAAGGCGTCCGCCTGTTCCCAGGCCTTCGCGACGCGGCCTTCGACTTCGGAAGGCTGATAGGTCTTGTCAATCATTGTCGGCGCTTTTGTTTTGCTTGATTTGCCGGGCTAGAAAGCCCGCCACCCACAGAGAGTCAACTTTGCCGAATAATACGACGCTGCCCGCCCCGCCGCCGGGAAACGCCACCCGCGCCATCACCTTTCTGGCCATGGCCGCCTTCGCGGCGCAGGCCATGGTGCGCGTCACGGATTCGCTATTGCCGCAGATTGCCGCCGACCTGAACACCACCGTAGGCGCGGCCTCTATCGTGGTGACCGTCTATCTGCTGGCACATGGCTCGGTGCAGTTGGTCATCGGCCCCTTCGGCGACCGCCTCGGTAAATATCTCTGTATCGCGATCGCAGCCTCCGTCTCGGCCCTAATGGTACTGGCCTGTGGCCTCGCGCCGACGCTACCGCTCCTGGTCGCCGCTCGGCTCGGCAGCGGACTTGCCACTGGCTGGATGGTGCCGTTGGCCCTCGCCTTCATCGGCGACGTCATTCCCTACGAACGTCGCCAACAGGTCATCGGCACATTCTTGTCGGGCCAGATCCTCGGGCAGATGTTCGGTCAGGCCGCAGGCGGCGTCCTCGGCGACTATTTCGGCTGGCGTACGGTGTTCTTCATGCTCGCCGGCCTGCTCGCCATGGGAACCGCAGGCTTGTTCTACGAACTGCTGCGCAACCCGGTCACGCATCCAAGCCGCGCGCCCACGCGTAAGAGCGGCGGCTTTATCGCCGACAACAAAGCCGTGCTGCGCTCACCGTGGAGCCGCACCTTGATCGCTCTTGCCTTCGTCGAGGCCGCATCGATCTTTGGCGCTTTCGCCTTCGTCGGCGCCGATCTTCATGTTCGCTTCGGCGAAAGCTTCACGATCGTCGGATTGTTCGTCGGCTTCTTCGCCCTCGGAGGACTGACCTACAGTCTGTCGGTGCGCACACTCGTGAAGCGGGTCGGACCCGCCGGCCTTGCCTCGGGCGGCGGCATGGTGCTCGCGGCTGCATTCGTCATACTCGCCGTCGAGCCGGTGGCCTGGCTCGCGCCCGTCGCGATTTTCGGCGTCGGCCTCGGCTTCTACATGCTGCACAACACGTTGCAGACCAACGCGACGCAGATGACGCCGGAAGCGCGCGGCACCGCCGTCGGACTTTTTTCGGCGGGTCTTTATCTCGGACAAACAGCCGGTTCAGCCGTGGGCGGATTTGTATTCGATCGTTTCACCGCCGTGCCGGTGTTTCTCGGCGCGGCGGTGATCCTGCTGCTGACGGGTCTGTATTTCTCGCGGCAGCTCAAACAGCGCGCCGCGCGAGGCCTTTAGCGCTGTTTGCTGGGTCTCCGCGTTCGCGGGGACGAACGGCTGAAGATCAGCCGCGGCCGCGCGAGACGCGTTCGATCTCGGCGCGCACGATGCGCTCGACCATGCTCGGCAGATTATCGTCGAGCCAGCCCTTGAGCATCGGCCGCAGCATTTCCTTGACCAGATCCTCGAGCGTGCGCGCGTTGTTGCCGAGCACGGTATGCGCCAGTGAATTGAACGCACTGTCGACCGCCGACATGGTCGCGCCCGAGATCAGCGCCTGATCGGGCGCCGGCGGTGGCGGTGTGTACGACTGGCGCGGTTCTTCCATCACGCGCGGCGCCGGCTCCGGCGCCGGTTCCGGCGGGCGATCGGTGAACACCACGTCGTTGGCACCATCGATGGTGCGGAAATTCGGCGCCGGCGCGGGCGTGGCCATCGCTTCCGTGAGATCGAGAACGTCGGGCGCCGGCGGCGCAACAGGTTTCGGCGGCGGCGGTGGCGGCGCGGCCATTTTCGGCGGCGCATCCAGATCGGCCAGCATCGCGTCGATATCGTCCTGATTATTGACAGCCGCAGGCGGCGGTGGCGGCGCCACAGGTGCGCGCGGCGCTGGCGGCGGCACCGGAGCCGGACGCGGGGGGGCTACGGCCGCGGGTGGCGGCGGTGGCGCGACAGGCTTTGGCGGCTCCGGCGGCTTGGCGGCGGCCGGAGGTGCTTTGCTGGAGTCGTCATCGGCGATAATCCGCCGGATGGAGGCCAGAATCTCCTCCATCGAGGGCTCTTGGGCCTTCGCCGCTTGGCTCATTGCTTACGTCCCGACCCGAAGTTGTCGCTCTCCCGCGGCGCAGCGCCACGCCGATGTGCGGGATCGAGCGAATCGTCGCTTGAGTCCTTGTTATACGCCAGCTGGACCCAACTGTGGCGGTCGTAACCGTTGGAAAAGCAATGATCTGTGGAAACGCGCGGCGCGGCGACCGCGCAGCGGAAAGGCTTAGCGCCCGTCCGGCGTGCGCACGCCGGCCCAGCTATCGCGGACCTGCTCGTAGTGCACACCGGGCCGATAGACCGCCACCTGAAGCCCAAGCACCGTCGGCCCCAGACGGCCGACCGAGGCGAGCAGCGTGTAGGACGCCACCACCCGGTCGCGTTGCGCGGTAACGAGCGCGACACGGGCGTTCACCAACGTCTGTTGCGCAGTCAACACATCGAACGTCGTGCGCTGGCCGACGCGGGCCTCTTCGCGCACGCCGTTGAGCGCGATTTCCGCCGACTGCACCTGCGCGGTCGTGGCTTCAATGTTGGCTTTCGCCGCGTCGAGCTGACCCCACGATTGCGCGACACCCTGGCGCACCAGATCGCGCGCGCTGTCGAAGTCCATGCGGCGCTGGCCGAGCGTCTCCTTGGCCTGACGGATGGCCGAGTATTCCGCGCCGCCCTGATAGATCGGCACGCTGAGCGTACCGAGCACCGTCGCGCCACTGCTCTGGTAAGTGTTGAGGCTCGATTGGCTCATGAACTGCTGCTGATAACTGCCTTGCACGGACAGCGTCGGATAGAGCGCGCCCTCCGCCACCTTCACCGCTTGTTGAGCGATGTCGATGTTGTATTGCGCCGAGGTCACCGACGGATGCGTCGTCGCCGCCAGACCGAATGCGCCGTTGAGGTTTTGCGGCGAGAAGCGGTCGACCGGCGTACCCGGCGTCAGTTTGCCCGGCGCCGTGCCAATCACCTGACGATACGTCGCCTGCGATGTCGCGTAGTTCGATTGCGCGGTCAGAACCTGCGAGCGGCCGGCGGCGAGACTCGATTCGGCCTGCGCGACGTCGGTACGTGTAACTTCGCCGACGTTGAAGCGGTCGCGCGTCTGCCGCAACTGCTCCTGCAACACTTCGACGTTGCGGCGCTGCAGATCGAGAATGGCGGAGTCACGCAGCAGATTCATGTAAGCGGTGACAGCGTTGAGCAGAACCGTCTGTTCCGTGTTGCGCAAGGTTTCGCGCCCCGACAACACCGAGGCTTCAGCCTGCCGGGTGCGGTTGGCGGTCTGGAAGCCATTAAAAAGCGTCTGCGAAATCGTGGCCGTGGCGCCGTACGGCGAATTGTAGCCGTTCTGCGTGAAA
>DASYCM010000340.1:0-10105 GCA_036500165.1 Pseudolabrys sp.
GTCGTGGCGGTGAAGTAGCTACCGCGTGACTCGCGGGAAGCCGGGCGTGCTACCGGGCTGCGGGTTGCCGAACGATGAAGCATCGAGCGGCTTTTTCAACAGGCTTGAGCGCAAGGCCTCGCCGCGCGGGGATGGCGGCGGCACGGGCGGAGGCGCATAGGCCGCCGGTGCGGCTGCCGGCTGTAACGGTGGCGTGTCGTAGTCGTTGAAGTCGTCGTCGCCTGCGCGATGGCTCATGGTGGCGCTGCGCCAGCGATCGATGACGCTGGAGAGAAGATCCTTGTTCATCGTCGTGCCGGCGTCCGAACGCGTATTGCCGGAGGCTTCGCTGCTCGGCCGCTGTGCTTCGGTCAATTCCTGAAAGCGCATACGCGTCGGAAGGGCAACGCCGGAGCCGAAAGTGAAGACCTCGCGCACACCGAGCGACGGGATGAATGACAGCAGATTGGCGGCGGCATCGGACACCGCGGAGCGGATCAGCGTCTGATCGCGGTCGTTCGACAGCCGCATGACAAACAAAGTCGAACACTGCGAAATGATGGTGGCGTCGATTTCCGCCGGGCGCTGCGTGACCAGGCCGAGGAAAACGCCGTATTTTCGGCCTTCCTTGGCGATGCGCGACAACGCGCGCTTGGTCGGGCCAAAGCCGATGGTCTTGTCGGCGGGGGCGTAGCGGTGCGCTTCTTCGCAGACGAACAACAGCGGCGCAACGCCGTCGCTCCACAGGCCGAAGTCGAAGGCCATGCGGCAGAGCACCGAGACGACCGAGTCGACGACTTCCGCCGGGAAGCCGGCGAGTTGCATGATGGTCATCGGCTTGCCGTCGGGCGGCAGCCGGAACAGTGAGCCGAGAATTTCCGCCATCGTGTCGCCGCCGATGTTCGCATTCTCGAACATGAAGGCGTAGCGCGGATGATTGCGGAAGGTCTGAATGCGGCCGATCAATTTGTGGAAGACGGTGGCGCGCGATCGGTTCTCCAGCTTTCCCATGCGGTTGTCGAGGATGTTGATCAAGTCCTCGATACGATACGGCACCGGCGTATCAGCGGTGAAGCCGGCGTCGCCCGGATCGCGTTTCTTTGCCAGCGGGTTGCGGTCGGCGCCGTTGCGGTATTGCAGATACGCGGCTTTCGCCAGCGGGATGACTTCAGAAAGGATCTCGACTTCTTCGTCGACGCCCGGACGGCCACCGAAAAATGCGTCGATGGTCTCCTCGAAATTGAACAGCCAGAATGGCAGGCGCAGGTTGCGCGGATTGAGTACGTTGGCCTTGTCGCCAAAGCAGCGGCTGTACTCGTTATGCGGATCGACCAGGAAGATGCGCAGGTTCGGCCGCGTCTCGAGAATCTTGTTGAGGATGATGGCGACGCCGCTCGACTTGCCGACGCCGGTGGCACCGAGAATCGCGAAGTGGCGGCTGACGAGACTGTCGATATCGATGTGGACGTGGATGTTGGTGTTCTGTTGCAGATTGCCGATATGGGCGTGGTCACCGTCGGCGCCGCCGTAAACCAGCCGCAGGTCGGCTTCGGTGAGCATGCAGGCATTGTCGCCGATGTTCGGATATTCGGTGACGCCGCGCTGGAAGATCTGCGCTCCCGCGGCGTTGGCGCGAAGCTCGCCGATCAAATCGAGGCGCGCGACTTTTTTGAAGGTTTGACCGCCGACCGTTCCGGACGTCGGCTGCTCTGCGATCTCGGTGATCAGGCCGAGGATGAGGGCTTTGCCGCTCATCAGGCCCAGGAATTTTCCGACAGTCGGCTTTTCACCGCTCGTGGTGTTCGCCGTGAGGTCGACGGTGGACTGCGAGCCATTAACGGCCGAGATGCGACCAATGACGTCCGGCTTGCCGAGAGTGGCGTTGCGCGGCTCGCGCATCATTGTCGTATCCATGAAAAATCGCCTTTACGCCTGACTACTTCCGCGTATCGGAGAAATACCACCTGCCAATTCCGGGATTATTAATGCCGTGACTATTCCATAACGACGCGCGAGCTATGCTTAAAGTTTGGTGCAAGGCCGGCCGCGCATTGTGCGTAGTAACGATTAATCAACCACGATTTTCGTACCTGGGCCGAGCTGCGACAGCAAACGCCGCAGCGAGGGCAATGTGAGCGCGACGCAGCCCGCGGTCGGCTTGAAGCCGGCGCGTGCGACATGAATGAACACGGCGCTGCCGCGGTGCGCGATGCGCGGCCGGGAATTGTGGTCGAGCTCGATGATAAAGTCGTAGAGATTGTCGAGGCGCGCCAGCCGATCAGCTTTGGATTCAGGCGGCACCTTGATGCGCTGGTTATAGTGACGGTCGGCGGGATCCTCGCACCAGCCGTCGTCAGGCTGGATACGTGTCGAGGGCAGTAAGGTCGCCGGCCGGAAATGCCGACCGGCGCGCCACCACAGCCGCTTCAGCCTGAAGCGCCCGCGCGGGGTCGCTCCGTCGCCCTCGAACTTGTTGGCCTTGACTCCGCCGCGCCCGAGCGCCACCGGCAGGGCCAATGGCCCAGCGGTGAGCCAACCTTGCGACCGGTTGCCGGGACGGCGGCGGACCGTGATGCGGGAAATCTGCCGTTTTCTCATGCAGTCACAAAGCTTTGGGAAAGGTCTGCTTGTCGCCTAAATACCAGTTCGCGCTTGCTCTTTTAGCCTTTAATGCTCTACTTCGAGCAAATATTGACGTACAGGCGCATTGGCGCGCCCGCAGGGGGCTTTTTGAGCGATGCCCAACACCCGGAATATCCTGATTGTCGACGACGACAGTGAATTGCGCGAGGCGCTGGTCGAACAGCTTGCGCTGCATGACGAGTTCGAGGCGACCTCAGTCGACAGTGGGACCAAGGCCGTCCAGGCGGCCAAAGGTGGGCAGATCGATCTTGTCATCATGGATGTCGGCCTGCCGGACGTCGACGGCCGCGAGGCGGTGCGCATCCTGCGCAAGAACGGCTTCAAGGCGCCGATCATCATGCTGACCGGTCACGACACCGACAGCGATACGATCCTCGGTCTGGAATCCGGCGCCAACGATTACGTCACCAAGCCGTTCCGTTTCGCCGTACTGCTGGCGCGTATCCGCGCCCAGCTTCGTCAACACGAGGCCAGCGAGGATGCGGTCTTCGCTATCGGGCCTTACTCGTTCCGGCCGAGTTCCAAACTTTTGATGAGCCCAAAGGGCGGCAAGGTGCGGCTGACCGAAAAGGAAACCGCGATCCTGCGTTATCTGTATCGCGCCGGGCAGAAGCCGGTATCGCGCGAGACCTTGTTACAGGAAGTCTGGGGTTACAATTCCGGCGTCACTACGCATACGCTGGAGACGCATATCTACCGGCTGCGGCAGAAGGTCGAGAAGGACGCCGCTATCCCTGCGATCCTGGTGACGGAAGCCGGCGGCTACAAGCTGGTGCCGTGAGCACCCCATCCCGTAATCACGGTTGGCCATGAGTCTCGAAGACGACATCGCCTTCTTCGCGCAGGTGCCGACCCTCGCCGTACTGGGCAAGGATGCGCTGCGGATTCTCGCCATCGGCGCGGAAAGCCGTAACCTGCCGAGCGGCGCGATTTTATTTTACGCCGGCGAACTCGCCGATGGTGGTTACATTGTCCAGGAAGGTTTGATCCTGCTTGAGCCCGGCACCTTGCAGGAAGGCAAGGAAGTCACGGTTGGCCGTGGCACCTTGATCGGCGAACTGGCGCTGCTGACCGACATGGTGTGCCCGGCGACGGCGATCGCCAAGGAGCCGACCGTCGTCATTCGCATCACGCGCAATCTATTCAAGAAGATGCTCGAAGGTTATCCGGACGCCGCGGTGAAACTGCGAAACATCATGGCCGCGCGCGTCGAGGAATGGACGCGCGATCTGGTCGCCGTGCAGCAGGCGATGGACAAAAAGAACTAGAGTTCGACTGTCGCCGTCACCGGCACGTGATCGGACGGCCGCTCGTAGCCGCGATAATTCTTGGCGATCTGGATATTCGACACGCGGTCGGTGAGCGCGTCCGACGTCCAGACGTGATCGAGCCTGCGGCCACGGTCTGAAATCTTCCAGTTCTCCATCGCGCGATAGCTCCACCACGTATAGAGCTTTTCCGGCTCAGGCGTGTGCACGCGCATGGTATCGATCCAGCTGCCCGCCTTGATGACCTGACCGAGCTTCTCGCATTCGATCGGCGTGTGCGAGACCACTTTGACCATCTGTTTGTGGCTCCAGACGTCGTGCTCGAGCGGCGCGACGTTGAGATCGCCGACCAGAATGGCGCGCTGCGATTTCTCCGGCCGCAAGCTTTGATGCTCGCGCATCTCGTCGAGAAAACCGAGCTTGTGGCGGAATTTTTCGTTGATCTCAGGATCCGGTTCGTCACCTCCGGCCGGGACATAGAAATTATGCACCGTCAGCGGATCCTTGAGACCCGCCTTCTCGCCGAGCACCACCGAGATATGGCGGCAGTCGGTCTTGCCGCAGAACGAATGGACATCGAAGCGTTCGATCGGCACACGCGAGAGCACGGCGACACCGTGATAGCCCTTCTGGCCGTTGATCGCGGAATATTCGTAGCCGAGCCGGTGGAAACGCTTGAGCGGAAAGGCGTCGTCCGGGCATTTGGTCTCCTGCAGGCACAGCACGTCGGGACGCGCGCTTTTCAGGAACTTGGCGACCAGATTGATGCGCAGGCGAACGGAATTGATATTCCAGGTGGTGATTTTCAGAGGCATTTAAATTTTCTAGCACGCCTTTTCCGCGTGCGCACCGATCCGAGACCGATGCGCACGCCGAAAATGTATATAAGTCTGCTCAGTACACTTGCAACGACATCGCGCTGCCGGGCCCGATCAGCACGCCCCAGCTCTGGTCCGCGCCGACTTCCAGTTCATCGTTAGACGCCGGCTTGCCGGGCAGCTTGGTCGAGAATTTATATTTGCCGGGAGCAAGATCGATCATCGCGCCGTCCGGTCCCTTGGTGCCGCCGCCGGCCACGACCTTGTATGTCTGCTTGTTGATCGTGATCGACGCCTCGACATCGTTCGTATTGGTGACCAGGATTTTGGCCTGACCGGGCTTCGGCAGCACGCCGCCTTTGGCCGCGGCGGTCGCATTCTTGGTGTCGAGGTTCACGATGGTCTCGTTGTCCTTGCGGCTGAGTTTGAGCGTTGCCGGACCCTCTGCGGAGGAAAACGCGATGACCGCGTTGTCCGCCGCGACGGCCGTGCCCTTGGATTCTTCCTTCCAGTTCAGCTTGCCGAGCTCGCGGCGATAGAACTCCAGCACGATCTTGAGATCGAGCGGGACGTTCGCCGTGAGCGAGCGGCGGAAAGGCGACTTGTCGCCAACCGCTAGCGTGTGACGCTTGGGAACCGGCAGGCCGCCGCTTTCCTCGACGATGAGGTCGTCTTCCGTCGCCGGTTGCGAGGCAGTGTCGGCAGCCGCGGTCTTGTCCGTGCTTGCAGCTGTCGGTTTGGCCGCAGCCTCGAGTGCGGTGCCATCCGCGCTTACATTGGTCTTGTCGCCCATCTTCATGATGGTGAAGGACACAGCCTTGCCGGCTTTCGTGAAGTTCAACTCGACCATGTTGGCGTTATTGATGACCGACGCCTGCGAATTCCAGCCTTGCTGCTTCATGACCGAGCGGTAGAAATCCGCCACCGATTTGACGCTCGACGGCGCGTTGTATTCGAGTTTGCCATCGGCAAATTCGACATCCTCGGCGGTATGGGGCACGGGGAGCGGAGCATCGCTCGACGCCATCGGACGCAGTGTTTCCGCGGGCTCGTTTGCAGCAGCCTGCGTCATTTTCTGCGCCGGTTTCGCGCCGGCCATTGCGTCGGCGGTGGCATCGCGCACCATCTGTTGCGCCTGTCTCATCATGGCGTCGATGGAATCGTTGCCTGAGGCAGCCGGCGTTGACGGCAATGCCACAGCGGCCTTCGGTGCGGCAGCGGGAATCTGCTGCACGATGCTGACGATGGTCAGGTCATATTTACGGCTGAGTTTCAGCACGGCCGACCCTTCCGGCGGAGAGAAATTGAGCACGACCTCGTCGGGCGTGATCACCGCACCCTGCGCTTCTTCCTTCCAATTGCGGGCACCAAGCTCGCGGCGATAGAACGCCAGCACCGTGCCGACGTCGGCAATCACATGCGCATGCATTTCGCGTGGCCGGCCGTCGGTGCCGCCCGACGTCTTGACCAGCTTCGGCCTCGGCAGGCCGAACACTTCCGTGTCGGCTTGAAGATCCTGCGCGAGCGCGAAAGGCGCGACTTTGATTTCGACGTTCGTCTTGTCGCCGGTGCGCTGTGTCGTCAGCATGATCGGGCGGCCATTGCCGCGATCGTAATAGACGGCGGCGGCGTTGAGCTGTGCATTGGGCCATTTCGCGGTGGCGTCTGTGGCCTGCAAAGGCAACCAGCCTGCCGCTGTCAGCTGCTTGCCGTAGAAACTGCGCGTCGCGTCAACGTCAGCCGCCGTCGACAGACTGAGATACGGCCGGTTCGTATCGAAGACGAGATCGGTCGCGTCGTCGGGAACGGCCAGCGCGAATTGCAGCCGCGACGGTGAATAGTAGATGGTTGTGACTCCGCTGGTCCGTTCGTTTTTCCCGGGTTGAATGGTGAAAGACACCGAGAGCGCCTGCGAACCTTTCTTGAACGCCATTAGGACCGAGTGCGGATCGTCCATTGGAGCGACGTATGGCTTCCAGCCATCGGCGCCCAACAATTTTACGAGCGCGGCAGTCGTATCGGCAAGCGTGCCGGGAACGGCATAAACCACCTTGTCTTTTGTCGACCGGCCGGCGTCGTCCTTGGCGCTTTCGAGGCGCGGCAATTTGGTGACGTCGGCGATAGGCACGCCGTTACTGTCACTGTTGACATAGGCCCGGTGCAGATCGGCCAGAATGCTCACCGGCCACTGTTTGATCTCGACCTTGGACTTGCCGGCGTCGGCTTTCAGCACGGTCAGCACCAGTGCGACCGACGGATCCTTATCGGTGATGTAATGGGCATAGGCACCGCGCTCGTGCACCACGCCGGACGGTCCGTCGGCAGCCTGCTTGCCGTTGGTCTTCTCCGACCATAGCGCCCAGCCGCGCGCAGCCATTTCATTGCGATAGAAGTCGAGCGTCTTGTCGATCGGGTCGGCGGTAACGAGAGTCAGCAAGGAGCGTTCCGGCGAGTATTCGATATTGCTGGCGTCATTGGTGAAGGGCAGATCGGTTTTCAGCGGCAGCGCCGAATATTGCACATTGGTGGCGTTGTTCTGCGCCGGCGCGACTGTGATGAACACGGTCAGTGCCTGTGTGCCCTTTTTGAGCGACATGTTCCGCATGTTCGAGTCGTTCGCATAGGCCGTGTTAGGCGCGATATATTTCTGCCAGCCGGCAGCGGCGAGCGCCTTGTCGAGCGTATCGGCGGTCTGCGCGACCGGGTCCGGTGAGGTGAAATTCGTGACCGCCGGACTGGCGAAGATTTCCTTGGCGCCGCTGACACGCGGCAGGCGGCTGGAGTCGAACGTGCCGTTGGCCGGAGCTTCTGTTTTGGATTCGTTACACCCGGCGGCAATCACCGACAGGCAGGCCAATGTGAGTATCAATCCGCGCGATTTTCTAAGGACCGTGGCGTCGCTCATTGTCAATTCTCCGTAAATTTCTTTTCCGAACAACGGCTTCTGCGGCCCGGACAAAAGCCGGACCGCAGGCGCACTTCTTGTTCGTCGTATCAATCCGCGAACCGGTTCAACGCGGCTGGAAAAAAAGGCGCGGTTTGCCGGCGAGCGGGCGTCAATGCGCTCGCAGGCTAGCGCCGGAATGTGACGGTGGCTAGTTGCGGTACTGCGTATAATCGATCCGAAACATGTTCGGATCGGGACGCCGGGTGGTGTCGAGATTGTACACCGCGACGGTGGTGTCATAACCCTGCGGGTCAGTGACGGTCCACTGCTTGAGCTGGCTGCTCTTGGCGTCGAACATGATCATCAGCCGGCTCGTGCCGACGATGCCGTTCTTTTCCTCGACGACGACGGTGGTGAAAACGTCGTCGGCGTAAACCGCGGTCAGCGACGAGTCGCGCATCAGGTCGACCTTGTCGGCGAGCAGGAAACGCAACGGCGTCTGCGACAGCGGATAGACATCCTGCGTCGCCAGCTTGCGGTCGCGCACGACGACCGACTGGCCGTCGGCGACCAGCTCGATCGGCGACGGATCGTCGTATTCAAAACGCACCTTGCCGGGCTTTGAAATATAGAAATTACCCTGCGTGCGGCGGCCGTCCGGGCCGACCTGCACGAACTTGCCTGACAAATTTTGCGTCGCGGTCAGATAGGCGTTGACCTTGTCGACGATGGCGCGCTGCTCGGAATTGAGGCCGCCGGACGAGGATTTGCCGAGTAGGCCGGCGAAGGGATTGGAAGAGGGAGCCTGTGCTTGGGCCTGGACTTGCGTTTGCGCCTGGGTCGGCGGCAGCGCGCGTTGCGGATTGATGATCGAGCCGGTGGTATTGGCGGCTGCGGGTTTCTTTGCAGGCAGCGGCACGTTTTGCGCCAGCGCCGGGGCGGCGATACAAACAAACAGCGCCGCTAACACGAGGCGGTGGCTGGATCGCGTGTGATGTGCCGCCATGACGATCTCCGAACTCCGCCACCTACTATACTTGTATCTAGGGACCGGCTGTGGCGATTTCACGGCCCCAAATATGCGCTGATTCGAGCGCGGCTTAATATGTGGCGCCCATCAAAAGCGGTCGTCCTGCGGGTTTTCCGGGATCAGGATCTCGCGTTTTCCGGCGTGGTTGGGCTGGCCGATGATGCCTTCCTGCTCCATGCGCTCCATCAGCGAGGCCGCGCGATTGTAGCCGATCTGCAGGCGGCGCTGGATGTAGGAGGTCGAGGCCTTGCGGTCGCGCTTCACCACGGCGACGGCCTGCGAGTAAAGATCGCCGCCCTCGGACATGCCCATGCCGGTTGAATCGAACACCGCGCCGTCCTCGCCCTCTTCGGCGAGGTCGCCGGCGGTGACTTCTTCGAGGTATTCCGGCTGGCCCTGCGACTTGAGATGGCGCACGATCTTCTCGACTTCGTCGTCCGAGACGAAGGGGCCGTGGACGCGGCTGATGCGGCCGCCGCCCGCCATATAAAGCATGTCGCCCTGACCGAGCAGTTGCTCGGCGCCCATCTCGCCCAGGATGGTGCGGCTGTCGATCTTCGACGTCACCTGGAATGAGATGCGGGTCGGGAAGTTCGCCTTGATGGTGCCGGTGATGACGTCGACCGAGGGGCGCTGAGTGGCGAGCACGACGTGAATGCCGGCGGCGCGCGCCATCTGCGCAAGACGCTGAATCGCGCCTTCGATGTCCTTGCCGGCGACCATCATCAGGTCGGCCATTTCATCGACGATGACGACGATGTAGGGCAACGCTTCGAGTTCGAGGTCTTCCTTCTCGTAGATCGCTTGGCCGCTTTCCTTGTCGTAACCGGTGTGCACGGTGCGCGTCAGCGTCTCGCCCTTGGCTTTCGCTTCGGCGACGCGCGAGTTGTAGCCGTCGATGTTGCGTACGCCGAGCTTCGACATCGACTTGTAGCGGCCTTCCATTTCACGCACGGCCCATTTGAGCGCGACGACGGCTTTCTTCGGATCGGTCACGACCGGCGTCAGCAGATGCGGGATGCCGTCATAGACCGAGAGTTCGAGCATTTTTGGATCGACCATGATCAGGCGGCACTGCTCGGGGGTCAGGCGATAGAGCAGCGACAGGATCATGGTGTTGATGGCGACCGATTTGCCTGAGCCGGTGGTGCCGGCGATCAGCAGATGCGGCATGCGCGCCAGATCGACCAGCACCGGCTCGCCGCCGATGGTCTTGCCAAGGCAGAGCGGCAGTTTGGACGAGTTCTCGTTGTACTCCTTGGTCGCCAGCAATTCGCGGAAGTAAACCTTCTCGCGCACAGGGTTTGGCAATTCGATGCCGATGGCGTTGCGGCCGGACACGACGGCGACGCGCGCAGACAGCGCGCTCATCGAGCGGGCGATGTCGTCGGCGAGCCCGATCACCCGCGACGACTTGATGCCCGGCGCGGGTTCGAGTTCGTAGAGCGTGACCACCGGGCCTGGGCGGGCGTTGATGATC
>DASYCM010000341.1:0-8131 GCA_036500165.1 Pseudolabrys sp.
GGCGTGTCGCTCATTTCCATCTCCTGCCAGCAACGTGAAAGTGCGCTCTTACATAAAGCATCGTGCGTCCTGGACAACTCTGCATTCCGCATTGCAGATCAGGGCTGACATGCGATGGTTTCGCACCTCGAAAACGGTCTCATGTCGATGCACGCCAAAAAGGAACGGATAGACCGGTGTCTCCCGTCAAAATCGACCCCAAAAAGGTTCGCACGTTCAAGGATGCAGCGAGCTTCTATGATTGGCTGGCCGAGCGCCATGACAAGGACGATGAACTCTGGATCAAAATCCATAAAGTAGATTCAGGGCTCAAATCGATTGCACCCAAGGAAGCCATCGACGTCGTGCTGTGCTGGGGCTGGATCGACGGACTACGCAAGGGGTTTGACGAGCAGAGCTTTCTGCAACGCTATTCTCCCCGCAAAAAGACGAGCGTCTGGAGCCGCATCAACGTCGATAACGTCGCGCGGCTCATCAAGGAAGGCCGGATGACCCGCCACGGCCTGGCGCAGGTCGAGGCTGCAAAGACGGACGGGCGCTGGGACCGCGCCTACAAGAGCGGCAAGGATATGAAGATTCCTGCGGATCTTCAGGCCGCCATCGATGCTGAGCCGAAAGCAAAGGCCATGCTGGCGAAGCTCAGTGCACAGAACCGCTTCTCGCTTGCTTTCCGCACGCACAACATGAAGACGCCAGCCGGGCGGGAGAAAAAGATCGAGACTTTCGTGGCCATGCTCAAGCGCGGCGGAACGATCTATCCACAAAGCAAGAAATGACGCGCCATCATGGCTGCGTCAGGCGAGGGGAAGCGCCGCCCGTGTTTCCTTCAAAATCTCTTCCGACAAATCCTCGTCGTCGACAATGCGCGAGAGCATGACGGCGCCGACCATGGCGGACCACGCCGCTATGCCGGCGCGGCGTTTTTCCTTGGCAGTCTTGCCGGGGGACGCGTCGGCAAAGCGCTGGATCTGTTGTTCGACCGAGCCTGACATGGCGTGGCGCAATTCCGGCGAGCCGCGTGCGGCTTCGGTGCCCAGTCCTGCAAAGGCGCAGCCGGTGGATCGGTTATCGCGGTGTTTGGCGCTCAAATAGTTGTCGGCATAGGTCGTTGCGAGCATCGGCTTGGCGGCGTTGGCCGCCGGCGTGACGGCAAAGGCGATCGCCTCGGCTATCAGCGCGTCCTTGGACGGGAAGTGCCCGTAGAAAGCGCCGTGGGTCAGCCCGGCAGCTTTCATCACCTCTGCCACCGTCACATTGTCGAAACCACGCTCCTTAAACCGCTCGGCTGCGGCCTGCAAAATGCGTG
This sequence comes from Pseudolabrys sp., assembly GCA_036500165.1. Lineage (GTDB taxonomy): Bacteria > Pseudomonadota > Alphaproteobacteria > Rhizobiales > Xanthobacteraceae > Pseudolabrys. The sequence continues at coordinate 1,307 of DASYCM010000341.1, forward strand.
TTTTGTGCTCGGAAACCTGCTCGCGGCTGACTTTCATAGCGCTCTCCCGGATGCCGCTTGACAATATACATGATCGCTATCATAAATACAATCATTATAGACATCATGAATAGGAGGCCGTCATGGCCCAGACCGCAAAACCAACCGTCCTTGTTACCGGCGCTTCCTCGGGTATCGGCGCCACCTATGCCGACCACTTTGCCCGCCGCGGCCACGACCTCGTCCTGGTCGCGCGAGATCAGGTGAAATTGGATGCCCTCGCTAAAAAGCTGCACGCCGAGACCGGCGTGGCGGTCGACGTTCTGCGCGCCGATCTGACTGACAGCGCGGATCTGGCCCGTGTTGAGCGGCGCCTGCGCGACGACGAGCGCATCGGAGTGCTTATCAACAATGCGGGCGCGGCGGCTCCCGGCAGCTTCGCCGATACCGACGGCGACACGCTCAGCCAGCTGATCAGCCTCAATGTCACCGCGGTCACGCGGCTTGCGGGCGCCGTCGTGCCGCGTTTCCTCAAGCAGGGTGAGGGCGCGATTGTGAATATCGGGTCTGTCCTGGGTGTCGCGCCGGAAATCTCGTTCGGCGTTTACGGCGCGACCAAGGCCTATGTGCAGATGCTGTCGCAAAGCCTTCAGGTCGAACTTGGCGGGCAGGGCGTCTATGTTCAGGCGGTGTTGCCGGCTGCGACACGCACCGACATCTGGAGCAAGTCCGGCCGCGATCCCAATGCCATCGAAGGCATGATGGACGTCAACGAGATGGTCGATGCAGCGTTGGTTGGTTTCGACCGGCGCGAGGCGATCACCATTCCCTCGTTGCCGGATGCTGCGCAGTGGGAGCAGTTCAACGCTGCGCGTCAGGCGATGCTGCCGAACTTCCGTAACGAACATGCGGCGGCGCGTTATCACAAGGTCGCGTCAGCAGCCTGACCGTTGCGGCGGGGCGGTGCGCACAATAGGATGGCGCCATGCATATCCTTGGCGTCATCATCGGCGGTATCGTTCTGCTCGGCGTGTTCGGCCTATTCGGACGGCTGTGGGGCGCGGATATATCGGCGCTCGCGCCGGCCGCGACGGCTTTCATCCCGGTTTGGTTCATCATCGCCGCCGTCAACATGTACATCGGCGTCGCGCGCGCCGGTTACACGGTGACGGATGAGTTGCCGATATTGTTACTGAACTTTACCGTGCCGGCGGTGATCGCCGGCATCGTCATCTGGCAATTCGCCAAAGCCTGAGTGCAGCTCAGGCGAAAGACGTCATGGTCGGGGCCGACGCCTGGCTCAGTATGCTCTGCATCTGCTGGGCGCTTTGGTAGCTCTGTATCAGACGGTTGGCGAATTGGTCGGTCAGACCAAGGGCGGATTTTTCCTCGGTGCTCATGTTGGCGTATTGCTGCAACATGGCAAGGCTGCTGCCACCGCTGCCGTCCGACTGATTGACGGCGCTGAGAATGCTGGCCCGGTTGCGCTGATCGAGCTCCGCTTTTGCCGAGCGAACTTCTTCAGTGGAAAAAGAAGAGCCCTGGTTCAGTGCGACGGCAGCCAGCGTCCGGTTATCGAATTGTGACCAGTCGGCCTGCTGGCCAACCTTCTGTGAGCTGTTGAAGACAAGCTGTGTGCCGTTGTCCTTTGCTGCATTGATCTGGTCGTCGAGCATGGCGCGGGCATTAGCGGCGACGCTGTCGGTGCTGGCATCCGCCGATGTCGTGCCGGCGGTCGGACTGTCGAGCAACGCGCGAACGGGATCGTTGGTATCGCCGGTGTCGGGTGCCGTGCTGGGTGTAAGTTTCGCCGCGGCAGCGCCGTCGGTCAAAGCCTGATACTGCGCTTGCCACGCAACCGTCGTTTTCTCGTCGGCGCCAGCCTGATCCATGTAGCTCAGGGCGGCGCTATAGAGGCCAGTATAGTCGCTGTTGTGACGCGCAATGACGACCTGCGGGGCCATCGCATCGTTAAAACGGGATTGCAGTTCGTTGGTCGCGGCCGCGGTCTCGTCCGGGCTGAAAAGACTATTCGTGTTCGCTGCCACGGCCGACAGCGTCGCCCGGCTTTGCTGCGTCAGGTCGACCGCGGTTTTTCCGTCCAGCATGGCGGAGGAAATGCCAAGATCTTTGTATTGCTGGTCGAACCAGCTCCGCGCTTTTGTCGCCAGCGTATTTGCGCTCGCGCTTGCGTCCGAGACGGCGTTCGCCAGACTGGCGAGATAGGCTTTGGCATCGTCCGACAGAGTGACGTTGGTCGATGACTGCGACACCGTCGATGACACCTCGCCGAGGACCTGCGCGAGGCTCGGCGTGCTGGTGCTCTTCGGCGCGCTGTTGTCCGAAATATAGTTCAGCAGCGAAGGAAGGTTTATTCCGATGGTGGACAAGGGCGGGTCCCGGTCTGATGCGTTCTACAGAGGTCTTGCAGAACACGTGCCATCCGTGAAACGCGGAAAACGCTGTCTTTTCTCCTCGGAGGGCGGGGATATTTCTGCACGCCCGGCAGAAATTGCTTGGTTGGCGTAAACCGTCCAACTAGGTTTTGCCGTCCCACTAGTTTGAGCGTGCGAACGAGCGAAACGGAGGTTCGATGCCCATCACCATCTACGGCATCAAAAACTGCGACACGATGAAGAAGGCACGCGGCTGGCTCGACAAACAGGGCGTCGGCTATGCCTTCCACGATTACAAAACCGCCGGCATCGAGCGCGAGCGCCTCGATCGGTGGGCCAAGAAGGCCGGCTGGGAGACGCTGCTCAACCGGGCGGGGACGACGTTCAAGAAGCTCCCCGACACGGACAAGGAAGGCGTGACAGAGAAAAAGGCCATCACGCTGATGCTGGCGCAGCCTTCAATGATCAAGCGTCCGGTGCTGGAGTTGCCCGGAGGCAAGCTTCTCGTCGGCTTCAAGCCGGAGGCCTATAGCGAAGCCTTCACCAAATAAATACTACGAATATTTGATCAGAATATGAGGTCGTAGCCCTTTCGTTGGAGGGAACCCGCAGGCAAGGTTCCGCTGTGACGACTCGTTACGCACCATTCGAGGGAGGATTCATGAAGCAGATTTTCGCGCTCGCCTTTGCCGCTGGCCTGAGCCTGACAGCCATTTCGACGTCGCAAGCGGCGCCGGTTGCGCCGGTCAATCCGTCTAGCGATATCGTCATCCAGGTTGCCGGCGGCTGCGGCGCCGGCTGGCACCGCGGTCCCAATGGCGGCTGCCTCCGCAATTGGGTTGGCGGTCCTGGCCCCGGCTACCGCGTCTGCCCGCGCGGCTATCACCGCGGGCCGTACGGCGGCTGCCGTCGTAACTGGTAACGGTACGATCTGACCTCGTTACTCTGATCTCGTTACAATGGCCCCGCTCCGGCGGGGCCATTTGCTTTTGGAGACACCCAGGCTGAATTCTTCATCGGTTGGTCGGGGTTGTTGCGGGCGTCACTTTGACGCAGCATGGGTGAAGTTTCGCCCCGTCAAAAATCAGCCCGGACTCTCCATGCCAACCCAATCTGCTTCCGGCACAAAGCCGCGTCAGCCCTGGTACGCAATACTTTACGTTCAAGTGCTTATCGCCATCGCGATTGGCGTTGCCGTCGGCTACTTCTGGCCAGACCTCGGCAAGGAGCTCAAGCCGCTCGGTGACGGCTTCATCGCACTGATCAGGATGATGATCGCGCCCGTTATCTTCTGCACCGTCGTGCACGGCATCTCATCGATGGGCGACCTCAAGCGGGTCGGACGCGTCGGCGTCAAGGCGCTAGTCTATTTCGAAGTCGTCTCGACGCTGGCTTTGGCCATCGGCCTGATCGTCGGCGAACTGCTGCAGCCTGGCGCGGGCTTCAATATCGATCCCGCCTCGATGGATTCCAAGGCGGTGGCGACCTACGTCACCTCCGCCAAGGCAGATGGCATCGTCGCGCATCTCATGGCGATCATTCCAGACAGCTATGTCGGCGCGCTGGCAAAGGGCGACCTGTTGCAGGTGCTGCTGGTGTCGATCCTGTCGGGATTTGCTATCGCACTGATGGGCAAAGCCGGCGAGCCGATCGCCAATGCCATCGACCAGGCGGCCAAGGTCTTCTTCGGCATTATTCGGATGATCGTCCGCGTAGCGCCGATCGGCGCCTTCGGCGCCATGGCCTTCACCATCGGCGCCTATGGCATCGGCTCGCTGACGCGGCTCTTGGCGCTCGTCGGCACGTTTTATCTCACGAGCATTCTCTTCGTACTGCTTGTGCTCGGCACCATCGCGCGGTTGTCGGGCTTCTCGATCATCCGCTACATCGGCTACATCAAGGATGAGCTGCTCATCGTGCTCGGCACGTCGTCGTCGGAAGCGGTGTTGCCGCAGATGATCCAGAAGATGGAGCATCTCGGCGCGTCACGCCCGGTGGTCGGCCTTGTCGTCCCGACGGGCTACAGCTTCAACCTCGACGGCACCAACATCTACATGACGCTGGCAACCTTGTTCCTCGCGCAGGCAACCAACACGCACCTGACGATTTGGCAGGAACTGGGCATTCTCGGCATCGCCATGATCACCTCGAAGGGGGCATCGGGCGTGACAGGGGCGGGCTTCATCACGCTGGCGGCGACGCTCGCCATCGTGCCGGACATCCCGATCCAGTCGCTCGCCATTCTTCTCGGCATCGACAAGTTCATGAGCGAGTGCCGGGCGCTCACTAACCTGATCGGCAACGGTGTCGCCTGCATCGTCATCAGCCGCTCGGAAGGCGAACTCGACAAGGATGCGCTGCACGAGGCCATGGCGCACCCGATCTCGGAGGGTGAGGCGATGGAGCCGGGGGGAGCGAAAGCGGCCTGACCGCTTATCGCCATAAGAAGTTGCTACGCACGGCCTTGGCAAAGGGCCGTGCGCTTTCTTTTGTCGGGCGGTTGACGTTCCAAATCATGGATAATATATATCTACGATTAGGAGCGGGCGATGAAACTCGGCGATGGGGTCGAACAGGCGGTCCACTGCGTGCTGGTGCTCAGCGGCTTGAGCAGAGACGGCGTGCTGTCGGCTGCGGCCCTGGCTGAATTTCACGGCGTATCGCCGAGCTATCTTCTGAAACATCTTCAGGCGCTGGCCGGGGCGGGCCTCCTGGAATCCGTGCCGGGGCCGAAGGGCGGCTACCGCCTCGCGAAGCCTGTCGACCGCATCACGCTGCTCGATGTCGTCCTGGCAGTCGAAGGGCGTGAGCCTGCCTTTCGCTGTGCGGAGATCCGCCAGCGCGGGCCGTCGCCGTTGGCGCCGCAATTCTTCAAGGCGCCTTGCGCCATAAATGCGGCGATGCTGAAGGCCGAACGGTCTTACCGCGCCGAGCTGAAGAAAGTCACGCTCGCCGATCTAATCACCGATGCGGCATCGCCACTTGGCAAGGCGATCAATACGCGCGCCTGTGCCTTTTTCGATCTGAACGAACGCAACCGAACATCAATATGAAGGAGTGATACCATGAGTAATCGTGTCAATTTTTACGCTGTCGCGCCCGAAGCGGCCAAGGCCGTCACGGCTCTGGAACAGTACTGCCAGAACAGCGGTCTTCCGAGGCGGCTGATCCACTTGATGAAGCTGCGCGCCTCCGTCATCAACGGCTGCGCTTACTGCGTGGACATGCACTCGAAGGAAGCGCGGCGCGATGGATTGAGCGAGCAATGGATCAACTTGGTATCCGTCTGGCATGAGGCACGGGTCTACTCCGAGGCCGAGCGCGCTGTGCTCGGCTGGACCGATGCGCTGACTTTGCTGGCCCAGACCCGTGCGCCGGACGCAGACTACGACGCGTTGCGCGCGCATTTCTCCGAAGAAGACATCGCCAAGATGATCGTCGTCATCGGCACCATCAATGTGTGGAACCGGATCGCGGTCGGCACCCGCATGCACCATCCGGTGGACGCTGGCGCCAAGGCGGCATAGAGCAGGCCTAAGCGGGCGAAAGGCCCGATGTGCGGGGAAAAGCCTTGAAATAAGGCTCTTTCCCTGCCACATGCCCCGCCATGGACACCGCCGTTTCTACGCCCGATTCGACCGCTACCGCACCAGCTACCGGCTTGGCCGCCGAGGTGGAACGCCGGCGCACCTTCGCGATCATTTCGCACCCCGACGCCGGCAAGACGACGCTGACCGAAAAGCTGCTTCTGTTCGGCGGCGCTATCAATCTGGCCGGGCAGGTGAAGGCCAAGCGTGACCGCCGTTCGACCCGTTCGGACTGGATGGCGATCGAGCGCGAGCGCGGCATTTCGGTGGTCACGTCGGTGATGACCTTCGACTATGACAGCCGCGTCTTCAATCTGCTCGACACGCCGGGCCATGAGGACTTCTCCGAAGACACTTACCGCACACTGACGGCGGTCGATAGCGCGGTCATGGTGATCGACGGCGCCAAGGGCATCGAAGCGCGTACCCTCAAGCTGTTCGAGGTGTGCCGCCTGCGCGACATTCCGATCATCACCTTCATCAATAAAATGGATCGCGAGACTCGCGATCCATTCGAGTTGCTGGATGAGATCGAAAAGACTTTGGCGCTCGACACCACGCCGATGAACTGGCCGATCGGCCGTGGCCGCGATTTTGCCGGTACGTATGAAATCGCCACCGGTGACATGCGCCTGTTGAACGAAGACGGCCGCGCCGCGGTGCCGCAGCCGCTCGATCTTGCGTCACTGCATGCCAAAAACTCGATGCTCGACGAGAAGGCTATCGCCGAAGAGCTGGCGCTGGTGAAGGACGCCAGCCGGCCGTTCGACTTCGCGGCCTTTCGCGAAGGCCATCTGACGCCGGTTTACTTTGGGTCGGCGATCAAGAATTTCGGCGTCAAGGATCTGCTCGATGCGCTGGCG
>DASYCM010000342.1:0-7141 GCA_036500165.1 Pseudolabrys sp.
GCGCTGTCCATCCCGGTGTCAGCCATCTGGACAAACCGCCGCCCTTGACCAAAGCAAGGCTGTGAGTCATTGCGAGCGGCGTGCCGCCGGGCGTTTCCAGAACAAGGGTTATTTCAATGAGCACCAATCGCGTTCACCGCGTCGCCGTCATTCCGGGCGATGGCATCGGCAAGGAAGTCATGCCGGAAGGCGTGCGTGTGCTCGAGGCGGCGGCGAAGAAATTTGGTTTCAAATTGCAGCTCGACGATTTCGATTTCGCGAGCTGCGATTACTACGACAAGCACGGCCGCATGATGCCGGAAGACTGGAAAGACAAGATCGGCAAGCACGACGCGATCTACTTCGGCGCCGTCGGCATGCCCGACCGCGTGCCGGATCATATTTCACTGTGGGGCTCGCTCATCCTGTTTCGCCGCGAGTTCGATCAGTACGTCAATCTGCGTCCCGTGCGCCTGATGCCGGGCGTGCCGTGTCCGCTCGTCGGCCGCAATCCGGGCGACATCGACTTCTGGGTCGTGCGCGAAAATACCGAAGGCGAGTATTCGGCGATCGGCGGCAAGATGTTCCCGGGCACCGATCGCGAAGTCGTCGTTCAGGAAACGGTGATGAGCCGCACCGGTGTCGACCGCGTGCTGAAGTTCGCCTTCGAACTGGCGAAGTCGACGCCAAAGAAGCATCTCACCTCGGCGACGAAATCGAACGGCATCGCCATCACCATGCCGTACTGGGACGAGCGCGTGAAGGAAATGGCGAAGAACTATCCGGACGTGAAGTGGAATCAGTTTCACATCGACATTCTCACCGCGCACTTCGTCATGAACCCCGACAAGTTCAACGTCGTGGTCGCGTCGAATCTGTTCGGCGATATTCTGTCCGACCTTGGACCGGCCTGTACGGGCACGATCGGCATCGCGCCGTCCGGCAATATCAATCCCGAACGCAATTTCCCCTCCGTGTTCGAGCCGGTGCACGGTTCCGCGCCGGACATTTACGGGCAGGGCATCGCCAACCCCATCGGCCAGATCTGGTCCGGCGCCATGATGCTGGATCATCTTGGCGAGCCCGAGGCCGCCAAGGCCATTGTCAGTGCGATTGAGAAAGTGCTCGCTGATCCCAAGTTGCGAACGCGTGACCTCAAGGGTTCCGCCAATACGGTGTCCTGCGGCAAGGCAGTGGCCGACGCGCTGGCGTGACCCGCAAAAGTAACCGAGCGGTAATTTCCCTTGAACGCCGTTTTGTCGTAGACCTCCGACGCAAGCCGGCCGCGCATCCGCGAGCGGTCATCGCGGGATCGGAATGCGTCGAATTGTCGTTACGGGAACGGGTCTGGTCTCGCCGCTTGGCTGCGGAACGGAGCTGGTTTGGCAACGCCTGCTCGCCGGTAGGTCCGGTATTCGCCGCCTGAACGACAATCTGGTTCACGACGTCGCCGCGAAAATCGCCGGCGTCGTGCCGACATCGGACGAGGATGAAGAGGGCGGCTTCAATCCGACGCTTGCCGTCACCGTCAAAGACCAGATGCGAATGGATCGTTTCATCCAGTTCGCGATGGGCGCCGCGCATGAGGCTATCGCGGAGGCCGCCTGGGTACCCAAAACCGACGATGAAATGAACCGGACAGCCACCATCATCGGCTCCGGCATTGGCGGCTTCGCGACGATGAAGCAGGCGGTGCACACCACCGACCAGCGCGGCCCGCGAAAGCTGTCGCCCTTCACGGTGCCATCTTTCCTGGTCAACCTGGCGGCAGGACAGGTGTCCATCCATCATAATTTCCGCGGCGCCATCGGTGCGCCAGTCACCGCTTGTGCCGCCAGTCTGCAGGCCATCGGGGATGGTGCGCGTCTCATCGCCACGGGCGAAGCCGATGTCGCAGTCTGCGGCGGCGCGGAAAGTTGCATCGAACGTGTCAGCCTTGGCAGCTTCGCTGCCGCCCGCGCGCTGTCGGTTCATTTCAACGATACGCCGGAGCGGGCATCGCGGCCGTTCGACAAAGACCGTGATGGTTTTGTCATGAGCGAAGGTGCCGCGGTGCTGGTGATCGAAGAACTCGATCATGCGCTGGCGCGCGGTGCGACGCCGCTCGCCGAAGTGGTCGGCTACGGTACCACGTCGGATGCCTACCATATGGCGGCGGCGCCGGAAGGCGGTGAGGGGTTGCAACGCTGCATGCGGCTCGCCATCGACGCCGCACGCATTGCTCCGGAGAAGATCGGCTACGTCAATGCGCACGCGACGTCGACGCCGCTTGGCGACGCCGCCGAATTAACGGCAATCCACAAAGTGTTCAACGGCGCGCGGCCGGCGATCTCATCGACTAAGTCTTCCACTGGGCATCTGCTCGGTGCGGCAGGAGCGACGGCGGCGATTCTGACTGTCAAGGCGCTGCGCTCTGGCACCCTGCCGCCAAACCTCAATCTCGAAGCGTCCGACATAGCCGACGGCGCGGATCTGATCGGCCAAACGCCGCGGACTCAAGCAACCGACTACGCCATGGTCAACGGCTTCGGCTTCGGTGGCGTCAACGCGACCGCCGTGCTCAAGCGCTGGACGAACTAAGGCTTCAACCGCGCGCCCGCTCTTTTATCGCCGCGCCGAAAGCCTCGAAGAGTGCGCGGTTTACCGGATTATTCTGCGGATTGTATTCGGCGTGCCACTGGACGCCGAGGGCAAAGCCCGGTGCGCCCTCGATGCGGATCGCCTCGACCGTACTGTCATCCGCGACGCCTTCGATGACGACGCGCTTGCCGGGATCGAGAATGCCCTGGCCGTGCAGCGAGTTCACACGGACAGTTTCAGCGCCGAAGACTTTCGCGAAGGTGCCGCCTTTGACCAGATGGACATCATGGCGGTCGCCGTAGACGACATCCTGGTCCGGATGAATCTCGCCATTGTCGAGCCGCGGCATCCGGTGGTTCATGCGGCCCGGCAGTTCGCGGATTTCCGGATGCAGCGTACAGCCATAGGCGACGCTCATCTCCTGGAAGCCGCGGCACAGGCCGAGCAGCGGCACGCCGCGCTCGACGCAGGCCTGCACCAGTTCAAGCGCCAGTTCGTCACGGCGCAGATCGTAGGGTTCGTAAGAGACATGCGGTTCGGCGCCGAAGCGCGCCGGATGCACGTTGGCGCGCGCGCCGGTGAGCAAAATGCCATCGACGGCATCGAGCAAGGCGCCTACCTCTGTGATGTCGGGTGCGCCGGCAAACATCAGCGGCAGCGCGCCAACAACATCTTTCACCGCAAGCAGGTTACGCTCGCCGACGCGCTGGGCGGGAAACCGGTTCTCGACCAGATGCGCACTGCCAATGACACCGACGACGGGGCGTCTCATCGCTTGCTCACTTTTTCAGGTCCGCGAAGGCTTCGTCGAGCCGGTCCAACGCGTCGTTGAGGACCTTGCGCGGTGTCGCGAAATTGAAGCGCAGCCAGTTCTCCCCGCCGGGGCCGAATTGCGGGCCGGGACTGGCGAAGATGCGCGCGCGGTCGGCGACACGGCTGGCGACATCTTTAGCCGCCAGACCTGTGCCGGAGAAATCCACCCAGCCGAGATAGGTGGCGTCCAGTTTCATCGAGCGTGCACCGGGCGCGGCCTTCTCGATGCGGGCGTCGAGTGTTTTGCGGTTGGCATCGAGGTAGGGAAGCAGTGCGTCGAGCCAGGCTTCGCCGGTGCGCCACGCCGCTTCGGTCGCAAGCATGCCGAACAGATTATAGGAGGCCAGCCCCGCCGCGCCGATGCGCGCATCGAGCTTGCGCTTGATCTCCTTGTTCGACGTGAAGCAGGCGCCGACATGCGCGCCGGCCAAATTGAAGGTCTTGGTCGCGGCGACGCAGGTGATGAGCCGGTCGGCTATCTCCGGCGCGGCGGTCAAAGTCGGCGTGTGCTTGGCGCCGGGGAAAACGAGATCGCAGTGAATTTCGTCGGACACCAGAATGAGATCGTGTGCGACGCAGAAGGCCGCGAGTTCGCGCAATTCTTCGGGCGACCAGACGGTGCCGCCTGGATTATGCGGACTGCACAGGAAGACGACCTTGGTGCCCGGCGTCAGCTTTTTAGCCAACGCATCGAGGTCCATGACGTAACGCCCGTTCGACTGCACGAGATGCGAATCGAGGATACGCCGGTCATTGGCGGGAATGATGCGACGGAAGGCGTGATAGACCGGCGGAAACACCACGACCTCGTCGCCCGGCTCGCTGATGGCCTGAAGGATGAGGCCTAGGCCCGAGACGATGCCAGGGGTCGGGCTGACCCAGGCCGGGTCGATTTTCAGGTTATGGCGGCGGGCAAGCCACGCGGTCAGTGCCTCGGCCCAGCTCCCGGTGTCGGCGTAATAGCCATGGGTGGCACGCTGGACCTCGGCGAACAGTGCGTCGGTGACGCCGGGAGGTGAGGCGAAATCCATGTCGGCGACCCACATGGCGATCGCGTCCGGCGCCGTGATGCCGGACAGCTTGGCCATGTTGTCCCATTTGCTAGCGTGCGTGCCGCGGCGATCAATGACCTGGTCGAAATCGAACATGGAAGGGTGGCTCCGGCAAACTGGCGAGGTCCCATTGATGGTGGCAGCCGCCGGGCCGGTCAAGGCATCCCAGCTGTCCCTAGGCAGGAATCGGGGCGGCTATGCGCAGGCTGCGGTCTAAAGGCGCGGGGCCTAGAAGAAGCCGACCGACTCGCATCCAGTGCCGGCTTGGAAGCTCTGTTTCACGGTGGCCGACGCCACCTCGATGCGATGCATCGAGCCGTCGCCCTGGCAGCCGACGAATAGTTCGTCGCCGCGGAAAGCGAAGTCCATCGGCTGGCTGCCCACCGGCACGGCCTTCTGCGAGGTGAACGAGGCGTCGATGATGTGCAGCATGTTGCTGTTGAGATTGCTGACGATGACGCGCTTGCCGTCCGGCGAATAGCGCGCGATCTGCGCTGGCTTCGCCGCGCCTTCGAGCGTCACCTCGCGCACGACTTTTTCCGAGGTGACGTCGATGACGAAGATCACCGGCTTGTCGTCGCTGACCGCAACGACTGTCTTGCCGTCGTTGGAGACGGCGATGCCTGCAAGCGGCTGCGGCGTCTTGATCTGGCCGAGCAGCTTGCGGTTAGGTAGGTCGATGACGGAGACGGAGGCGTCTTCTTCATTGTCGGTGTAAAGCCGCTGGCCATCCGGTGCGATAGCGAGGCGATGGCCGTTCGTGGAACCGGAGTCGATGGCGTAGGCCATCTTGTTGGTCTTCGGATCGATCGCTGCCACCACCGAACTGTTCTCGCAGGTGATGTAGATCATGCCGTCGGCACCGAGCCGCACCGTATGCGGTGCGCGGAATGGCGACAGGTCGATGCTCTCCGCGACTTCGCGCTTGATGAGGTCGATGACGTGCAGCGTGTGGCCGGGGTTCGGATTGCGGCCGTGGATGCCGTCGCCGTAGATCGGCACGTACGCTTTATTGGCTTCCGGGATCACCAGTAGTTCGTGGACCGTGCGCTGGAAACCGTCGAGCACGGTCTCCGTCACGTAGGTCTGCGGATTGAGAAACAGGATCTTGCAGCCGATTTTGTCGACCGCGATCATGCCGCGAACATTGCTGGTGTTGGTCATATCCATCCCGATTCAGGGCAGCGCTTCTGCGGCGCGGTGCCCTGCGATAGCACCGCCGCTGCCATAAATCGAGGTGGACAAATCAGGTTGGGTGGCAGCGCTATTTGATACCGGCGGCCCTGATCAGCTTTTCGTTGGATGAAAGCTCTTTGACAACCAGCTGATCCATTTCGATGGGCGACATCGGCATGGGCGAAACGGCGAGCTGCTTCATCTTTGCTTGCATGGCCGGAGTCGCCATCACCTTTGCCGCCGCATTGTGGAATTTATCGATGATCGCGCGCGGCGTCTTCGACGGCATGAAAACGGCGTACCAGATAGGGGTTTCCGCGTCCTTGAAGCCAAGATCGCCCGGCGTCGGCACATCGGGAAGTTCAGGCGCTCTTGTTGGTGTTGAAACCACCAGTGCTACTGCGCGCCCGTCCTTGATCAGCGGCAGTGCTGTCGAGATTGGACAGAAATAGAAATCGATACGGCCGCCAAGCAAATCGGTAATCGCCTCGGGGCCGCCTTTGTACGGCACATGCGTCGCCTTGATCCCTGCGGCGAGATCGAAACGTTCGGCGCTGATGTGCGTGGCGGTGCCGACACCGGCAGAGCCGTAGTTGATGCTCCCGGGATTGGCCTTTGCCGCCTTGATGAAGTCCTGCGCCGTCTTCCAGCCCTTCGACGGATTGACGATCATGACGTTGGCGTTCTGGCCGATCATGAAGACGCCGGACAGGTCTTTGGCGATGTTATAGTTCGTACTGACAATAAAGGGCGCGATGGTGTGCGCGGAGGAATTGGCGAGAATCGTGTAGCCGTCGGGTTCGGCATTCACCACGGCGCCAGTACCCAATGTGCCGCCGGCGCCGCCGCGATTTTCCACGATGATTGGCTGGCCCAGTTCTGCGCCGAGTGCGTCAAACAGGGCGCGCGGTATAACATCCGTCGCGCTACCAGCGCCGAACGGGATGAAAGCTCGAATCGGTTTGTCGGGATAATTTTGTGCGAGCGCCGCGGATGATAGCGCAATGCTCAAAGCAACGGCCGCAATACGGCAAGAAAGTACTTTTGCCAAAGTCATGACGGACAGCCCCTCTGCAGTCACGCCGCGCCGGCACGCAGCTTATGACGGCATTATGGCCGAACCGTTTTGACCAGCAAGCCGCGCCTAAGTCCTAGCGGCGCGATTTTTTCTTCTTGGCGGCGGACTTTTTGGCAGCCGGCTTTTTTGCCGCAGCCTTCGGTTTGGCTGCCGCGGTCTTTGACTTGGCGGGTTTCCAGTTGCCTTCGGCCTTGTCGAGCCGCGCCGACCAGTATTCCCAGGCGCGCGCGACCGGGCCGGGGCGAAGGTTGTATTCGCCGGCCATTTCGGTTTCAGCGGCCGTGAGCGGCGAGACGTGGCCGAGGTTATGCGCCTCGATCTGCACGGCGGCGTTGCGCGCGGTGTAGATGGTGCGGAACGTCAATTCCTCGAGCGTCGTGCCCGCGGTGGTGGCGCCGTGGCGGCGCATCAGCACGATCCAGCTTGGGCCCAGCGCCTTGGCCAGCGACGCACCTTCTTCCGG
>DASYCM010000343.1:0-2709 GCA_036500165.1 Pseudolabrys sp.
CCACCTCCAGGCGACGTGCTGGGGTGCGGATGGCGAACGGTCGATCCCGGTGTCGATGACGCCGCACGCGGGCAGGCTCGCGGTGGTGTGGAATCGTGGCGCGCACGGTAATTTGCAGCGCTGCCCGTGACTTTATTGAAAATGGATGTTTTGAGATGAGAATGCGCAAGGGCGGCTACGGCGGCGGCAAGAGCGACAAACGTGAACGGACGCTCGGCAAGGCTCCGACAAGAAAGGCGGCGGCGCCGCGTGGCCGCGGCAATGGCCGCGATCGCGACGAGCGCAACAAGGAGCACTCGAAAAAGCGCTTCGAGGATCGCCTGACGGTCCGGCAGTCGGACCGGGCGGTCAAGCAGTTGCCGAAGCGCGGCGGCGGCAAAGGCCGAAGCTTCCCCGAACGCGCGCCACGTGAACCCGTTGTGGCCGCGCCGCCTCCGGCGCCGGCCAAGCCAACATTCTTTTCCTCGGCCGTGCAGAACATCACCGTGATGCCGGACGAGAACGACATGCGCGTCGACCGCTTCTTCGAGGCGCGGTTCTCCGGTCTGTCGTTCAGTCATATCCAGCGCATCATTCGCAAAGGCGAAGTGCGCGTCGACGGCAAACGCACCGAGCCCAAGAGCCGGCTCGAGGCGGGGCAGGTGGTGCGTATTCCGCCGCTTCAGTTGGAGCGGCCGGTGCCGCGTGATGACGCGCCGCAGGCAATGAAGGATCGAGACTTCATCCGTTCCATCACATTGTTTGAGGACGACGACGTGATGGTTCTCAACAAGCCGATGGGATTGGCGGTGCAGGGTGGCTCCGGCACCACGCAGCATGTCGACGGCATGCTCGGTGCGCTGCGCGGGCAACATGTGGATGCACAGCGTCCGCGTCTGGTGCACCGTCTCGACAAGGATACGGCAGGGTGTCTGCTTGTGGCGAAGACGCGCTTTGCTGCCGCTGCACTGGCGAAAACGTTTCGCACCCGCGCCGCCCGCAAGATCTACTGGGCGCTGGTTGCCGGTGTGCCGAAGCCGAAGCAGGGCCGCGTGTCGACCTATCTGGCGAAGCAGCAAGAAGAGGAAGATAGCTTCATGCGCATCGCCCAGCACGGCGAGCGCGACGCCGTGCACGCCGTAACTTACTACGCCGTGGTCGAAACCGCAGCGCAGAAGCTTGCCTGGATTTCACTCAAGCCGGTCACCGGCCGGACGCATCAACTGCGTGCGCATATGGCCCATGTCGGCAATCCGATCATCGGCGATCCGAAATACTTCAACATCGAAAATTGGGAACTGCCCGGCGGCATTCAGGCGAAATTGCATCTATTGGCCCGGCGTATCGTCGTGCCGCACCCGCGCGGCGGCACAATCGATATTTCCGCGCCGCTGCCGCCGCATATGCAGCAATCCTGGAACCTGCTTGGGTTCGACAATACGCGCTATGACCCCATCGAGGACGCGCCCGAAGAGGAGTAGCGGTCACTAAGTTTTGTCATCGCCGAGCCTGTCCCGGCGATCCCGAAAAGGTGGCCCGAGTGTTACCTTCCTAAGCGGGATGGCCGGGACAAGCCCGGCCATGACAGCAGATGAAACGATCTTTTTTTTCGATAGTGATGCTCGGTGCATTGGTGGTCTTTACCGCCGTGCCTTCGCGTGCCCAGTCTCAGGGGCTTGGCGAGAACGATCGCTATTCCATCATGCGACCGGAACCTTGGCTGCCGCCGAAATATCAGTCGCCGCGCGGCACGCAACAGCGCCCCGTGAAGCCTCCGCGCATTTCCGAACCGCAAGTGCGGACCACCACGGTGCCGCCGCCGCTCTACGTGCCGCAGACCGGACAGGTGCTGCCGAATATTCCGACGATCTCGGGATTAGGCCGGCCCGGCGCCGAAACATCGCAGGACCGCGCCGTGCGCTGCGCGCATCAGGCCGGCGTTTACGGTTCGAATGCCGGCAACCCGAGCGGCTACGTCAATAGCTGCATCAATCAATAAGACGATCAAATTTCTTCCATGACTTGCGCGTAAGAAATCACCGCAAACAAGGCTGTGCCGCCGATCATATTGCCGATCAGCACGGGCACGAAGAACTGGATCAGCATCCGCCACCATTCCCAATCGCCGGCCAGCACCAGCATGTTGGCTTCCATGGAGCCGGCGACGATATGCGTGAAGCCGCCAATGGCGATGAGATACGTCATCAACGTGATTACGGCGAACTTCGCGCTTTCGGCTGACGGTATCATCCACACCATCGCCGCGATGAGAAAGCCGGAGGAGATGCCGTGAAACACCATCTCCCTCCACGACAGCTCAAGCAGGTCGCGGCTGATCTCTTGCATGCCGTGCAGCAGGTCGGCGGGCAGGGCGGATGTGAAAGTACAGAAAATGGCCGCGAATAAAGTGCCGCAGAAGTTTGCGGCGAGGACGATCATCCACAGCCGCGCCATGCGCCACACGTTGGCGAAATTCAGATCCTTCAGCACCGGCAGCACGGCGGTGATCGTGCTTTCGGTGAACAGCTGCTGATTGCCAAGCACGACCATCAGAAAGCCGACGCAGTAGCCGAGCTTGGATACAAGCGGCTGCCAGTCCGCCTCGGGCAGGTATTCTACGAGGATGGCCTGCGCCAGCAGTGAAAAGCTGATCGAAAGTCCCGCGGCGACACCCGACCACCACAGCGAGGTGGCGGGACGTGCCATTTCATCCTCGCCCAGGCGGCGCAC
>DASYCM010000344.1:0-5536 GCA_036500165.1 Pseudolabrys sp.
TGGCGCTGGTGGCCGGCTATCAATTCAGCCTGCCGTGGCGCGCCGACGCCGACACGTCGCTCGGCGCGCGTGTCGCGCTGTGGGGGGGCCGCGAGATCGCCGGGTTGATATTGGCGTCGATGGTCGCAGGGCTCGCAACGACGCCATACGCCGCATTCCATTTTCACCGGCTGGCGCCTTATGGCGTCATCGCCAATCTGTTCGCGATGCCGGTCGTCTCAGTCCTGGTGATGCCGATGGGCATTTTGGCTGTTCTCGCCATGCCCTTCGGCTTTGACGCGGTGTTCTGGAAGTTGATGGGGCTGGGTATCGACTGGATGATCAATGTGGCGCTGTGGGTCACGAGCCTGCCGGGCTCGGTCGGCCGTATGGCGGCCTTTGGCACCGGGCCGCTGCTGCTGTGCACGGCCGGAATGCTGCTGCTGTGCCTGCTGCGCTCGCCCCTGCGCTGGGGCGGGGCGGCGCTGGTGGTCGCTGCGAGCCTTTGGGCGGCGAATGCGCCACAACCGGACGTGCTGATCGCCGCGGACGGTCAGGCTGCCGCCACGCGCGGCGCAGACGGCCGGCTCTCGGTGCTGGCGAGCGGCCGCGATACCTTCGCGATCAAGGAATGGCTCGCCGCCGATGGCGACGCCCGTTTGACCAAGGACCCGTCCCTGAACAACGGCGTGCGCTGCGATGCCGCCGGCTGCATCGGTCGTATGGCTGACAGCCGTTTGGCGGCCATGGCGCTGTCAGTGGAGGCCTTTGCCGAGGACTGCGCGCGTGCGGCGGTCGTCATCAGCCCGCGTGAGGCGCCGGGCACGTGTCTGGCGTTGTTGCTCGACCGCAAGGCCTGGCGTGCCAATGGCGCCATCAGCCTGCGCTGGAACGGGAACCGTTTTGAGCAAGAAGCCGCGCGGCCGGTGAGCTACGACCGGCCATGGGCGCGGCCGCCACGCGTGGCGACAGAAACGGCGTCGTCAACAGTCCGGCCAGCGTTGCGCGACGCGACGCCGCGCACAGACGATCTGGAGCCCGGAGATACGGACTAGTACCGCCTGAACAACCCCACCAGCTTGCCCTGAATGCGGACGCGGTTGGGCGGCAAGATACGGACCTCGTAGGCTGTATTGGCCGGCTCCAGTGCGATGGAGGCGCCACGGCGGCGGAACCGCTTCAGGGTCGCTTCCTCGTCGTCGATCAGCGCCACGACGATGTCGCCGGTATCGGCGGCTTCCATGCGGCGGATCAGCGCCAGATCGCCGTCGAGAATGCCGGCCTCGATCATCGAATCGCCTCGCACTTCGAGGGCGAAGTGTTCGCCCGCAGACAGCAGGTCGGCCGGCATGTTGACGGTATGGCTACGGGTCTGGATAGCCTCGATCGGCGTACCGGCGGCGATGCGGCCCATGACTGGAACCGCAATCGGCCGGCCACTGTTCGTAGTGTCGTCTTCGGAGGCAATACCGGCGCTGGCCACGGCGCGCACCCGGCCGAGATCGCCCTCGATGACGCTCGGAGTGAAACCGCGCGAGCGGCCATTGCCAATGCCGTGGCCCACGGAGTCGGGCAGCTTGATGACTTCGATGGCGCGGGCCCGGTTCGGCAGGCGGCGGATGAAGCCGCGCTCTTCTAGGGCCGTAATTAGCCGGTGAATGCCGGATTTGGACCGCAGGTCCAGCGCATCCTTCATTTCGTCGAAGGAGGGCGGAACGCCGGCCTCGGTCAGGCGCTCGTGAATGAAGCGCAGCAGTTCGAATTGCTTGCGGGTCAGCATCATATTCTCCCGGTCGGCTGGCCCATTTGCGGAACAGCTCGAAACAAATCATGAACGAACACTATCTGTTCAAGTTCTGTTCCGCAACCATTTAATTTGAAGTGAAGAATGCGAAACGCCGTTACAGGGCGAGCTTAAGGATGACGCAGGGTGAACCAGCCGGTGCAAAAGGTGCGTGTGGTTCCCGAATCAACAGGCAATCCGCCTTGGCCAGGGGCGCCATGAGGGAACTGTCCTGGGCAGGCAGTGGGGTCGCTACCGGCCCATCCGGGCCGTCGGCCAAGGTGGCGCGGAGGTAGTCCCGCCGCTCGTCGTTTTCCGGCATGTCGCGGCCGAGAATAGCGTCGGACGTCTCCGGCTCGATATCCGGCCGGCCCAACAGCGTCCGGATCAGCGGCACCAGGAAAAGGAAGGCGCAGACGTAGGACGACACCGGATTGCCCGGCAACCCGAGCACCTGCATCGTTGCCAGCCGGCCATGCATCGTCGGCCGTCCCGGCCGTAAAGCGATCTTCCAGAACGACAGATTGAGCTCTTCGGCGGCGAGCGCCTTCTGCACCAGGTCATGGTCGCCGACGGACGCACCGCCGGTCGTCACCAGCACATCAGCGCCTGCGTCTCGTGCTTTACGGATCGCCGCGACGATATCCTCAACGCGATCGCCGACGACGCCGAGGTCGATCGGCTCGGCGCCCTCGCTGCGCGCCAACGCCAGCAGAGCAAAGCCGTTGGAATAGACGATCTGGCCGGGCTTGGTGGTAGAGCCGGGCGGTACCAGTTCGTCGCCGGTGCCGAGCACCGCGACTCGGGGTCGGCGGTGCACCGTGAGCCTGGGATAATTCATTGCCGCCGCCAGCATCAAATCGCGATCAGTAAGGCGGCGGCCTTTGGCGAGCAGCGTTTCGCCTTCCGAGAAGTCGATGCCGGCATTGCGCACGTTGCGCGTTTTCGCCGTTGGCTTCTTCACCGTGACTTTGTCCCCGTCACGCGTGGTGTGTTCCTGAATGACGACCGTGTCGGATCCAGCGGGCATGACCCCGCCAGTGAAGATGCGCACGGCCTGACCGGCGCCAACGGTGCCGCCAAAAGGATGTCCGGCGGGACTTTCGCCGACGATGTCGAGCGTCACCGGCGCCTGCGCGACATCGTCGGCGCGCACCGCATAGCCGTCCATTGCCGAGTTCGACAGCGGTGGCTGGGTGCGCAGCGCCGCCATATCCCGTGCCAGAACGAGTCCATGCGCGTCGCTGAGAGGCGTCTCGACGGCGGTGAGCGGCTTTGCTTCCGCCAGCACCCGCCGCAACGCTTCGGCGACGGACAACAACTCGGCCATCAGGCTTCAGCCTTGTAGTCGCCGGATTTGCCGCCGCTCTTGGAGAGCAGGCGGATGCCTTCGATGGTCATGCTTTTCTCGAGCGCCTTGGCCATGTCGTAGATCGTCAGGCACGCGATCGAGACCGCCATCAAGGCTTCCATTTCCACGCCGGTTTGCCCGTTCACTTTCACGGTCGACTGGATCAGGAAGCCTGGCAGGGAATGCTCGGGGTTGATGTCGATTTCGATCTTGGTGATCGGCAGCGGGTGGCAGAGCGGGATCAGGCCGTGCGTGCGCTTGGCCGCCATGATGCCGGCGAGCCGCGCTGCGCCAAGGACGTCGCCCTTTGTGGCATTGCCGGCAATCACGGCGTCCAGCGTCCCCTTGCGCATGATCACCTTGCCCTCGGCAACGGCGACCCGCTCAGTCGAACTCTTGGCGCCGACGTCGACCATATGGGCCTGGCCGCGGTGATCGATATGGGTCAGTTCGGCGTTCGGCAGCACCGGTTTTTTGTTGGGCTTTTTTGCCGCGACCGGTGTTTTTTTGCCGCGTGCCATATCGCTACTCCGCTGCCGATTGGCGCTCGCGCGCGAGTAGGGCACGCGTGGCCGTCGCGACGTCGTCGTGCCGCATCAGGCTCTCGCCGACGAGGAAGGTCGAGATGCCGATGGCGGACAGGCGAGCGAGGTCGGCAGGCGTGTTGATGCCGCTTTCGCCAACGACGATGCGGTCCTTCGGAACCATGGGCGCAAGGCGTTCGCTGACGGAAAGAGAGGTCTTGAAGGTGCGCAGGTCGCGATTGTTGATCCCGAGCAGGCGCGATTTCAGTTTGAGCGCGCGCTCAAGTTCATCTTCCTGATGAACTTCCAATAAAACATCTAACCCATTGGCAAGGGCTGTATCTTCGAGATCCTTGGCCGCCTCGTCGTCGAGTGCCGCCATGATGATCAGGATGCAATCGGCGCCGAGCGCGCGCGATTCGACGACCTGATAGGGCTCGTACATGAAGTCCTTACGCAGTGTCGGCAGACTAACGGCGTCGCGGGCCTGGTCGAGGAACTCCGGCTGGCCCTGAAACGATGGCGCGTCGGTCAGGACCGACAGGCAGGCCGCGCCGCCTGCCTCGTAGGCCTTGGCCAGCTTCGGCGGATCGAAATCGGCACGGATAAGGCCTTTTGATGGGCTCGCTTTCTTGATTTCGGCGATCAGCGCGTAGTCACCGGCGTTGACGTGTTTCTCAATGGCCTTGAGAAATCCGCGCGGCGGCGCGGCGGCCTTGGCCGCGGCTTCGAGGTCTGCAAGCGAATGCACGCGCTTGGCTGCGGCGATCTCGTCGCGCTTGTAGGACTCGATCTTTTTCAAAATGTCAGACATCAGGACCCGTCTGCGCAGGATACTGCGATCAACCGGTCGAGCCGGCCTTCCGCTTCACCGCTATCGATGGATTTGGCCGCCAGCGTGGCGCCGTCTTTCAGGTCTCCGGCCTTGCCGGCCACAATCAGCGCGGCGGCGGCATTGAGCACGGCAACCTCGCGGAACGCGTTCTTCTTGCCCTTGAGCACGTCGAGGAGAGCCTTCGCGTTCACTTCGGCATCGCCGCCCTTGAGTGCGTCGGGCTTCACGCGCGACAGCCCGGCGTCCTCCGGCGAAATCTCGAAGGTCCGCACCTTGCCGTTCTTCAGTTCGGCGACGCTGGTCGTACCCACGGTCGTGATTTCGTCGAGACCGTCGGAGCCGTGCACGACCCAGACGCATTCCGAGCCAAGATTGTTCAGCACCTGAGCCATCGGCTCGATCCAGTTCTTCGAGAACGTGCCGATCATCTGGCGCTTGACGCTGGCCGGATTCGACAGAGGCCCGAGCAGATTGAAGATCGTGCGGGTGCCCAATTCGACGCGGGTCGGGCCGACGTTCTTCATCGCCGGGTGATGGCTTGGTGCAAACATGAAGCCGATGCCGGCCTCGGCGATACAGCGCGACACTTGATCGGGCGTCTGATCGATCTTGACGCCAAGTGCCTGCAACACGTCGGCGGCGCCGGACTTGGACGACAGCGCGCGATTGCCGTGCTTGGCGACTGGAACGCCTGCGCCCGCGAGAATAAACGACGCGCAGGTCGAGATATTATAGGAACCCGACGCATCGCCGCCGGTGCCGACGATATCGACCGCATCGGCCGGCGCTTTCACGCCGAGCATCTTGCCGCGCATGGTTGTCACTGCGCCGGTAATCTCATCGACGGTTTCGCCACGCACGCGCAGGCCCATGAGCAGGCCGCCCATCTGCGACGGCGTCGCTTCGCCCGACATCATGCGGTCGAACGCGTCGGCGGCTTCCTCGCGGGTCAAGGCCGCGCCGGTCGCCACCTTGGCAATGAGCGATTTGAAATCGGCGGCCATGCTTCAGCCCGCAAATTGCTTGCTGGAGATTTGTGCCGCCGCACGCGAAGCGGCGGTCTT
>DASYCM010000345.1:0-2042 GCA_036500165.1 Pseudolabrys sp.
CCGTACTCGCGCGAAACGCGAATGTGTTCGTCGGTCTTGGCGTGCTGGCGGGCGGTCAAATTGCGCTTGCCTTTCGGCAACTTCGCAAGAAGGTGTACCTCGCCCATAAAGCCCTCAAAATGCTGAAAAAGCCGGTCTAAAGACGCCTAGCGTTTATCGATTCTGCTGCTTCGGCGCAAGCTAAGCCCGCACCCGGCAGCCGGTCGGAACCGGCGTTTTGGGCCGGATTCATTGGTAGTTCGACGCCGTTTATGAAGCCGCCGTTTCCTTGTGCACCCGCGCCAAGCCCTGGGCGAGCGGCTCACAATGGAAATCCGGGAAGGCCTTGTGCAGGTCTGTCGTATCGAAGAAGCGATGAAGCAGGTGAGGACGAGGCCCTGGGCGTGCAGCGGATACGACCTTCGCCGGAGGCGAGAACTGCGCAGCCACAATCTGGGCGATGTCGTGGAACGTGGTTGCCACCCCCGTGACCGCGTTGAGCGCACCAGCGCTGCGATGAAGCAGAATGAGAACCGCAAGGCGGGCGACATCGTCGACGGCAACATGATCGCGCTTTTCTTCGCCCTCGCCGAATACGGAAATGGGCTCTCCTTTGATCGCCTGCTTACGAAACCGGTTTGGCCCGTAACCCGAATGGGGATCGCCGGCACCGTAGATCAGCGTCGGCCGCAGAAATGCGAGCGGTCCACTGTAGTCGGCACGCAGCATCAGTTCACGCGCGGCATGCATCATGCCGTGTGTGGTCGATGGCGCGACCGGCGAGCGTTCATTTACCGGGTTGGCGTCGTCCGCATAAACAGCGTCGGAGCTGATATAGACCAAATGGGCTGGCGGCACAGCGGCAAAAGCGCGGCACGCGGCTTCGGCCATGCGCAAGTTCGTCATCAGTTGCGCGACATTCTTTGCCGGCGCAACGGCCGAAACAAACACGACCGCGTCGTCCGGTTTCAAATGCGCCTTGAGTTTTTCATCGGCTTCAGCGGCCAGCAGATCGACTTCATTGCGAGTCAAGGCGAGCGTTGTAATTTTGGCGGCGTTGAGATGTTTGACGATGGTCGAGCCCACGAATCCACCAGCGCCAATAACGACCACACGCGCGGGCGCAACAGATGTTTTATTATGGTGGGTCAACATTGCTCAGCCGCCAGTCAGGAAACGCCAAGGGTGTGATAGTCGAGGCCAGCGGCCTTCGCCGCAACAGGGTCAAGTACCCGATAGGGATCGAGCACGATCCGCCCGCGCATTGTCTTCGCCAGATCAGCGCACGACAGCTTTTTGAATTCCGGCCACGGCGTCATGATCGCGAGGGCGTCAACACCGGCAGCAGCATCCAGCGCCGAGGTTGCACCCGCCACCGCCGGATGATCAGCAGCGCTGGCAGGCACCACCGGATCGTAGACGCGCAATTGCCACGGCTTGAGATGCCGAATGAGCGCCAGCGATGGCGAGTTTTTCACCGAATGGGTATTTTCCTTGTAGGCCAATCCCAGCACGCCAAGCTTCGCCTCGGGCATTTTGCTCAGCACCGTTTTATGCATGGTGCGAAGCGCCCAATCCTTGCGGTATATGCTGTTGGACACGAAGGCCTTGATCAGGCTCGCGTCGGTGCCGTGCTCGAGCGAAAAACCGATCACTGTTGCAAGATCGCGCTCCAGATTGCCGCCGGCAAGACCAAGGCCGGGCGTCAGATAAGAATAGGCGCCGATGCGCTTATCGAGTTTGAGCGCAGGCGCAATCTCGGACCAATCCGC
The DNA here is from genome assembly GCA_036500165.1 of Pseudolabrys sp. GTDB lineage: Bacteria > Pseudomonadota > Alphaproteobacteria > Rhizobiales > Xanthobacteraceae > Pseudolabrys. The sequence continues at coordinate 1,752 of DASYCM010000345.1, forward strand.
ACCGATATTTTCGCAGAGTTCACCGAGCGTGTTGGCGACCGTCACTGAGGCGACCAGGCAGCAATTGATGGCGATCTTGGTCAGCTCCGCGCTTTCGAACCGCATCGGCAGGATTGGGCAATTGAACGCCTTGAGGAAGGTTTCGAACGGCGCCGGAAGCGGCTTTGCCGGATCGGGCGCGCCGACGATGAAACGCTCCGGCAGAGTCGCGCGCTCGACCGCGCGGCCGAACACCAGCGTTTCGACCTGATAATAAATCTGGCGGCCCGTCTTCTGACGCGCACGCGTGAA
>DASYCM010000346.1:0-3223 GCA_036500165.1 Pseudolabrys sp.
CTGGGTTGCCAAGTTTTTGCCGATCCCGGCCATGGTTCTGGCGCTGGTTATCGGCATCGCGTTGAACCCGCTCGCCAGCCAGGCGCGCTTCAAGCCCGGCATGGCCTTCTGCGTGCGCACGCTGCTGCGCTGGGCGGTGGCGCTCTTGGGTCTGCGCGTCGCGCTGTCGGATATCGCTGCGCTGGGGCTCGGCACCGGCGCCATCATCGTGGTGTCGATGATCGTAACGCTGTTGTCCGGGTTCCTGTTCGCGCGCATGAGCGGCCGCGGCGCCGGCTTCGGCGCGCTGATCGGCTCGGCCACCGCAGTGTGCGGCGCGTCGGCGACACTCGCGACCTCGACCGTCGTGCCGGATTATCCCGGCAAGGAGGCCGACATCGCCTTCGTCGTCGTCGCGGTCAACGCGCTCGCCACGCTGGCAATGGTGATTTATCCGCCGCTCTGCGTGCTGCTCGGCTTCGACGCGCAGACCACGGGCGTGATGCTCGGTGGCACCATCCACGACGTCGCGCAGGTCGTCGGCGCGGGTTACGCGGTCAACGAAATTGCCGGCAATACCGCGGTCGTCGTCAAACTTTTCCGCGTGTTCCTGCTGCTGCCGGTGGTGCTCGCGATCGGCTGGTATTTCACCACCCAGGGCGCCAAGCATGGTGAAGCCAAAGTGCCGGTGCCGGTGTTCGCGCTGGTGTTTCTGTTGCTCTGCCTGCTCAACAGCGCCATGCCGCTGGCGCCGTCGCTGCTTCCGGTGTTCACGCCGGTCAAGTCGATACTGGTCGAGGTTTCGAATTGGGGCCTGCTGATCGCCATCGGCGCGCTCGGCCTAGGCACGTCGATCTCGACCATTATCGCGCTCGGCTGGCGTCACGTCGCCACGGTTGTCGCCAGTACTGTGGTGATCTTCGCGATCGTGACGAGCGGGCTGTTGCTGGAAAAGCTGTTGTAAATCCCGCTCGTCCCCGCGAAAGCGGGGACCCAGAGGCTGCGCGCGCCGCTCTGGATTCCCGCTTACGCGGGAATGAGCGGAGTTCTATTTCCCTAGCGTCACCGTCTTGAAATCCGCCGGTAGCACAATCTCCAGCAGTTCGCAGTCGTCGGAATAGCCAAGGACAGTGTGCCTGATCTTCGGCGGCTGCAGCCAGCAACTTCCGGCGTGAAACGTGTGCACGCCTTCGCCTTCGAATTCGGTTTTATACCAGCCCTTCAAAACGTAGATCATCTGGAAGTCGACATCGTGATAGTGCGGCGTCGCTACTTCCTCGGGCCGGTACGGTGGCAGCATGCGGATGACATGTGCCTGCACCATGCCGCCCGTGGCTGGAGCGATGCCGAGATCGCGGTATTTGGCGTAGGTCCGAAGGCCCTGGTCGAAATCGGCCTCGTTGAGATGGCTGACGGCGAATTTCTGTTTCGGCTTCTTGGCCCGCGTTTTCGCTTGCACCGCGCGACGCGCATTGACCTTGCGGGAGGCCGGTTTCCGGCTCGCGGGCTTGCGCGCCTGGACTTTCTTGCGTCTCTTGGCCATGTGTCTCTCCCCGAGACCTAGTGGATCACGATGGCCGAAAACTTGGAAGCCCCGGAAACCGCCGCTATTCGCATCTTTGTCGATGCCGATGCCTGCCCGGTGAAGAACGAAGTCTACCGGGTGGCCGAGCGTTACGGGCTCAAGGTCTTCATCGTCGCCAACTCGTTCATGAACGTGCCGCGCAGCGACATGATCGAGCGCGTCATCGTCAGCGAAGGCCCGGACGTGGCGGATGGCTGGATCGCCGAGCGTGCCGGGCCGAGTGATATCGTCATCACCGCCGATATCCCGCTGGCTGGCCGATGCGTGCGCAATGGCGCGACGGTGATCTCACCGACCGGCAAGCCGTTCGACGACAATTCCATCGGCATGGCTTTGGCAACGCGCGATCTGATGACCGACTTGCGTTCCGCGGGAGCCGTGACACGTGGCCCGCCGCCTCTGTCGCGGCAGGATATCTCGCGGTTTCTGTCGGCGCTCGATCTGGCCGTCACGCGGTTGAAGCGGAAGATACTCTAGCCATCATGACCGGCAGAAGGCCGGGCATGATGGAGTTGTTGGCTGCGCTTCATTCCGGCGGCTTCGGCCCCACCTTCATGTACCAGTCGGCGATCTGCGAGCCAGTCCAGAACAGCACGTCCTTCTTTTTCCGGATCTTCTCGAAAATCATGCGGAAATATTTCACGCGATGTGCTGCGCCCATGATGTAGGGGTGCACCGACAGCGCCATGAAGCGGGGCGAACTTTTCGAGTCCTTGTACATCTGCTCGAACTGATCCATGGCGCGGTCGTAATACTCCGACGCCTTGTGGTGCTGGACCAGTATCATGGCGACGTCGTTGTTCTCCTGCGTGTAGGGCACGCTCAGAATCGGCTTGCCACGCGTCTTGAGCCACACCGGCTGGTCGTCGAGTACCCAGTCGGCGATGTAGTCGTAGCCTTCCTCTCTCAAAAGATCCGGCGTTTCCCATGTCTCCGTGAGGCCGGGGCCGAGCCAGCCGCGCGGGCGTTTTCCCGCGGCCTTCTGGATCGCAGCGGCGCAGGCGCGGATGTCGTCACGCTCGTTGGCGACCTTCTGCATATTCTTTTGCGTATGGCCGTGGCCGAGGAATTCCCATTTGCGCTCGACGCAGGCTTTGACGATGTCGGGGAAGGCCAGCGCGGCGGTGCCGTTGACGTTCATGACGCCAGGAATCTTGAAGTCGTCATAGACCTGCAGCAGCCGCCAGAAACCGACACGATTGCCGTATTCGTGCCAGCACCAGTTCGGAATGTCGGGGATCGGCGAGCCGCCGGCCGGCGGCGGCAGCACCGTGCGCGGCATCGCGGACGTTGGGTCCCACTCCTCGACGTTGGTGATGGTCCACACCACCATGCGCGCGTTGCCCGGCAGTTTCAGCGGCTTGCGGTTGACGATGGCGGAGTAGTCGAGGCGTTCTTGCGGCAACATGCCGACGGGCGGCTTGGGGAAGTTCACGGGCATTTCCTCTTTTCAACCGTCACCCTGAGGTGCGAGCGAAGCGAGCCTCGAAGGGTGACAGCCGAGGCATTAAGGCCGTTCATTCTTCGAGGCGCGCAAGTGCGCGCACCTCAGGATGACGGATTAATTCAGCTTCCCTTGAGATCGTGGACCTCGGGGAAAAAGTAGTCTTTCCATGACGCCGCTTTCACCTTGATCGTGCCGACGGCGTTCATGAAATC
>DASYCM010000347.1:0-2446 GCA_036500165.1 Pseudolabrys sp.
ATCGAGGTCAAGCTGCCCGACAACCACCTGCAATACGCCGTTACCTGGTTCGGCCTCGCGCTCGGTTTGGCCGGTGTTTACGTGGTCTGGCTCGCGGGACGGCTGCGGCGGCGGCACCCCTAATCCATTTCTCTATATGAAATGCCAAACGGGATTGTTGTAGGCCGTCTCGCATGATTTAGTGCGGCCACTTTAAATCCAGGGAGACATCATGTTGCTTGCAGGCAAGAAAGTCGTCGTCGTCGGAGGCTCGTCCGGCATCGGTCTCGCGACCGCCGAGTTGGCCAAAGCGCAGGGCGCCGAGGTGATCATCGCGTCGCGCAGCGCCGACAAGGTGAAGGCCGCCGCCGACAAGGTCGGCGCTAAGGGCCTCATTTGCGACGTCACCAACGACGACAGCGTTGTCAACTTGTTCAAGTCCTGCGGCCCGGTCGACCACGTCGTCGTCAGCGCGGCGCAGTTGAAGTCGGGGCCGTTCAAGACGGTGTCGATGGAAGACGCACGCTCGACGATGGAAGGCAAGCTCTGGGGCGCATGGCGCGTCGCGCGCGCCGCCGAGATCAAGGCCGGCGGCTCGCTGACGCTGGTGTCAGGCTTCCTGAGCGTTCGTCCGCGGCCGAATTCCGCGATCGTGAGCGCGGCGAACGGTGCGCTGGAATCGTTGACGCGTGCTTTGGCGCTGGAACTTGCGCCGGTGCGCGTCAATTGCGTGTCGCCCGGCATCATCGACACGCCGATTCGCGCTGCCATGCCGGAAGCCGCGCGCAAGGACATGCTCGCCAAGATCGCCGGCGGCCTGCCGGTCGGCCGGGTTGGCCTCGCCGAGGACATTGGCGTGCAGATCCTGGCGTTCATGGGCAACGGCTTTGCCTCAGGCGCGATCGTCTACATCGATGGCGGCGCTTTGATTGCTTAAGTAATGCTGCTGCGGCCGGCGTTTTCGCGCCGGCCGCCACACTTCCTAAAGAAATTTTAAACCGGCAAAATGCCGGTGAAACTTTGAACGTTGTGCTCAAATTCAATCCATGAAGCCGTCACACGAATCGTGCTATAATCCCTAGGCATGATGGTTCGCGACACGGCCCTTCGATGAGAAGACCGAGGTATCCCAAGATCAGGATGCCATCGTTCATCGAATTCGCTCGGTCGCCTGCCACTCTGCGGCTCAACCTCTCAAAAGAAGAAACGACCTGTAACTCTGCGCTCCTGCGCGGGGTGCTTGCGCACGACTATTCCTCTTGAATTCAGCAAAAGGAGTCTGCCTTGGGTAAACACTTCAGCCACAAACACTTCAGTAACAAGCATTTCGGTAAGAAGGGCCGTCGCGGTAAAAACCGCGAGACCGCCGAGATCATCGAGTTCCAAGGCTCCAAGTTTGAGGCTGAACGCATACTCCCCCCGATCAAGCCGCTGAATCCCACCCAATCCGACTATCTCGACGCGCTTCGCTCCAGCCCGCAGGTCATCGTTCTTGGCCCCGCCGGCACCGGCAAAACCTGGATCGCCGCCACGCATGCCGCCGACCTCTATCGGACCGGCGCCATCGACAAGATCATCCTGACGCGGCCGAACGTGCCGTGCGGCCGTTCGCTCGGCTTCTTCCCCGGTACCTTGGAAGACAAGTTCGCGCCCTGGGCCGCGCCCGTCATCGAGGCCATCAAGGAACGTATCGGCGCCGCGGCCTACGACATCGCGCTCAAGAACGGTGCGATCGAGATGGTGCCTTTCGAGGTCATGCGCGGCCGGTCATGGAAAAATGCCTTCGTGCTGTTCGACGAAGCGCAGAACAGCACCGTGCTCGAGATCAAGACGTTCCTCACCCGCATCGGCGAGGACTGCACCGTCGTTATCAACGGCGACGTCAGCCAGTGCGATCTCGATAACGCCAGCGGCCTTCGCACCGTGATCCATATGGTCAAGTCGCAGATGCTCAACGTGCCGGTCGTCGAATTTACCCGCGATGACATCGTGCGTTCAGGTGTCTGCGCTATGTGGGTTCGCGCTTTCGACGAGGCGTCGCTCTAGCGAGGCGGCGTTCTTCAATCATATCAACGGCCGGGCGCGCGTCTCTTGATGTGTGGCCGGCCAGAGGCAACTCAGAATTGAGAATACAGCGCGGCTGCATAACGCAGCCGCGTTTTGCATTTTGGCATGGAATTCGCTTGGCAGCGGGAGACCCTTAACGCAGACTAACAGCGTGAATATCGCTCGCTTGTTGTCGGTCTGAACAACACCGCCACTGCTTAGTGGCATTGAGAGGAGTTCGCGATGCGCCGCCAGAATGTTTCGGCTGCTGCAATCTTTCTCGCACTGTGCATCCTGGCTTTACCGAACATATCGCACGCACAAACCCTTCAGAAAATTCGCGTGACGATCCCCGTCGCGGTGTTCAATTTCTATCCATTATATTTCGCACAAGAGAACGGCTACTTCGCAAAAGAAGGAC
>DASYCM010000348.1:0-5026 GCA_036500165.1 Pseudolabrys sp.
TGTATCGCCTTCGATGTGGATGATGTCGGCCTTCTCACCCTTCGCAAGGTTGCCCTTGGAATACATGATGATGCCGCAGGCGACCGAACAATATGTGCAGGTGTTGCGGGTTTCGGTGGTGGCGGTCAATTTGAAGGGCCGGATTGCCGCGGCATATGCGACTTCAGCCTCTCCAAATCCCAATGCACCGATGGTTGTTCCGGCAAGACCCGCGCTGGCGCCTTTTAAAAAAGTGCGCCGCGAGAGCTCCATGTTCACAGCAGGGCCTCCTTGAGACCAAGCCCCCAACGGGGGACGCTTCTTACAGAGCCTGCCCCTCCGGACCGACTCTGGCGAACGCAATCTGGACGTCTTCAAGGCTAGATTTGAATAGTTACAGTGTCAAACTGCAGAAAACGCACACGAATTTTGATGCACTGCAACAAACTCATCCATCTGAATTGAAAACGTTCAGCTATTTCGCAAGGCGCGAAATAGCTCGCATGACTGCGACAACGTGTTCATGGAACAGATCGTTCCTAAGCACTTGGTCGCAAGTGACACGGTCACATTGATATTGATTGCCGCAAAACAGCGGCGCACACTTACCCTGTGAGTTGCCGATTGGCTCCCGAGTTTCGGGGCGCACGATCCATCACCGACATCGCAGCCTTTGCCTGCCTTCTGAGTTCATGTGCTCAAGGCATTGCCGGCGCGCGTCTGTCCAACCAAACCAAAGTATGTCAGGGAGATCACCATGCGTTTTGACCGCCGCGATCTATTGAAGGCTGGCACCGCGCTTGCGCTATCCGCCGGGCTTCCCCGCTTCGCATCCGCGCAAGGCGCCTTCGCGCCGCAGCCCGGCGCATGGCGCAGTTATCAGGTCGTGACCCGGCTTGAGGTTGCGCAAGCTGAAGGCAAGACGCAGGCGTGGATCCCGCTGCCGTCGGTTAATGAGAAGGACTGGTTCAAGTCCGAGAGCAGCACCTGGACGACGAACGGTAACGCCACACAGGTGCGTGATCCGAAATACGGCGCGGAAATCCTGCATGTTCAATGGGACAACGGCGAGAAGTCGCCTTTAGTCGAAGTTACCAGCAAGGTGTCGGCGCAAGATCGCTCCATTGATCTGTCGAAACCGGTCAATTCGGCGATCGCGCTCAGCGCGGCCGAGCACACGTTCCACACAGCCGGCAACGATCTCATCCCGGTCGACGGCATCGTCAAGCAGACATCGGACAAAATTACCGCCGGCAAGACGACTGAGGTCGAAAAGGTTCGCGCGATCTACGAATGGATCGTCGAAAACACCTATCGTGACGGCGCGGTGCGCGGCTGCGGCATCGGCGATATCGCTCTGATGCTCAAAACTGGACAGCTCAGCGGCAAATGCGCCGATCTCAATGCATTGTTCGTCGGCCTCGTTCGCGCGGCCGATATTCCGGCGCGCGACGTTTACGGCATTCGCGTCGCGCCGTCGAAATTCGGCTACAAGTCGCTCGGCGCCGGCACGGAGATCATCACCAAGGCGCAGCACTGCCGCGCCGAGGTATTTCTCAAGGGTTATGGCTGGGTCGCGACAGATCCCGCCGACGTGCGCAAAGTCGTGCTCGAAGAGCCGCCGGGCAAGCTCGCCATCGGCGATCCGAAAGTCGTCGCGGCGCGCAAGACCCTGTTTGGCGCCTGGGAAGGCAACTGGCTCGCTTATAATTTCGCGCACGATGTCGCCCTGCCTGGTTCCAGCGGGCCGAAGCTTGGCTTCCTGATGTATCCGCAGGCGGAGACCGCGAGCGTGCGGCTCGATTGCCTCGATCCGGATAGCTTCAAGTATACGATCCGGGCCAAAGAATTGACGGCCGCGTGATCGGGCTGACGCACCGGACAAAGCAGGCGCCATTGTCGCGGCGCCTGCTTCTTTTTGCTCATAGTCCTTACGCTAATGGAACCATTTCGCTTCTGACGCCATTTCATCGTCAACGGCCCACAGGAGCTGACGATGAAAACGCCGATTCTTACGATATTGGCAGCCGCGTTTTTGATGGTGGCGGCACCGGTGGCAAGTTACGCGCAGAATCCCAGTGCCGATCAGGAAAAAGGCTCGACGGGCTGGAGCGGCGGCTCGAAAGATCAGCCGAGCCAACAAGCTCCGGGCTCACAAGGCAATCCAGTCAACGCCACGACCGGCCAGAAGGTCGAAGTACACGACGAGGACAAGGCCAAGGACCAGCCGCCGATGGCAACCGGAGAGGATCTCAAAGGCCCGGCCCGGCAATTCGCGCCGAGCCAGACGCCGGAATAGCGTCTCTTTCTCGTGCAAAGTTGGGGACGCCCGCGGGACGTTTCCGTCTGTATTCGTCCGTTGTTGCGATCCGGGAGCGCTAGCGCGATGCTCGCCATGACCGGGACCAACGAGACGGTGCTCAACTTGCGCGGTCTGCGCTGTCCGCAGCCGGTGCTACACGCCAAGAAGGCCCTGCGTAATGTCGCGATCGGTGGCACGCTTGTCATGGAATGTACCGATCCCCTCACCGTCATCGACGTTCCGCATTTCATCAATCAGACCGGTCACACACTGAGCGCGCAGCAGCGCGACGGTGATCTCTACATTTTCAAAATAGTGAAGCAGAAATGACGCCGATTTATTGCCGCGGCGGCCTGAGATGAATTCGGGAGAGCTGTCATGAACATTCCCATGGTCCGGTTGACGAGCCTCGCACATGGTGGGGGCTGCGGCTGCAAACTGGCGCCTTCGGTCTTGCAGAACCTGCTCGTCGATCAGCCGCTGGCCACTCCGTATCGTCAACTGCTCGTCGGCACCGAGACCGGCGACGACGCCGCGGTGTGGCAGCTCGAGGACGGCACCTGCGTCATCGCGACTACGGATTTCTTCACGCCGGTCGTCGACGACCCCACCGACTTCGGCCGCATTGCCGCGACCAACGCCATCTCGGATGTCTACGCGATGGGCGGCAAGCCGATCTTCGCACTGGCGATCCTCGGCATTCCGATCGACAAGATCGCTCCGGAAACCGTGCGCGACATTCTCAAAGGCGGGGCGTCGGTCTGCGCCGCCGCCGGTATTCCCGTCGCCGGCGGCCATTCGATCGACGTGCCTGAGCCGATTTACGGACTTGCCGTCATCGGCATCTGCAAAACCGAGGAAGTCCGGCGCAATTCCGACGCCAGACCGGACGACGCGCTGATTTTGACGAAGCCGCTCGGCGTCGGCATCTATTCAGCGGCGATCAAGAAGGGCGTGCTGTCCGGCAGCGGCTATGCCGACATGATCGCGACGACTACGCTGCTCAACAAAGTCGGCGCCGAACTTGCGAAAGATCCCGCGGTACACGCCGTCACCGATGTGACCGGCTTCGGTCTGCTCGGTCATGGTCTCGAAGTAGCACGCGGATCGAAGCTTGCGGTCGTGATCAACCCCGATAATCTGCCGTTATTGCCGGAAGCCGCCGCGCTTGCGCAGCAAGGTTTTGTTACCGGCGCGTCGATCCGCAACTGGGCAAGCTACGGCGAGGCCGTCACGCTCCCGGGCGGCCTGCCCGACTGGCGTCGTCATTTGTTGACCGATCCGCAGACGTCCGGTGGATTGCTGGTGTCCTGCGCGCAGGAAAAAGCCGACGCGATCGTGCGGACCATCAACGCGGCAGGCTATCTCGCCGCACGGATCATCGGCCGCGTCGAGACCGGCGCACCCGGCGTGCGGATCGAGGCGGCCTGACGCTGCGGGATTCGAGACAGCACTCCCGTCAGGAACCACAATAGCGCCCCGGTCTTGATCGTGAATGGCGAATTGCTGATGCACAGCAAAATAGCGAAATAGGCTCCGGCCAGATCCCGTATCAGATAGAAGCGTTTGCCCGATCCCTTGAGGAGCATAAGGATCGTCCAGAAAAACAGGATGCCGACAATACCGAAGCCGCCGAGGGTGTAGGCGTAGCCTGAATCGGACGTGATAAACTCCGGCGTTTTCAAACCAAGCCAGTTGAGCGCATCAAACCGCTCGAGAATGCGGCCCGACAGAATAATGCGCCCGATGAAGCCGTTATCGACGCCGTAATGAGCCGACAGCGGCCCCGGCAGAAAAAGCAACACGAGCAGAGCGAAAAGCGGCAGCACGGAGACGACCGCGGTCCTGATCGCTGCCGGGAGAAGTGCAAGCAACAGGCAGATCGCGCAAAAGTTCGCACCGAAACGGCTATCCGACATAACGATGACCAGCGCTGCGGATGCAAACAATCCCCAGAATATCCGGCGCTCCATCAATGAGCGCACAAGCGCCCAAATGAAAATGACGATGCCGAAATTTCCCGCTGAGACCGGCTCGAGAAAAATCGACGAAACGCGATGATTGCCGAGAATGGGAAACAGTCCGCGGCCGCCGGACGCACCTTCGGGCCGCATACCGCTAACGAAAAGATTCGAGGATTGTTGAGCGTCCTTCGCTCCCATGACGCCGCGCTCCATATAGAAACCCGCGACGTTGAAAAACCGGGTAAAAATATCGGGAAAGAAGTATTCAAAAACACCGACTACGATCACGATAGTCACAACCACTCTTACGAGCCTGTCCGCATTCCTGAGGTCGCTCGCGCAGGTGCCAAGAAGAAAGAATGCGACCGGTATGAGAAGATCCCGCACCGGTTTGATATCGATTCCGCCTCCCTGCAGCGCACGGGCAGCCGCCAGCGTAATGAGGAGTAACACCGCGCTACCGACGACGAGAAACCGCGAATAGCCGATCGCTGGAAACGTATACAACAGAACGGTGAGGATAATGACGACCTCGGAGCCGATGACGGCGCTGTTTCCGGCGCCGCCGACATTCGTATTCACGAAGCACAGCGCAAAATTGAACAACATTGCGGCAAGTACCGCGATGACCGGCGGCTGAAACCAGAACGACTGTCGCACCATAACGCGGCGGCCAATTGGCGCGGTGACCGCCGTCATTGCCTCGCACCGGTAGTGCTTCGGCTTACATGGTTCAACAGTACGGACATCTGTGGCCGGTCAGCGCCATCGACAGGCTGGA
>DASYCM010000349.1:0-11037 GCA_036500165.1 Pseudolabrys sp.
GCGAGCGCCATGTCTCGCGCGGCAAGCTGCTGCCCCGCGACCGGATCGACGCGCTGCTCGATCCGGGCTCGCCGTTCCTCGAGCTGTCGCAGTTCGCCGCCCACGGCATGTATGAGGACACGGTCAACGCCGGCGGGCTGATCACCGGCATCGGCCGCATCGAAGGCCGCGAATGCATGATCGTGTGCAACGACTCGACCATCAAGGGCGGCACTTATTATCCGATGACGGTGAAGAAGCATCTGCGGGCGCAGGAGATCGCGCGCGAGAACCGGCTGCCGTGCCTCTATTTGGTCGACAGCGGCGGCGCCAATCTGCCGCACCAGACCGAGGTGTTCCCCGACCGCGAGCATTTCGGCCGCATCTTCTATAACCAGGCGACGCTGTCGTCGCTGCGCATTCCGCAGATCGCCGTGGTCATGGGTTCGTGCACCGCCGGCGGCGCCTATGTGCCGGCGATGTCGGACGAAACCATCATCGTCAAAAATCAGGGCACCATTTTTCTTGGCGGCCCGCCGCTGGTGAAAGCCGCGACCGGCGAGGTGGTGAGCGCGGAGGATCTCGGCGGCGGCGACTTGCACGCGCGCAAGTCCGGCGTCGCCGATCATCTAGCGCAGGACGATCATCACGCGCTCAGCATCGCACGCCGCATCGTCGCCAATCTCAATACCAGGAAGAATGTCGACATTCCGTTGAGTGCGTCGCGCGATCCGGTTTTCGATATCGCCGACCTCGACGGCATCGTGTCCACGGACCTCAAGAAGCAATACGACGTGCGTGAGGTCATCGCACGGCTAGTCGATGGCTCCGAATTCGACGAGTTCAAGCAGCTCTACGGCCCGACGCTGGTCACCGGCTTTGCGCGCATCCACGGCATGCCGGTCGGCATTCTCGGCAACAACGGCATTCTGTTTTCGGAGAGCGCGCTCAAGGCCGCGCACTTCGTCGAGCTGTGCTGTCAGCGCCGCATTCCGCTGCTGTTTTTGCAGAACATCGTCGGTTTCATGGTCGGCCGCGATTACGAAGCGGGTGGCATTGCCAAGGACGGCGCCAAGATGGTGACGGCGGTGGCCTGCGCTCAGGTGCCTAAGGTGACGCTCATTCTCGGCGGCTCTTACGGCGCTGGCAATTACGGCATGTGTGGCCGCGCCTACGGCCCGCGCTTTCTGTTCTCGTGGCCGAATGCGCGCATCTCGGTGATGGGCGGCGAGCAGGCGGCGTCGGTGCTCGCCACCGTCAAGCGCGACAACATCGAAGCGGGCGGGGGCAAGTGGTCGGAAGTCGAGGAAGAGGAATTCAAGGCGCCGATCCGCGACCAGTACGAGACCGAGGGCAATCCCTATTACGCGACCGCGCGGCTGTGGGACGACGGCATCATCGCGCCAAGTGAGACGCGCCGCGTGATGGCTTTGGCTTTCTCCGCCGCGCTCAATGCGCCGGTGCCGGAGACGAAGTTCGGGGTGTTCAGGATGTAGTTTCCACAGACGGGCGGGAGTGCGCTCGTTGAACTAGATTTTTCTGTGGCATCTCGCTTAAAGTGTGCCGCCCGCCGCGACTTTGATTTCATTTATTTCAGGACCATTCCATATGCGCCGTTTGCTGATTGCCGCTGTTGTTTGCGCGGCCGCTTCCGCTGCTCATGCTCAAGCCGCGCGGGTTGCCATACCCGGCAAGCCTCTGATCCTGGTGGGCATAGCTCTCACGAATCCGGACTGCAGCCCCCACGGCTCCATTACGATCAGAGTGCTCGAGCCGCCGGAGCACGGCCGCGTCAGTATCTCGACGACTCGTTTTTTCCCGACTTATCCATCGTCGAACCCCCGTTCGGTTTGCAATAAGCGCCGGGTCCAGGGCACGCAGGCAATTTATCATGCGCAACGGGGTTATACCGGTCCCGATCGCGTGGTCCTTGAGGCGATCGGGCCGACGGGCGGATATGCGCGCAGAATGTTTCGCATCGACGTGAAGTAGGCGGCCGCCAAGCGGGATCCTGCTGAACGGGCAAACGCCGCTTACATTGTGTTCATGGCGCGATGGGAAATCAAAACGCTACCGGTACAAGACTATTGCCGCGGTCCAAGCAGAACTGCGGAAACTCGGATGCCGCTAACCAATGCTTCGCCAGGGCGGCAGCGAGAAAGAAAAGGGGCCGCTAACTGAGGCGGGCTATTAGGGGAACGAACATGACGCCTTTGTCACTGAACTACTGGACCGAGGTACAACCGGGTCAGATGACAGGCCTCTTTGTTGGCGGGTTTCTGGCGTGGGGAATTTCGGTATATTTTTTCGCCGTCCGCAAGAAATCGCCTCTATTGGCTTACACGGCAGTTTTTGCAGGAGTCGGCGCGATTGTTGGAATGGTTATTGGCGGCGTGCTTGTGTTCTATTTCTGACGATCCCGGAGTTCAGTCCAAGATAACACTGGTCAAGCTCCGCCGAAAGGCAAGTTTTACGTGAACTGTACAGCAATAAAAACATTCTCATCTACTACTGGGCGGTATTCCCTGCGGGAGGTCAATAACGGTTCACTGGAAGTCAAATGAGCAACAGGAGATTGCGGAAGTTAGCACGTCTTATTCGGTAACCTGTCTCTAGGAACAGCCGCAGGGCGGATTAGTGAACCGTAATCCGCCTTACGTGACCGGTGCGTTATGCCCTCGGCTAACGCGCCCTACGAATTAAGATGTTGATGCATGACCAAAAGCACGAAACGCGCCGGCTTCGATTGGGAAGTCTACTTCGTCTACCTCGACGGCGACGAGGATAGCTTGATCGTCTCCGGTTTCTGGACGCCGGAGGAGGCCATCGCCGAGGCACGCACGTCGTTGAACGCCTATTGCAAGAGCGATGACGAGAAAGACCAGTTTGAAATCGTCGCTGTTATTCGGGCGGATGCGAAGATTTGAGCCTCAAAGCCGATTATGCTGGATACATAGTGGGGAGCGACGATGCTGATTTCACGCGCTGCTTTGTGTGTCACGGCCGTCTGGCTACTGACACTGCCAGCCCACGCCGCCATCGAACTCGAACCGGGCCTATGGCAGGACACCGAGACCGGTACGGAGAACGGCAAGCCGGCCAAGACGGAAGTCACCACCGATTGCGTGTCCCCGGAGGACGCGCGTAACCCGATCAAGACCATCCTGAAGGACGCTGATGGTCAGAAATGCGAGACCCTGAGCGCCAAGGAGAATGGTAACGTGGTGACAGTCGTTATGCGGTGCGGCGATCCAAAGGAGATGCGGATCGAGATCGATATGACCGTCAATTTCCAGAGCAAGCGCGCCTACGTCGGAACAATGAAATCCCTGGTGATCTTCGGCGGCCAGAAAATGACTACGGATAAGACGATCGACGCAAAATGGATTGCGGCTTCCTGCAAGAAATAGGGCGATCATCATGATTTACACCTCGGCTCTCATTGTCGGCGCGGGCGCCGGTCTCTCGGCCTCGCTGGCGCGGCTGTTCGCAAAGCAGGAACTGAAGGTCTCGCTCGCCGCGCGCTCGGCCGACAAGTTGTCGGCATTGACGCAGGAAACCGGCGCCAGGGCTTTCACCTGCGACGCCAGCGAGCGCGGGCAGGTCGACAAGCTCTTTGCCGATCTCGATGCCGCCGCGCTGACGCCCGATGTAGTGGTCTACAACGCCAGCTATCGCACGCGCGGCCCTTTCATCGATCTCGATGCGGCCGAGGTCGCCAAGTCCATCGAAATCACGGCATATGGGGCGTTCCTGGTGGCGCAGGCGGCGGCTCGGCGTATGCAGCCCAAGAACCACGGCGCGATTTTGCTTACCGGCGCCTCGGCCGGCGTGAAGGGCTATGCGCAGTCGGCGCCCTTCGCGATGGGCAAGTTCGCGCTGCGTGGCCTGTCGCAGAGCATGGCGCGTGAACTGCATCCGCAGGGCATTCACGTCTGCCATTTCGTCATCGACGGCGGCATCAAGAGCGATCGCCGCGCCACGCCTGCTGACCAGCCGGACTCGCTGCTCGATCCCGATGCTATTGCCACGAGCTATTGGCAGGTTTTGCAGCAGCCGCGCAGCGCCTGGTCGCAGGAATTCGAGCTGCGGCCTTCCGTCGAGAAGTTCTGACATAGCGGGCATATAAATTTAGAGTCATTCCAATCTTGTCGCGGTGTCTTGCCATCGACATGCGGCGGTGACACTCATTACATCCGACTTTTCGACGCTTCACACGGGGCTTATCGATGTATCGTCCGATGCTCGCCGCGCTGGTTTCAGCCTTTGCCGTCACTCTTCCGTTGATGAGCGTTGCGCAAACGCCGCCGCCCGCAACAACGGCGCCGGCGGCCCCGAGAGCAGATGCACCGAAAGCTGACGCTCCGAAGGCCGATGCCGCCCCCGCGCACAAAGCCTACGTGCCCGGCCTTGAGCAGTTCATGAATGTCATCCTCATGGAGCACAACAAGCTCTGGTTCGCCGCGAAGGCGCGCAACTGGCCGCTTGCCGAATACGAACTTGGTGAGATCAAGGAAGTGATGGGCGACGTGCAGGACATCGTGCCGGTGTTCAAGAACCTGCCGCTTGCGGACATGCTCGACGCGGTCATCACCAAGGAGATCGTCGATCTGGAAAAGGCGATCGCGGCCAAGGACTATAAAACGTTCGTCGCGAGCTATGACAAGCTCAACGCCGCCTGCAACGCCTGCCACGCAGGCACCGAGAACGGCTTTGTTGTCATCAAGCGTCCGACCAGTCCGGTTTTCACCAATCAGGACTACGCGCCGCAAAAGAAGTAACGGCGCCGTCACGGATCTGTGACCCGCCGATTCAGATGCCATTTACGGATGGCATCTAGCGTCGCCCGCCATGGGCATTCTGGCAGTTCCAGTAAAGATCAATGGCACGGTGTGCCGTAATTGCTATGACGTGGACTCCGCCCGCCGTGCCGAGGCCGAGGATACGAAAAAACGCGCCGCAGAGACTGCGCAGAAGACCAAGGACGCGAACGGCGACATCAGTTTCGATAACCAGCCGGTAACCACGTTCGGCGGCTCGCTTAAGGTGGCCGCTGCGAGCCCGCCGGTCGCGCCGCCGCCCACGGATACCCCGGGTACTTCGGTCAACATCTTCGCCTGAAGCCCGGTAGCGGGAGGCCGCGCTCGCGTGGTAAACGCGGGGCATGACCAACTCCGCGCCGACTTCCGACGATCTCAAACAACTCGCACCGACCGGCAAGCTTCGTGGCGGCATTGTCGTCTCGCCGGCTGCATCCGCGTTCTTCGCGCTCAAGGACGCGACCGGTTCGCCGCGTGGCGTGACCATCGACCTGTTGCAGGCTTTCGCCGCGGCGCTGAAGCTGCCGCTCGAATTGCAGGTGTTCGACAATTCGGGGCAGGTGACTGACGCGGTCGCGAGCGGCACGTGTGACGTCGCCTTCATGCCGCGCGACACGACGCGCGAGGGCAAGGTCGATTTCGGTCCGACCTATTATCTGATTTCGAGCACCTATCTCGTGCCGGCTGGCTCCACGATCCAGTCGATTGAAGAAGTGAACCGTGCCGGCGTGCGCATTGTCGGCATTTCCAACACGACGACGGTGCGCAGCGCGCGCCGTACCGCGCCGAATGCCTCCGTCGAAGAAGTGCCGAGCGTCGATCTCATGACGACGATGGCCGCGTCCGGGCAGGGCGATGCCTTTGCGCTGTCGCACGACTCGTTCGGCGGTTTGCTGCCGAAGCTGCCCGGCGCGCGCGTGCTGCCGGGACATTTTCAGCAGACCGGTATTTCAGTCGCGGTGCCTAAAGGGCGACCCGCGGCGCTCAAGATTGCCAGTGCACTGTTGGAAGACGCCAAGAAATCCGGCGTCGTGCGTCGCGCGCTCGATGCTGCGGGCTTCAAGGACGCCGAGGTCGCGCCGTAAACTCGGTGTTAGCGCCGGCGGCTATTGTAGAAGCGGTTCCGCTCGCAGAAGCCACCGCCGCCGCCGCTCACGGCCGCCATACACTGGCGATGTGTACTGAACCCGCAGTTTCGACCGGCATTGCCGGGATAGACGCCGCACCACGGGTATTCTCTTGCTAAGGCCGGACCGGAGGCGAGCGAGACAAACCCGGTGATGGCAATGGCCGCGGCCACGATGAGAGACCTGTACATGGGGGCTTCCTGTTTTGCGTGTCTCGCGTCTCTGACCGCAACCAGCGAAAGCGTCCCTGGTTCCCGACGTCAGATATTTATCACGACATTGCCGAAAGAGCCTCGCTCCACCGCCTCGTGAGCGGCGACGATATCGTCGAGCGCGAAGGTCTGTCCGACGCGGTTCTTCAGCACGCCGCGCTCGAACCCGTTGTTGATAGCGGCGATGGCGTTGGCGAACTCGGGTTGCGTCAATTCATAGACCAGCATGAACTGGAAGCGCGTCGAATTGATAATGCCGAACCCCGCCGGGATGGTCGCTTGCGGCGCTGAGGTGCCGTAAATGATGACGCTGCCCTTCGGTTTGAGCACCGAGGGAATAAACTTGGCGTTGCCGGCGATATCCATTTCGATGATGGCGTCGACACCGCGTTTGCCGGTCAACTCCATGACGCGCTCGCCGACGTCTTCGCGCTTGTAGTCGATCATGTGATCGGCGCCGGCGTCTTTGGCGGCCGCAGCCTTTTCCGCAGAAGAGATGGTGGTGAGCACGGTCGCGCCGGCGGCCTTGGCGAACTGGATCACAAATTGCCCGACCGCACCGGCGCCCGCGGCGACGAGCACAGTGCTGCCCTTGGCGGCTTCGGACAGAAAGACGGCGTGATAGGCGGTCATCGCCGGAATGCCGAGGCAGGCGCCATCCTCGAAGCTCACTTTATCGGGCAGCTTTACCGCCTTATCAGCAGGGAGCGCGATGTATTCGGCGGCGGTGCCGAACGGCCGCTTCCATTGTCCGTTGAACACCCATACCCGCTCGCCGATGCGCGACTTCGGCACGCCGTCTCCGGTCTGATCGATGATGCCCGCGCCATCGCTTTGCGGAATGAGTTGTGGCCAGGCGATTTTGCGGCTGCCCTGGCGGGCTTTCACATCGGATGGGTTCACGCCGGAGGTGGCGAGTCTGACGCGGACCTCGCCGGGCCCGGCCTGCGGCGTCGGAATGTCGCCGACGCGCAACACATCGCGCGCCGAACCGTTTGCCTCGTAATACGCCGCCTGCATGTCTCGCTCCCGTCTGTTTTGTTGGCGGCACACTAAAGCAAGACGTTCAAATTGGGGAACCGCTTTTCCAGCCTTGCGTTGCCCACGAGCGACTTGAAGACGGTGGGCTGAGAGAGCTTGGGAGAACGATATGTCCTACCGCGTTTATAGTGGGCCGCGAGGCGCCGCCGAAATCTCACTTTTCGAGAAGGAGCGCATGCTGTTCAAGGAAGTCATCACGTTGGACGACGCCTTGGCCTTCGCCCGCCACCTCGGCAACACCGGCCGCATTCCTCTGCTGATCGAGGGTGACGACGGCACGCACCTCGATCGTCGCGAGATCGGCGCGGCGCTCGGTGGCGGCGACCACGAACAGATCGCCCGTTAACTTAGCCGGTGACGCGGTTCCATTCCGAGCGCGCTCTCTCGGTAAGATGCTGCCACTTGGTGTTGACGATGTCCCAGTTGACCATCGGCCGCTCGACGCTGGCAGGCGCGGTGGTGGCGTTCAGCGCATTGTGAGAGTCGTAGAGATAAGCGCCGCCGATCGTGAGGACGGCGCCGAGAATAATGCCGAGCAGGACGCGCATAGTGACCTCCAAAAGATCCGTGGACGTGCTCCCCGCGAGCAGAACGCAGGTCTGGCCGTTAATGTTCCCTCCGGTGAACTGTCTGAGTAGCCCGCAAAGCGGGCGGCCTTTGCCCAATTGTCATACAGCCGCAGCAGGTCTGCATTGAATGTTGTAAGATATTGAAAATACTAGCCTTTTACCGTAAAAAACTTCCCCCGAAATTAAAATTACCTGCTATATTGTGGCCATGAGCAGATCATCAGCCAAAGCCGCGAAGGGGTCCCAGAAGACCGCCATGCGAACCGTCAAAAAGCCCGCCAAAGCCGCAAAAACTGCCCGCGCTACAGACAAGAAGGCGGCAAAATCGGCCCGTAGCCCGATCGGCAAGATGGCTGTCAGCAACAAGGCTCCGGTTGGCAAGTTGGCTCCTGCCGGCACCAAGGCTCCAGTTGGCAAGACGGCCCCAGTTGGCAAGACGGCCCCAGTCGGCAAGGCGGCCCCAGTCGGCAAGGCGGCTCCGGTCAGCAACAAAGCAGCGCCTGTCAGCAAAATGGCTGAGACGGCGCGCGCTCTGATGGGCGCCGCGCGTGCCTCCAAGGCCGCTGCTGCCGCTAAAGCGGCTGCCACGCCGGTAGCGGTTGTAGCCAAGATCATCCGGACCATCAGCCCGCCGGTGCAGCCGGCTGCGCCCGAGATCTTGATCAAGGCCCACCGGTATCAGGTCGGCGAGATCGTTTACTTCACGTCGCCGAGCTTCGGCCGCGCCTCCGCCTCTGGCAACTATACCGTCGTGAAGCTGCTGCCGTCGGATACCGACGACTACCAGTACCGGATCAAGAGTTCCGGTGAGGCCTTCGAGCGCGTGGCCAAAGAGAGCCAGCTCGAGAAGATCTGAGCCGCTTCGGCCGCCGTCGCATCGTCGCCCCATTTTGATCTTGCTGCGCTAATTCAGGCGGAGTGAACGCTGGCGCATGGATTGGCCATTTTTTGCCGCAGCCAGCGATCGGGGGCTATAAGTCGCCCGGCAGGGCGTACTAGGCCGGAATAAAAAGCGGCAAGGCGACCTTGTCATTAGTTCGCACAAAAACTTCTGGAGGATTCATGTTCAAGCTTCTTCGTATTGCGGCTTTGGCCACGGCAGCCACGCTATTGGCGCTGCCGGCCTCGGCGCAGAATTACCCCAACCACACCGTGAAGATGGTCGTGCCGTTCGGCGCGGGCGGTCCCGCAGACGTCTATGCGCGCGTGCTTGCGCAGCATCTCTCGGAAGAGACCAAGCAGTCGTTCATCATCGAAAACCGCCCCGGCGCCGGCGCGCTGATCGGCACCGATCTGGTCGCGAAGTCGCCGCCCGATGGCTACACGCTGCTGGTGATGTCGAACACGCAGACGACCAACGAGTCGCTTTTGTCCAACAAGCCCTACGAGCTGATGCGCGACTTCGTGCCTGTGGCGCCGATCAATTCGTCCGATCTGCTGATGGTGATCCATCCTTCGGTTGAGGCGAAGACCGTGGGCGAGTTCATCGCGCTGGCGAAGAAGGAGCCGGGCAAGCTCAACTATGCGTCGTCGGGCCCGGGCACGCCGTATCACATGGCCGGTGAACTGTTTAAGGCCATGAGCAAGACCAATATCGTTCACGTTCCGCACAAGGCCTCGGGCGACGCGCGCAATAGCGTCTTGTCCGGTAACGTGCAGATGATGCTCGACGCGGTCACCACGATGTCGGAGCTGGCCAAAGGCGGGCAGGTGCGTGCGCTCGCCACCACGGGGCTGACGCGCAATCCGCTGACGCCGAACCTGCCGACGGTCGCTGAAACCGTGCCTGGCTACGAAGCCACCATCTGGCTCGGTGTCATGGCGCCGAAAGGCACACCGAAGGACGTCATCGCCTATCTCAACAAAGCCATCAGCAAGGTCGTCAATGAACCCGCGGTGAAGGATACCTGGGCGAAGCAGGGCGCCGTGCCGATGGTGAAGACGCCTGAAGAATTCGATGCTTACCTGCGCAAGGACATCGACAAGTGGGCCGAGGTCGTGAAGGTCTCGGGCGCCAAGATTCAGTAGGACTGCCCATCGATGATGAACGTCGACCGCGCGCTCAACGGACTGCTCAAGCTGGCGATCCCCCTCGCGGTGGTTGCCGGTGTCGCGCTGTCCGTTGTCGCCGTGGTCAATACGATCACACAAGACTCCCAAAATTCGCGCGCGGCGGCGGACCGCCGCGCGTTTGTTCAGCGCGGGGCCGAACTTAACCTCGGCGCCATGGCACCGGGTTCGATGCTGTCCTGCCTCGATGCCGGGGCGGGCGATGATGTCGAGGCCGCCTGCGAGGCGAAAGTCTTCGCCGATCCAGGCACCGCCGCGGGTGCGGTCGCCTACACCGCGGCGCGTATTTCGCTCCTCGCGGAAGCGTACGCCGCGCAACCATCGGTGCTCGCTGTTATGGCCGGTCCGCGCCGCGCCATCGAACTTGACCGCTACGGCATCGCCGCCCACGTGCTGGCGACCCGCGACGGCTGCACGCCTGAAAACTGCGCCGCCTTCGCCTTCCTGCGCGACACGACGGCGCTTAAGGCCAATCTGAAGGCGCGCGTCTATGACCAATATGTGTCGCGCTATGCCGCTGCCTGGAGCAAGCCGGAGGCCGAGAAGCATACGCCAGTCGCTGCCGTGCAACCTGATCAGCGCAATGCGCCGGGCGCTCCCGTGGCTGCCGTGCCAGGCGAGCCGTCGCAGCCGACCGGCGTTCCCGTTTCGAGCAAGTACGACTTCCCGTCCTCCGCTTCGATCCCGCCGGTCAGCATCATGAATACCGAACGGGTGCCGCCGAAGGCTGCGCAGCCCAAAACCGACAGCAAGGCGGAAGCAAAGCCGGACGAAGACGCTGTGCCGGTGCCGCCCAAGCGTCCACAGACCCAGGCTCCAACACAGCTCGTGCCGCCGCAGGCACGGTAGTTTTGGATTCCCGCTTGCGCGGGAACGAGCGGCCAATAGTGTGGCGTTGCACGACCGCCGGGGTTCTATGTTCAAATCCGTCCTGATTGCCAATCGCGGCGAGATCGCCTGCCGCATTGCCCGTACCGCGAAGCGCATGGGCTTGCGCACCATCGCGGTCTATTCGGCCGCCGACGCGCAAGCGCTGCATGTGCGGGTGTGCGACGAGGCACACGCAATCGGGCCCGCGCCCGCCGCCGAGAGCTATCTTGTCATCGACAAGTTGATTGCCGCGGCGAAAGCGTCGCGCGCCGACTGCATTCATCCCGGTTACGGCTTCCTGTCGGAGAACGCCGCCTTCGCGCAAGCCTGCGAAGCCGCCGGCATCACT
>DASYCM010000350.1:0-12046 GCA_036500165.1 Pseudolabrys sp.
GGCTGCGTTCGCGCAAGGCGTTATTCTCGGCGGCTTGATCCAGGGCATCTCCGTGCGCGACGGCGCCTATGCCGGCGGCACATTCGATTGGGCCACGCCTTTCGGTCTGTTGTGCGGACTGGCTTTGGTCGCGGGCTACGCATTGCTCGGCTCGACATGGCTGGTGATGAAGACAGAAGGCAAAGTGGCCGAGCGCGCTCGGGCCCACGCAAAGCTGTTGCTGTTTACGGTGCTCGGCTTCATGGCGGCGGTCAGCCTGTGGACGCCGCTTGCGTTGCCGCGCATTGCGGAGCGCTGGTTCTCGCTGCCGAATTTCTATTTCCTCTGGCCTATTCCTGCCGTGACCGCGCTCGTTGCCTTCATGACCTGGCGCTGGCTCGAAAACGGCCGCGACGTGCCGCCGTTTCTCGCGACAATCGGATTATTCTTGCTGGGCTATCTCGGGCTGGTGATTTCCAGCTTTCCCTATCTGGTGCCGCCAAGCCTCACTGTCTGGGATGTCGCCGCTGCGCCGGCGAGCCAGATCTTCATGCTGCTGGGCACGCTGCTGCTGTTGCCGATGATCATCGGCTACATTGTCTTCATCTTCTGGCTGTTCCGCGGCAAGGTGCGCGAAGGCGAGAGTTATCACTAACGCGCATGATCCCGAAAAGCGGTTACCGGTTTCCCGCCTACGCGAAGCCCGCTTCGGCGGGCGAAGGTAGGTCGGATCAGATCATGCGCAGTGAAAAAGCTATTGCTGCGGCCTGATCACCGCCCAGCCCATGCGGATCGGCGGCAGGATGCCTTGCACCGCGCGCGTGAATGAACGCTGCACTTCCGGCACCATCGCGGGAAATTGCATCTTGAGCGTTGCCGGCGGCGTCGCCGCATTGTCCGTCGCGGGCCATACCAGCAAGCCGCCGTTCTTGTAGATATCTGTGGTCGAGGTCCACGGGCTGCGCTGCGGCGCCCAGTGGAAATAGACGTGCGGCCGGCTCGGCGCGGCGAGTGCGACGAGCGGCGCGAGACGAATGTCGCCCGTCACGTAGGCCAATGGCTTGCCGGTGCGGCGCTGGTAATTCTCGGCGAACAAACGCGCCTCGGAATTGGCCGGCTGCGCGATCTTGAGATCGACCGCGTAAGTCCACGGCAACACGACGAGACTGAGCACCACCATCACCGGCGGTGCCAGCAGAAGTCCGGCCCAGGCCGACGACACCAGCCGTTCGCGGTAGAGCATCACCTGATCGCCGGCGGCGACCACGACGGCAAGACCCGACAAGACGACTAATGGAGCAATACGGTCGAGAGGACCGAGCCGATCGCTCGCAACGGCGATCATGATGGCGCATAGCGCCGGAGCAACCGCGAAGAAATAAATATACGTACGCGCGAGGAGTTCGACCGGCGCGCGGTTGATCTCCGGCGCAAGATCGCGCCAGCGCCGCCGCTTGCCGGGCCAACCGCTGGCCAGCACGGCGAACAACGCGAGGCCGAGATGGCTCAACGCCAGCGCAATCAATAACCACAGCGCCGGCGACAGCTTACCCGACGACGCCAAATTGTCATCGAAGCCCGACGCGACGAGCGCGTATCCGGTTTGCAGCCATGCGGCGTGCGGAAACACGACAAAAATAAAGAGCAGCACCGCAAGCCACGGCTCTGGATCGCGCAGCGCCTGCCGTCCGCGCTCGGTGGCAAAAGTGAACAGCACCATCAGCACGATCAGGATGAGCCCGACATAATTTGCGAGTAGCAGCAGGCCGAGAAACAGCGCCAGCATGAACCACGAGCCGCGTTTGCCCTCACCGACCGCGCGCCAGTAATGCAAAAGCGCCAACGCCCAGAGCGGCGCCGCCAGCACGGCCGGTCCGAAATCCGGGCTCGGCACGGTGAAAACCGCGATGCCGAGCATCAGCAGAATGCCGAGCACTGCATGCTGTGTGCCGACGATGGCCGAGCCGAGCTTGAATACGGCCCAATAGGCCGTAACGATGCAGGCTTGCGCCAGCAGATACAGCCCGAAGATACCGAGAAGGCGAAACGCGATCTCGCCGAGCCAGAACGCCAGCGGCGGCCCCAGATAGCTACCGAGAACGAACTCGCGGCCGACGGCCAGCAGCAGCGGCACGTCGCCGGGCGGCGCGCTGTAAAACAATGCAGGTATAAGGGTCCAGATCGCCCCTTGCGTCAGTGCTGCGGTCCAGAACACCACCACCGGGCGACCGCGCAGGAATTCGATAATCAGCGATACGTAATGCATTGGCCCGCGCGGGGTGAAATGACTTGGCGGCGCATGATCCTATCCAAAAACCGCCTCACGCTTTTCGGGATCATGCGGGGTGATAGAGAACCGGGGCTAAAGAGGCAACAACTCGGCCAATTGTTCTGTAATGATCGCATCGGACACGGCGCCCATCGCCGCGATCTTTGCCGCCACCGGCGCAAAGGACCGGCGGTGATGGATGGTCGGACCAAGCCGCTGGAGAGCCGCAAAATGCTCCGGCACCGGATAGCCCATGTGACGCTCGAAGCCGTAGCCGGGATGCTGCTGACCGAGCTTCTTCATCAGCCGGTCGCGAGTCACCTTGGCGACGATCGAGGCCGCGGCAATCGAATTGACCAGCGCGTCGCCTGACACCACCGCTTCGCAATCGCAGCCGCAATCGATCTTCATGTTGCCGTCAACGAAGACCAGCTTTGGACGAACCGGCAGCGTCTTCACCGCGCGCGCCAAAGCCCAGAGCGAGGCGCGCAGGATATTGTCGCGGTCGATGCGACCGGTCGAGCCGATGCAAACCGAGACATGCGCGGTGGCACAGATCTTCTGGTAAAGCTCTTCGCGCTCTTCGACGTTCAGCTTCTTGGAATCGTTGAGGCCGCGCGGGATGCGGCCCGGATCGAGCACGACGGCTGCGGCCACGACAGGACCGGCCAAGGGTCCCCTGCCCGCCTCGTCGCAACCGGCAACCGGAAATACACCGCTGTTGAGCGCACGCCGCTCCCGCCGGAAGGTCGGGCGCAAGGCGGGTTCCTTCAGCAGGAGGCGCTTTCTGCCGCTGGAGGCTTTGGTTTTTTCTTTAGTTTTGGCCATGACGCCAACAGTGCGCGCGACTCACGTTAAGTCAATTGCCGCAAGGGCGGATGTGGATGACGGGGGACACCTCCCCGAGACCTGCGAGACGCCGCCCGGAAACTCCCTTAAGCTGCACGCAAATAAAAAACGACCTTGGGGAGAAACATTATGATCGCCTTCCGTACCCGCAGCCTTGTCGCGGCCGCAACTCTCTTTGTGCTGGCAGCTTCGTCGGCGCAGGCTCAGATCGCGCCGGCGCGCACGCTCGACGAACTCAAGGCGGAAACCCAGGCGCGGGCCGACCGCAACGCCTACCCCTTAGCCGGGCTCAAGCCCGACGATACGCGCGAGGCGCTAGCCAAGATCAACAGTCTGAGCCCGGACGATTGGGCGGCGGCCTGGAGTTCGATTGGCGAACGTTACGAGGCGCGCGCGAAGTCGGAAGAAGCCGCCGGCAAGAAAACCGAAGCGCAGACCGACTATCGTCAGGCCTGGCGCTATTACGGTTTCGCACGCTGGCCGACAACCAACTCACCCGGCAAGGTGAAGGCCTACGAACAATCGCTCGTCGTCTTCAAGGACTACCTGCGCCTGTTCGATCCAACGATCGAGACCGTGCGCATTCCGTTCGAAGGCAAGGAGATCGTCGGCTATCTGCGCGTGCCGAAGGGCGTGCGCCCCGCGCCGCTGGTTGTGACTATCAGCGCGCTGGACAGCCGCAAGGAAGAAAGCGTCGAGCGCAGCGACGCCTTCATCAAGCGCGGCATCGCCGTGTTCGCGCTCGACATGGTCGGCACCGGCCAGGCGCCGATCAAAATCGACGTTGGCGCCGAGCGTATGTATTCGCGCGCGCTGGATTATCTGGCGACGCGGCCCGAACTCGATTCCAAACGCGTCGTCATTCAGGGCAACAGCTGGAGCGGACATTGGGCGGCGCGGCTTGCCGTCAACGAGCGCGAGCGCCTCAAAGGCGTCGTCGTGCAAGGTGGCCCGATCCACGAATATTTCCAGCCGGAATGGCAAAAGAAAGCACTGGGCACGCGCGAATATCTGTTCGACCTGTTCGCCGCACGCGCCGCGGTTTACGGCGTCAACACGCTCGACGAGTTTCTCGCCTACGGCCCGCGGCTGTCGATGAAAGCCGACGGCACGATCAAAAAGCCCTCGGCGCCAACGCTGCTGGTGAACGGCGATAACGATACGCAGGTGCCGATCGCCGATCTCGATTTGATGCTTCACAACGGCTCGCCGAAGGAAGCCTGGGTCAACCCGGCTGGCGGCCACATGGGCCGGTCGTCGGAGTGGCCGGACGGCAAGATCTTTGAACAGGTCGTGGTGCCGTGGATCGCGCGCCGCATCGGCAACGCGGAATAAAACGCGTCAGTCGGGCAGCGTCAGACGACCGGCGTCGTCGAATGGGAAGAACGGATTGTGTGCGACTTCCCAGAGGTGACCGTCGGGATCGACGAAATATCCGGAGTAGCCGCCCCAAAACGCCTTCTCCGGTGACTTGATAGTCACGGCGCCCGCACCTTGCGCGCGCTTGAACGCGACGTTGACATCGCCTTGCGACCTGCAATTCCATGCCAGGCTGACGCCGCGGAAATTCCCCGGCGTATCCTGGGAAGCAATCCTGGCGTTCATGTTGGCATCCAAATTAGCGTCTTTGGCAAGCTCATCGACCGGGAACAACGAGACGATGCAAGCGCCCGCCTGGAAAAACGCGACGCCATCGTTGCCTCGCGCTTTACGAACAAAGCCAAGTGCCTCGTAAAAGCCGATGCTTCTCTTCAGGTCGGTCACGCCGAGCGTCACCAATGACAGAATGGGCTGTGGATCGTTCATTGTTCGGAAGAACTCGTTGGATCAGAACAAACTCATTTGCGCGTCGTCGGGCTTCGGCGCGCGGAAGTGCTCTGTGGTGAGATGGCGCTTCGCGACGTTGAGGCCTAGCTTTTCGCAGGCGATCTCGAAACGGCGGCCAAGCATCCAGGCATAGGGCCCGGTGCCCTTCATGCGCTTGCCCCACTCCGAGTCGTAATCCTTGCCACCGCGCATATCGCGGATCAGCTTGAAGACGTGGTTGGCGCGGTCGGGATAATTCGCTTTCAGCCATTCATTGAACAGGTCGCGCACTTCGAGCGGCAGGCGCAACAGCACGTAACCGGCTTCCTTGACGCCGGCGGTATGCGCCGCCTCAAGGATGCGTTCGATCTCGCTGTCGTTGAGCGCGGGAATGATCGGCGCAACCATCACCGTGGTCGGCACGCCGGCCTGGCTAAGACGCCGCAAAGTTTCCAGACGACGCATCGGCGTCGCCGCGCGCGGCTCCATGCGGCGCGCCAGATCGGCGTCGAGTGTCGTCACCGACAGCGCGACCTTGGCGAGATTGCGCTCGGCCATGCGGGCGAGAATGTCGAGATCGCGTAGCACCAGCGCCGACTTGGTGACGATGCCGACGGGGTGGCCGGCGCGGTCCAACACCTCGAGGATGCGGCGCATGACCTGATATTTGCGCTCGATCGGTTGATACGGATCGGTGTTGGTGCCGATCGCAATCACCTTCGGCGAATAATTCGGCGACGCCAGTTCTTTCTCCAGCAGTTCGGCCGCTTCCGGCTTCACGAATAGCTTAGATTCAAAGTCGAGCCCCGGCGACATGCCAAGGTAGGCGTGAGTGGGGCGCGCGAAGCAGTAGACGCAGCCATGCTCGCAGCCCCGATAGGGATTGATCGAACGGTCGAAGCCGATATCCGGCGACTCGTTGCGGGTGATGATCTTGCGCGTGGCGTCGGTCTGCACCGTGGTCTTGAACGGCGGCAGCTCGTCGAGCGTGCGCCAGCCGTCATCGAAGGCGACGCGCGCTACCGGCTCGTAGCGGCCGGAGGCGTTACTCTGCGCTCCGCGGCCGCGGCGGCGCTCGTAGTCGACCGCAACCCCCAGGAGGCCGGTGAGATCCTCGACATATTCGCCCGCCGGCTTGGAGGGCAGCTCCTGAACCGGCGGGCGCTTGAGGGCTGAAGTGTTTCGAGCCATGACCCAACCTAATGCTGAAATGTGAACATAACAAGAACAAATTGAGCCCGGTCACCGCTAAATGCCTGCGGCTTATGTCGTATTTCCCGTTAAGGCGGCCACATCATGTAGTGGCAACGTAGTCACACCCTCCTGGTTCCGCCAGTATTCAACAGCTGGCAGTTGCAATTCATTAACCATGCTCACCGTACGGTGCCCGCGTACTGATTCCGATTTTTTCAAATGGGGGGCCAGATGCGCCGTCACCACTACCTTCTTGCACTCGCCGGATTGGCGACTGCCGCCTTGAATTCATCGGCGAGCGCCGCCGACCTTCCGAGAAAGGCCTTGCCCTACGCACCGGCCTA
Organism: Pseudolabrys sp.; assembly: GCA_036500165.1. Taxonomy (GTDB): domain Bacteria; phylum Pseudomonadota; class Alphaproteobacteria; order Rhizobiales; family Xanthobacteraceae; genus Pseudolabrys. The sequence continues at coordinate 6,442 of DASYCM010000350.1, forward strand.
CTACGCGCCGGTCTGGTCCGGGTTCTACGCGGGTGTGAACGCCGGCTACGGCTGGGCGAATTTCGACGATGGTGTCAGCAGTTCGAAGATGAACGGCTTCATCGGCGGCGGACAGCTTGGCTACAACTGGCAGCTTAACTCGTTCGTCCTCGGCGTCGAAGGCGACATCCAGTATTCGGCGCAGAAGCGGACCGAAAGCGCGACCATCGGCGGCACCGTCGTTACCGGCGAAGCGAAGGTTCCGTGGTTCGGCACCGCGCGTGGCCGTCTCGGCTATGCCTTCGACAGTGTGATGATCTACGGCACGGGCGGCGCCGCCTGGTCGAATCTGAAGGCGAGCGTCACCGCACTCGGCGCGACCGTCAGCACCGATACCACCAAGATGGGCTGGACGGCCGGTGCCGGCGTCGAATGGATGTTCCTGCCGCGCTGGAGCGTGAAGGCCGAATATCTCTATATCGACTCCGGTTCGACCACGCTCACCGTCGCCGGCGTTTCTGCGAGCGGCAAGCTCAAGGACAACATCGGCCGCGTCGGCGTCAACTACCACTTCTAACCGGCCCGTATTCCGGTTCGGAAAGGCCGCCCACGGGCGGCCTTTTTCGTTTCGGCATGCCGCAGCCCAGAATTTGGGCAACCCGATCCCCTCATGGACCGAGGCGATACGACGCCGCGTGATATGGTGGCATAATTCACCGGTAGTTTCTTCGGCGGTTTCTTCATGCTGAGCGCGATCATTGCCACTCACAACTCGGAACGGGCGCTGGTGCCGACCTTGGCCGCGCTGGTGCCGGGCGCGACCGCGGGCTTACTCGGCGAAGCGATCATCGCCGACAACGGCTCGAGCGACGCCACCGCCGAAGTCGCCGACATCGCCGGCTGCCGCTTCATCGCTTCATCCGATCCGCTCGGCGCGCGGCTGAAGGCCGCTGCGCTGACGACGAAAACGCCGTGGCTGATGTTCCTGCGTGCCGGCTGTGTACCGGAGCCAGGCTGGATCCAGGCCGCCGACCGCTTCATGGAGACGATCGACAGGCTCGACGTGCCGATGCGCGCGGCTGTGTTTCGGCCGCCCGGCGCCGGCGACATGTTGCACCCGAGTCTGTCGGAACTCACAGCTTTGCTCCGCGTCATGTTCGGCGGCGGCGCGCGGCCCGGACAAGGTCTGCTGATTGCGCGGCGCTTCTACGATGAGATAGGCGGCCATGAGCGCGGCGCTGAAGCCGAAGCCACATTACTGCGCACTATCGGAAGGCGGCGCATCGCCATGCTGCCGATCGGCGCGGGCACCGCACGCTGATCCCCAATCCGCTCGTCCCCGCGAAAGCGGGGACCCAGTGCGACAATCTCCGCCACTGAACTTAGCCCCTGGATACCCGCTTGCGCGGGAATGAGCGGAGATGGAGTCGCGCGTCATCGCCCGTATTCTTACTGGCCCCTGGCAGGCGCGCCTACAGGATGGAGGGTTTGAATATACTTGACTCAGTCAACTAATTCGCCGAGCCTGCCGCCGCATGAAAAACTCCGGACCGAACCAGCACCGCGTCGCCCCAGATCTCATATCTGCCGTGCGCCGCTTCAATCGCTTCTATACGCGCCAGATCGGCGTTTTACGCCGGACCTATCTCGACAGCCCTTATTCGCTCGCCGAAATGCGGGTGCTGTACGAAATCGCCCAATCAGAAAAACTTGGCGCGCAGACCGCCAGCGACATCGGCCGGACGCTCGACCTTGACGCGGGATATCTCAGCCGTGTGTTGCGCAATTTCGAGAAGGCCGGGCTGATTTCGCGCAAAGCCTCGCCCGAAGATGCGCGGCAGAGTCACCTCGCCCTCACCGCGAAAGGCGTGAAGACCTATGCACCGTACGAGAAGCGGTCGCAGGACAATGTCGCAACGATGCTCAACGTCCTCCCACCGGCCGACCAGAGCAAGCTGACGCAGGCGATGGCGACAATCGAGCAATTGCTTGAGGAAGGGACGAGCGCAAAGCCATCCATTGTACTGTGCGATCCCAAGCATGGCGACTTCGGCTGGATCGTAACGCGCCATGCGCAGGTCTACGCGGACGAATATGGCTGGGGCGATCCATTCGAAGGCCTGTGCGCGCAGATCGTCGCCGACTACGTCAACAATTACGACCCGAAGACGGAGCGCTGCTGGATCGCCGAGGTGAACGGCGAGAACGCCGGCTGCGTCATGCTGGTCAAGGACAAGGAACCGGGCACGGCGCGCATCCGGCTGCTGCTGGTTGATCCGAAAGGCCGCGGGCTCGGCCTCGGCACACGGCTGACCGGCGAATGCGTGACGTTCGCGCGCGAGGCCGGCTACACGAAGGTCACCTTGTGGACGCACAGCGTGCTGACCGCCGCGCGGCATTGCTACGAGAAGGCGGGCTTTAGGCTGACGTCGAGCGAGCCGCGCCACACCTGGGGCAAGGACGTCGTCGCCGAGTTCTGGGATCTGACGCTGTAAACCGGCTGCCACGTGCGACTTGTTCTGTCTTTCTTCCCCTTGGCGACGGCGAAACGGATCGCCAGCTAAGGCCGGGACAGAAACAGTTTACGAGACCGCTTCCATGAAAATCGATTTGAAGAACAAACGCGCCGTCGTTACCGGCTCGACGCTGGGTATCGGCTTTGCCATCGCCAGAGGTCTGGCAGAAGCCGGCGCCAATGTGGTGATCAACGGCCGCAGCGAGAAATCGGTCAAGGCCGCCATGGAAAAACTAACCGCCGCCTATCCCGGCGCCAAAATCGAAGGTGTTGCCGCCGATCTTGCAACGGCTGAAGGCGTCGCGGCCTTTGTCGGCCGCGTGGCCGAAACGGATATTCTCGTCAACAACCTCGGCATCTTCGAGCCCAAGCCGTTCGAGGAGATTCCCGACGCAGACTGGGAGCGCTTCTTCCAGACCAACGTGATGAGCGGCATACGATTGTCGCGCGCCTATCTCGGCGGCATGCGCAAGAAAGATTGGGGCCGCATCGTTTTCATCTCGTCCGAGTCGGGCCTCAATATCCCTGTTGAGATGATTCACTACGGCACGACCAAGACCGCGCAGCTCGCAATCTCGCGCGGACTAGCGGCAACCGTCGCCGGCACCGGCATCACGGTGAATTCGGTTCTGCCGGGCCCGACGCGTTCGGAAGGCGTGCAGGATTTCTTCGGCAAGCTGGCAAAGGATGCCGGCATGTCGGAGACCGACATGGAGAAAGAATTTTTCGCCAAGCACCGGCCGTCGTCTCTGCTACGCCGTCTCGCCAGCCCCGAAGAGGTCGCCAACATGGTGGTCTATGTCTGCTCGCAGCAGGCATCGGCGACCACCGGCGCCGCATTGCGGGTCGATGGCGGCGTGGTGAGCACGATCGGATAAAACACCATCCGCTCGTCCCCGCGAAAGCGGGGACCCAGGAGCCAAGAACACCATCGCTTGTAGCCCTGGATTCCCGCTTGCGCGGGAATGAGCGGAGTTTGATCAGGCCGTCGCGCCCTTCGCTTTGGGACGGCGCATGTGCTCGTCGAGCCGCGGCAGAATCTCCACGAAGTTGCAGGGCCGGTAGCGGTAGTCGAGCTGGTGCGCGAGGATTTCGTCCCACGCGTCCTTGCAGGCGCCGGGCGAACCCGGCAGGCAGAAGATGTAGGTGGCGTTGGCGGTGCCGCCGATGGCGCGGGTCTGGATCGCCGAAGTTCCTATTTTGCGCTCGCTGACGAGCAGGAACATCATGGCGAAGGCGTCCATGCGCTTTTCAAACAACGGCTCGACCGCTTCCGGCGTGACGTCGCGGCCGGTGAAGCCGGTGCCGCCCGTGGTGATGACGACGTCGATGAACTTGTCGTCGATCCAGGCCTTCACGTGCTTGCGGATGACGTCGACCTCGTCCTTGACGATGGCGCGCTCTGCCAGCGTGTGACCGGCGTCACGGATGCGCTGGATGAGCGTATTGCCCGACGTGTCGTCGGCCAGTTCGCGCGTGTCGGAGACAGTGAGCACCGCGATCTTGAGCGGTACGAATTGGCGGCTTTGGTCGATACCGGGCATGAATGCTTCTCCACATCCCGCCTACTGTACAACACAATAAGGCGAGACGTGGATGCTTTAGGCGAACGCCGACCAGTCCACAGGTTCGCGCACATAGCCGTAGCGCAGGTTGCTGCGCGCCGGGCCATTCTTCTCGTACTCGTCCTTCATGCGCGCGAAACGGTCCTTGTTCGGGCCGATGTCGGTGCGCTTGGAGACATCGAAGTTGTACAGCTTGGCGTTGGTGCCGGAGAACACCATGGTCTTGATCGGCCCATCGGCGGCGCCGAGCGGCTTGAAGCCGTATTTCTTCTGCATGTCCTCGGGGATCTCGAGGCGGCGCAGCGCCTCGATCTGCCATTGCGGCGAACCGGTCCACACCGCGTCGGTCCCCCAGACGATGCGGTCGTAGCCCATGCCGCGGCCCATGATACCCATCAGCGCCGCGGACAGTTGCGGCACGGCGACGACGCTCTGCGCGAACAACTGGCCGACATCGGCATAGACATTGGTAACGCCATATTTTTCCGGAATCTCGGCAAGGTCGGACACCCACGACACGCGGCCGGTCTGCTGGAACTCGTTCCAGCCGTCCTCGGCGCGGCCGCCGGCGGCGTGGCGATAGCCGCCGTGATAGATGACGAAGTTGAGCTGCGGCCAATCCTTCGCCGCTTTGCCGACGTCGGCGACGGATGCGTATTCGAGCAGATGTGGCCACTTCTTCGCTGTCTCGTAGGGAAACAGGCCCTTGTGCACGCAGACGTTCTTGATGCCGTGCTTCACGCACAGCTCATAGGCCTTGTACGTGACCTTCTCGTCGTCCATGCGCCAGGGATGCTTGGCTTCATCCTTGTTGGTGTTGTCACCGACGGTGTAGCCCTTGATCGACTCCGGCTTGCGCGCCAGCGAACCTTCGAGGTGTTCGAGCCAGCCATCCCAGCCCGGCGTAAAGATAGCGTGCGCGAACATGCGCCGCGATCCGGCCTCCTTGTTCACCCTGTCTCGTGCATCGATCATCATTTCGTTGGTGAGGAACCAGTCGCGCGGAATTTCCGACGGCGATGACGAAATGAGCGCGATCTTGGTGTCGCTGTCCAAGAACATTTCCTTGAAGTAGTTGTTGAACTTCAAGTCCTCGAGCGTCTGCGGCTTGTCGACCAGCGCTGGATTCCAGCCGGCCTTGCCGACCGCCTCGCGCGAGCGCACGAAATTCACCAGCCGCGTGTCGTCACGCAAAAAATGCGTGTGCATATCCATGATGAACTGGTCTTTGAGCGCGTTGGCGCGATCATTGGCGAGTTCGGGAGTGGCGGCCTCGGCGCGGCTGACGTCGAACACATTGCCGAAGGTATCGTTGAGCGCAAGGAAGCCCGCCGCCATGCCGGAGGCGGTCTGAAAGAACTGACGGCGTGAAAGATTTTGCTTCTGGCCGAGGTCGTCGCCCATTGCCAGCAGCCGAGCCTCGACTTCCTTCTGCTTCTCGCTCTGCGGCGGCGGCGTGTATTCGTCGCTCGAGACGATCTGCGTCGGTATCGGCGTGGCGTGCGTCAGGAATTCCGACGGCACCAGTTCGGCGATTTCTTCTTCG
>DASYCM010000351.1:0-5636 GCA_036500165.1 Pseudolabrys sp.
GAATAGATGTTCTGAACGCAAGGCCCGTACCAACGTGTCCTGGACCAGATCGTCGGCGATGTCCGAATCGCGGGTCAGCGCCCGGGCGTAGCGGCGCAAAGCCGGAATGGTCGCTTCGACGTTCTGCTGAAACGTGGGCAAACAGGCCCCCTTGATCGAACCGGTAAGATGCGAAGACCCGGACTAAGGTATCCGCCTCTCTGTCTTCTCACAGAAAAAACCCCTGATATACGGACATATTCCCGAAACCGAATTGAGGTTAAGGCCACCGGCCGGTCGGCGACGGGGACCTTTGCTTGATGGCCCTAGGACCCTATGCCATACGAGGCGGCGGCAGTTTGCCGCAAAAGACACGGGAAATTCGATGGCTGAAGTCTCTGGAATGATGCGCGGCAAGCGCGGGCTAATCATGGGCGTGGCCAATAACCGCTCGATCGCCTGGGGCATTGCGCGGGCCTGCCGCGACCACGGTGCCGACCTCGCCTTTACCTACCAGGGTGACGCCCTCAAGAAGCGCGTCGAGCCGCTGGCAGAAGAGGTGGACGGGCTTGTCGTCGGTCATTGCGACGTCACCGATCCGGCCTCGCTGGATGCCGTGTTCGCCGCCGTACAGGCGGCCTGGGGCTCGCTCGATTTCATCGTCCACGCCATCGCCTTTTCCGACAAGGACCAGCTCGACGGCCGCTATGTCGATACCACGGAAGAGAACTTCACCAAGACCATGCTGATCAGCTGCTATTCGTTCACCGCGATCGCGCAGCGCGCCGAGAAGCTGATGACCAATGGCGGCTCGATGCTGACGTTGACCTATTACGGCGCCGAGAAGTGGATGCCGCATTACAACGTCATGGGTCTTGCCAAGGCAGCGCTCGAGAGTTCGGTGCGCTATATGGCGGCCGATCTCGGCGTGAAGAACATTCGCGTCAACGCCATCTCGGCAGGCCCGATCAAGACGCTGGCCGCGTCGGGCATCGGCGACTTTCGCTATATCCTGAAATGGAACGAATATAACACGCCGCTGCGCCGCAACGTGTCGCTGGAAGATGTTGGCAAGGCCGGCGTGTTCTTCCTGTCCGATCTGTCAAGCGGCGTCACCGGCGAAATACAGCACGTTGATGCCGGTTATCATGTCGTCGGCATCAAGCATCCCGACGCGCCGGATTTTGAAGTGAAGTAGCGCATGATCCCGAAAAGTGGGTACCGGTTTTCGGATAAGATCATGCGCAATTCAAAATGATGGCTAAGCCTACGGTCTATTATCTGCGTCATGGCGAGACCGACTGGAACGTCGGTGGCCGTCTTCAAGGCCGCCGCGATATCCCGCTGAACGACAAGGGCCGAGGGCAGGCGACGCATTGCGGTGAAATCCTGCGCGATCTGTTCGCGCGGGAAGGCCGCGATCCGGCTTTACTCGACTACGTCTCAAGCCCGCTCGGACGGGCGACACAAACAATGGAATTGGCGCGCGCCGAACTCGGGCTACAGACGCAAGGCTACAGCCTAGACGAACGCCTTGCCGAACTTTCCTTTGGCGACTGGGAAGGCTTCACGCTCGCCTATCTGCGCAATCATGACCTCGTGCACATTTCGCAGCGCGAGCATGACAAGTGGCACTTCGTACCGCCGGGCGGTGGCGAGAGTTACAAGATGGTCTCGGCGCGCATGGCCGAATGGTACGGCAGCCTCACAGGCGACACGGTCGCGACCGCCCATGGTGGCACGGCGCGCGGGCTCATGGCCGCTCTCGGCATCGCCAAACCCGCCGCCGCGCCTCTGCTCGATGTCGAGCAGGGCGTGGTTTATGTATTTAAGGGCGATAAAATAACCCGTTACGTCTAGAAACGGACGTCGCCGTCACTCCTTGATGAGCGTGTCCGATCCGCCAAATGCCGCGGGGAAATCCGTGAATTTCGGCAGCCCGTCATGCATCGGCAGAACGGTCTCGGCGTAGTTGACGTGAACGCCGGGCGTGAACTTCACGCTAGGCACGGTCGCCGCGTAGACGTCGACCAGTCCGAGCGGCGGGTGATTGTTCATCAAGTGGCCACCGCACTTCTTGCAGTATTGCCGCTGGCTCACCGGCGTCTTCTGAAAGATTCCGACATGTTCGGCGCCCTCAGTGACACGGACGGCCTCCGGCTTCCAGAGCGTGAACGCGTTTACCGGGGCTGCCGACCACGACCGGCATGAAGAGCAATGGCAGTAACCCATTGCCTCCGGTTCGCCCGAAACTTCGATATGGACTGCACCGCAGAAACATTCACCCTTATGCGTCGTCATCTCGTTCATCCTACCTTGCTCATTGATCGATGCGGGCTAGGTAGTACCCATGAATGCTGATGCGAATGATCAATCGTCCGGCGTTCTTGACACTGCGTCCGGGATTGAGGAGGTCTTGGCAGACCGTCCGGAATTCACGCCAGAACGTCCCCTGTGAGGCGACATGGCCGTCGACGTATTGTCCGATCTGTTGAGAACGGTCCGGCTGACTGGCGCGGTGTTTTTTGACGTCGCCGGCAAGGAGCCATGGGTTGCCGAGCAGCCTTCCCGCGATGTCATCTTGCCGAAAATTCTTCCCGGCGCCGAACATCTCATCGCCTATCACCTTGTTGTCGAAGGCCGTTGCTACGCTAGGATCGTCGGCGAGGGTCCGATCGCGCTCGAGACAGGTGAGATCATCGTTTTCACGCACGGCGATCCCCACGTCATGTCGAGCGCACCTGATATGCGGGCTACTGGTGAGCCGGCGCCCTTGGGAAGTCTTCCTCCCGATCAGATGCCGTATTTCGCGAGTTACGGCGGTGAGGGCGCGCAATCGGTCAGGCTTGTCTGCGGCTATCTCGCCTGCGACGCCCGGCCGTTCAATCCGCTGCTCGACAGTCTGCCGAAGGTCATCAAGGTCGGTGCGCCTGTTTCGCGCGATGCAGGCTGGGTCGGCCAGATTATTCACGTGGCGGCGATGGAGTCGGCGCACAAGCGGCCTGGCGGCGAAACCGTGCTCGCCAAACTGAGCGAGTTGATGTTCGTCGAAGTCGTTCGGCAGTATCTGGCGACACTACCGGCCGAACAGGGCGGATGGCTGGCCGGCTTGCGCGATCCGTTCATCGGCAAGGCGCTGTCGTTGATGCACGGCTCGCCGGCCCATGGCTGGACGATCGAAGAGCTCGCCAGGGAGGTCGGTCAATCGCGTTCGGTGCTGGCCGAGCGCTTTACCGCCATCGTCGGTACGCCGCCGCTGCATTATCTCGCCCAGTGGCGGATGCAACTGGCCTCCGAAATGCTGAGCCGGGGGGATGCCAATATGGCCGCCGTGGCCGCCGCGGCCGGTTACGTGGCAGAGGCCGCCTTCAGCCGTGCCTTCAAGAAGATCATGGGTGTGCCGCCCTCGGTCTGGCGCCAGCGCAATCAGAGCGGCGTGTAGATCGGAGCGGGCAGGCGCTTTTTGCACCGGTTAACGGCCTTGGACCCTTGGATTTGACCCCCGAAGGGCTGCGGGGTACCAACTTCGTAACAGCGGAACCCCCGATAGATTAAGCTATGTCCTTCAACACCTTCGGCCATCTTTTCCGGTTCACCAGCTTCGGCGAAAGCCATGGGGCGGCGATCGGCTGCGTGGTCGACGGCTGCCCGCCGCGCATTCCGCTTAAGGAAGCCGATATCCAGCTTCATCTCGACAAGCGGCGTCCCGGTCAGTCGCGTTTCACGACGCAGCGCCAGGAGCCGGACACGGTGAAGATTCTGTCTGGCGTATTCACCGGCGAGGACGGCGTGCAGGTCACGACCGGCACCCCGCTGATGCTGCTGATCGAGAACGTCGACCAGCGCTCGAAGGATTATTCTGACATCAAGGCCAAGTATCGCCCGGGCCACGCCGGCTATGTCTACGACGCGAAGTACGGCATCCACGATTATCGTGGCGGCGGCCGCGCTTCGGCGCGTGAGACCGCTGTGCGAGTGGCGGCAGGCGCGGTGGCGCGCAAGATCGTCCCGGGCGTCAATGTGCGCGCAGCGCTCGTGCAAATGGGCCCGCACAAGATCGATCCTACGCGCTTCGACTGGAACGAGGTCGACAAGAACCCGTTCTTCTGTCCCGATGCCAAGCAGGCGAAGTTCTTCGAGGAATATCTCGACGGCGTGCGTAAATCGGGCTCGTCGATCGGTGCGGTGATCGAAGTCGTGGCCGAAGGCGTGCCGGCGGGTCTCGGCGCGCCAGTCTATAAAAAGCTCGATGCCGAACTCGCTACCGCGCTGATGGGCATCAACGCGGTGAAGGGGGTCGAAATCGGCGATGGCTTTGCCACAGCCGCGATGAACGGCGAGGACAATGCTGACGAGATGCGGATGGGCAACGAGAACAAACCTGTCTTCCTGTCCAATCATGCCGGCGGCATTCTCGGCGGCATCTCAACCGGCCAGCCGATCGTTGCGCGCTTTGCGGTCAAGCCGACGTCGTCGATCCTGACGCCGCGGAAGACGGTCGACCGCTACGGCAACGACACCGATATCATGACCAAAGGCCGTCACGATCCGTGCGTCGGTATACGCGCTGTGCCTATCGCCGAGGCGATGGTGGCATGTGTGCTGGCCGATCACTACATGATGCACCGCGCCCAGGTCGGCGAAGGAACGGCGTGGCCGTTCCAGCCCGGCACCTGACGCGTCGAGGATTTTTCAGTGACGAATAATCACGCAAGCGTCGAAGCGGCCATCAAGGCCTTTGCCAAGGGCGAGATCGTTGCCGTCACCGACGACGACGACCGTGAGAACGAGGGCGATCTCGTGCTGGCCGCCGTTCATGCGACCGCCGAGAAAATGGCCTTCATCATCCGCAATACCTGCGGCATCGTCTGCACGCCACTTACGCAGGATACCGCGCGCCGGCTGCATCTGGCGCCGATGGTGGCCGACAACGAGTCCGCGCACGGCACACCTTTCACCGTGTCGGTCGATTACAGGCACGGCACGACCACCGGCATTTCCGCCGACGACCGTACTGCGACGGTGCGCAATCTCGCCAATGGCAACGCGGGCGCTGCCGACTTCGTGCGGCCGGGGCATATCTTTCCGCTCATCGCCAAGGAAGGCGGGGTGCTGATGCGCTCGGGTCATACCGAAGCCGCCGTCGATCTTTGCAAGCTCGCCAGTCTCGAGCCGGTTGGCGTGATCTGCGAACTGGTCAATGACGACGGTACCGTGATGCGCGGTCCGCAGATCTCGGCGTTTTCCGAAAAGCACAATATCAAGCGCATCTCGGTCGCAGACTTGATCGCCTATCGTCAGGCGCGCGAGAAGCTGATCGAGCGTGTCAGCGAATTCCCACTCTCGTCCGAAATCGGCACGCTGAAGGGTTACGCTTACGTCACGCCGTTCGACCGTGTGCACCACATGGCTTTCGTTTACGGCGACATAGGCGACGGCAAGAACGTGCCGGCGCGGCTGCACCGCGCCGATGTGATTGGCGATGTATTCGGCGGTGGTAAATCCATCCACGCCGCGTTGGCGCGGTTCAAGGCGGAAGGTCGTGGCGTCATTGTCTATCTGCGCGATGGCACCGCAGGTGTGCCGGTGGTCACGCCGCAGGACGCCGACAGCGGTACCGAGGCCGCCCGCACCAGGCAGTGGCGCGAAGTCGGCCT
>DASYCM010000352.1:0-6262 GCA_036500165.1 Pseudolabrys sp.
GCGTTGCCGGGGGATCGAATCGAGGCATAAGGAGCGCTAAGACATGAGCCAGCCTGCCCTGCGTATCGTCGAAGGATCGTCCATGGATAAGTCCAAGGCTCTTGCCGCCGCGCTCTCCCAGATCGAGCGCCAGTTCGGCAAGGGCTCGGTCATGAAGCTCGGCAAGAACGACAAGTCGATGGACATCGAAGTGGTGTCGACCGGGTCGCTCGGGCTGGATATCGCGCTTGGCGTCGGCGGCCTGCCGCGCGGCCGTATCGTTGAAATCTACGGGCCGGAATCCTCCGGCAAAACCACGCTGTCGCTGCACACCATCGCCGAAGCCCAGAAGCTCGGCGGCATCTGCGCCTTTGTCGACGTCGAACACGCGCTCGACCCGGTCTATGCGCGCAAGCTCGGTGTCAATGTCGACGACCTTCTGATCTCGCAGCCGGACGCCGGCGAGCAGGCGCTGGAAATCGCCGATACTTTGGTGCGCTCCGGCGCGGTCGACGTGTTGGTGGTGGACTCGGTCGCGGCCTTGGTGCCGCGCTCCGAACTCGAAGGCGAAATGGGCGACGTGCAGCCGGGTTCGCAGGCGCGCCTGATGAGCCAGGCGCTGCGCAAGCTCACCGCGTCGATTTCGAAATCGCGCACCATGGTGATTTTCATCAACCAGATCCGCATGAAGATCGGTGTGATGTACGGCTCGCCGGAAACCACCTCGGGCGGCAACGCGCTGAAATTCTACGCCTCGGTGCGCCTCGATATCCGCCGCATCGGCGCCATCAAGGAGCGCGACGAGGTCGTCGGCAACCAGACCCGCGTCAAGGTGGTGAAGAACAAGCTGGCGCCGCCGTTCAAGCAGGTCGAATTCGACATCATGTACGGCGAGGGCGTCTCCAAGGTCGGCGAACTGATCGATCTCGGCGTCAAGGCCAACGTGGTCGAGAAATCCGGCGCCTGGTATTCCTACGACAGCCAGCGCATCGGCCAGGGCCGCGAGAACGCCAAGGTGTTCCTCAAGCAGAACCCCGATATCGCCAACAAGATCGAAGCGCAGGTACGGGCGAATTCCGGCCCGATCGCCGAGGCGATCATGCAAGGCGAAGTCGAAAAGGACGATGACGACGACGCTGCTGCCGAAGCTTGACTGGCCACGGGCACGCCGGCGACTAGCGAGCAAACGCTAGCGACCGGTGCTGGTTACGGTTCGGTGGGTGACGCCCCGAAACAAGGACCGGCGCGGGAAGAAGTTCTTTCTGCATCGCCCAAGTCTGCCAATCCTGAGATTGCGATTTTTGAAGCCGCGCCTCGTGCCAGTGGTCTGGTGACGACCCTGCCGAAGCCGGAGAAGCGCAAGAACGCAAAAGAACGGGCGAAGGCGAAGTTCGCCAAGGAGACTGAAAAGGAAAAGACCGCCGAGGAAGGGACCACGCCGATGACGGCAACGGCGAAGTCCGAGGCGGACGTTAAAAAGGCGGAGCGTAAAGCGGCCACCAAAGTGGCTGCCAAGGCAGCGAAGGCCGAGCGCAAAGCCAAGAAGACGGCGGCCAAAAAGGCCGCCTGAGTTTCGCGACCCGCGGATGAAGTAGTGCGTAAACGTCGCTTAGCCCCCATCGGCACCCGGCTGCGTAAAGCGGCCGCCACCGAGGATGGGGGCGAAGGCGTTTTTGAGCCTATTTGGCCGTTGCCCTCTAGTGGACTCCTGTAACCCCCGCCGCTACATAAGACCTTGAAAACATAGGCAGGACGGGGATTTAGCCCCGCTTCCCAGGGCTGGATCAGCGTTCCGATGAGCGGCGTCAACGACATCCGTAAGAGCTTCCTCGACTATTTCGCGGCGAACGATCACACGGTCGTGCCGTCGTCGGAACTTGTGCCGCGCAACGACCCGACATTGATGTTCACCAATGCCGGCATGGTGCAGTTCAAGAACGTCTTCACCGGCGTCGAGAAGCGGCCTTATGTGCGCGCAACATCCTCGCAGAAATGCGTGCGCGCCGGTGGCAAGCACAACGACCTCGACAATGTCGGCTACACGGCGCGACATCACACCTTCTTCGAGATGCTCGGCAACTTCTCGTTCGGCGATTACTTCAAGGAACGCGCCATCGAGCTTGCCTGGAACCTGATCACCAAGGAATTCGCGCTGCCGAAGGACAGGCTTCTCGTCACCGTCTACGCGGACGACGATGAGGCGCACGGCTTGTGGAAGAAGATCGCCGGTTTTTCCGACGACCGCATCATCCGCATCGGCACGTCGGACAATTTCTGGCAAATGGGCGACACAGGCCCCTGCGGTCCGTGCTCGGAAATCTTCATCGACCAGGGGCCGACCTTGCAGGGCGGTCCGCCGGGGTCACCGGACGAAGATGGCGACCGTTTCCTCGAATTCTGGAACCTGGTCTTCATGCAGTACGATCAGGTCGCGCCCGGCAACCGCAACCCGTTGCCGCGTCCGTCGATCGACACCGGCATGGGCCTGGAGCGTGTCGCGGCCATTCTGCAGGGCGTGCATTCGAATTACGATACCGATTTGTTCCGCTCGCTCATCGACGCTGTCTCGCACGCCATCGGCCGCGGTCCGACCGCGGAGAACCGCGCGTCGTATCGTGTCATCGCCGACCACTTGCGCGCCACGTCCTTCCTTGTCGCCGACGGCGTGCTGCCGTCGAACGAGGGCCGTGGTTATGTGCTTCGCCGAATCATGCGCCGCGCCATGCGCCATGCCGAACTGTTAGGGGCCAAGGATCCGCTGATGTGGAAGCTGGTGCCCGTGCTGGTGCGCGAGATGGGCCAGGCTTTCCCCGAGCTGGTGCGGGCGCAGGCGCTGATCACCGAGACACTGAAGCTGGAAGAGAGCCGTTTCCGCAAGACGCTGGAACGTGGCCTCGCCATCCTCGACGACAAGAGCAAGTCGTTGAAGAAGGGCGGCATGTTCGACGGCGACACGGCCTTTACGCTCTATGATACCTACGGCTTTCCGCTCGACCTGACGCAGGACGCGTTGCGCTCGCGCGGCATCAGCGTCGATATCGCCTCGTTTACCGACGCCATGGACCGCCAGAAGGCCAAGGCGCGCGCCTCGTGGTCCGGCTCGGGCGATGCGGCGCAGGAGACGGTGTGGTTCGGCTTACGTGAAAAGGCCGGCGCCACGGAATTTCTGGGTTACGAAACCGAAACCGCCGAAGGCGTCGTCGCTGCGCTGGTGAAGGACGGCAAGGAAGTCGCCGAGTTGAAAGCCGGCGACACCGGCCAAGTGGTAATGAACCAGACACCGTTCTACGGCGAATCCGGCGGCCAGTTGGGCGATACCGGCGAGATGCGCCGCGAGGGCGTAAAGCTTGCCGTCACCGACACGCAAAAGAAAGCCGGCGATGTATTCGCGCATGTCGTCAAGGTCGAGCAGGGCAGCGTCAAGGTAGGCGATCCGCTGCTCTTGGAAGTCGATCACGCACGCCGCTCGGCGATTCGCGGCAATCACTCGGCGACGCATCTGCTGCACGAGGCGTTGCGCCAGGTGCTCGGCGATCATGTCGCGCAGAAGGGCTCGATGGTCGCGCCGGACCGGCTGCGTTTCGACTTCTCGCACAACAAGCCGATGACGCCGCAGGAACTCGAGAAGGTCGAGGACATCGCCAACGACATCGTGCTGCAGAATTCGCCGGTGACGACGCGGCTGATGGCGCTCGACGATGCGCGGGCCTCCGGCGCGCGTGCGCTGTTCGGCGAGAAATACGGCGACGAAGTTCGCGTCGTGGCGATGGGCGACGGCACCGGCAATACACTTGGCTGGTCGGTCGAACTGTGCGGCGGCACGCATGTGAAACGCACCGGCGATATCGGCCTCATTACCGGCTTGACCGACAGCGGCGTTTCTTCGGGTGTCAGACGCCTTGAAGCGCTCACCGGCACAGCCGCGCGCAAGGCGGTCAATAAACAGGTCGCGATTGCGAAGTCCGCGGCGGCCGAACTCAAGACCCAGCCGGAAGAACTCACCGCGCGCGTCGCCGCGCTGCTCGATGAGCGCAAGAAACTCGAGCGCGATCTTACCGATGCCCGCAAGAAACTGGCGATGGGCGGCGGCGGTTCGTCGTCAGGCGCGGCCAGCGACGACGTCGAGACCGTTGACGGCGTCAAGGTGATGGCCAAGGCGCTGACCGGCGTCGAGGCCAAGGACCTGCGCAGCCTTGCCGACGAGGGCAAGAAGAAGCTCGGCTCCGGCATTGTCGTGCTGGTTGCCACCGATCCCGATGGCAAGGCGGCCGTCGTGGTTGGTGTCACGCCCGATCTGACGGCGTCGAACAATGCAGTGGCGATGGTGCAGGCCGGCGTTGCCGCGCTTGGCGGCAAGGGCGGCGGCGGCCGTCCGGACATGGCGCAGGGCGGCGGGCCGAACGGCGCTGCGGCGGCTGACGCCATTGCGGCGGTCAAGAAGCTGGTCAAATCGGTTTAGCGCGGCGGTTTTTTCCCGCTCTGTCTGCGCTCCCGGCCGCTTGATGCAACGCAAAGGAGCCCGCGGGCGTTGCCGTGCTATCCAACCGGGGCGGGGCGCGGGGCAAAGCTGAATATGGCACGCGAGAAGACCAAGGCGTTGCGGCGGCGGGTTTACCTGACGCTGGAGCAGGGGCCGGTCGGCGACCGACTGGCGGTCGTCATCGACCGCGCGCTAATGGCGCTGATCGTCGTCAACCTTATCGCGGTCGCGCTCGAATCCGTTCCGGATATCGAAGCGCGTTATCACGTCGCCTTCGACGTCATCGAATTTTTCTCGCTTGTCGTCTTTACCGTCGAATATGCGCTGCGGGTGTGGGGCGCGGTCGAACACGGGCCGCATCAGCACCTGACGCCGCTGCACGCGCGGCTCAAATATGTGCTCAGCCCGGCGGGTCTCGTCGATCTCGTGGCCGTATTGCCGTTCTGGCTGGCGATCGTGCTGCCGGCCGACTTCCGCTTTGTGCTGGTCTTCCGCATGGTGCGGTTCTTCAAGATCGCACGCTATTCGCCGGCCATGCGCTCGCTGCTCGACGTGCTCTACCGCGAGCGCCGCGCGCTGTTCGGCTGCCTCGTTATCACCGTCGGCGCGGCGCTGGTCGCGGCCGCGCTGATGCACCTCGCTGAGGGCAAGGTGCAGCCCGAAAAACTCGGTACCATTCCTGATGCGCTGTGGTGGTCGATCGTCACCATCGGCACCATCGGCTACGGCGATGTGGTGCCGGTCACGGCGCTCGGCAAGCTGATCGCGACCGGCACGATCTTCATGGGGCTGGTGCTGATGGCGTTGCCGATCGGCATTATCGCCACGGCGTTCTCCGAGCAGATCCATCGTCGCGATTTCATCGTCACTTGGGGCATGATCGCCAAGGTGCCGTTGTTCGCCGAACTCGACGCTGCCGAGATTGCCGATATTAGCGAGTTATTGCGCGCGCATCTTGCCCAGCCGGGCGAGGTCGTCATCCGCGAAGGCGACCATGCGCACTCGATGTACTTCATCGCCGCCGGTGAGGTCGAAGTCGCGGTCGGCAAGAGAAAAGTAAAGCTCAGCGAGGGTCAGTTCTTCGGCGAGGTCGCGGTGCTGAAAAACGAGCGGCGCTCCGGCACGGCCACGGCATTGACTCGCACCAATTTGTTGGTGCTGGCGGCGCAGGATTTGCACGCGCTGATGCAGCGCGATCCGCGCATCGCTGAACGCATCAAGGATGTGGTGGAAAAACGCACCGGCAAAAAAGTCGATCCGAAGAAAGCGGGTGTGGATGAAGCAGAAGGCGAGTGACGGCATTCATTCGTGTCATGGCCGGGCTTGACCCGGCTATCTCGCTTAGGCGGTTATTGTCGCGCCCTTAAATGAGATCGCCGGGGCAAGCTCGACGATGACAGTTAATGTGCATGACGAGGTGGAGCTACGCCATCGCCTTCTTGAGGTTGGTGTCGATCTTGTCGAGGAAGCCTGTCGTCGAGAGCCACTTCTGATCGGGGCCGACGAGCAGGGCGAGATCCTTGGTCATGAAGCCCGACTCGACGGTGTCGACGCAGACCTTCTCGAGCGTCGAGGCGAACCTCGAAAGTTGCGCGTTGTTGTCGAGCTTAGCGCGATGGGCGAGGCCTCTGGTCCAGGCGAAGATCGACGCGATCGAGTTGGTCGACGTCTCCTTGCCCTTCTGGTGTTCGCGGTAGTGACGCGTCACGGTGCCGTGTGCGGCTTCCGCTTCCACCACCTGGCCGTCGGGCGTCATCAAGACCGATGTCATCAGGCCGAGCGAACCGAAGCCCTGCGCCACGA
>DASYCM010000353.1:0-13144 GCA_036500165.1 Pseudolabrys sp.
AACGGTTTGGCGTTCTCGCCGGACGAAAAGAAAATCTACATCGTGGAGTCGCGCAGCGAGCCGCGCCGCATTCTCGAATTCAATCTGACCGAGGATGGACTCATCATCGGCAACGGCAAGGTGCTGATCGATTCAGGTCCCCAGGGTTCGCCCGACGGCTTCCGCGTCGATGTCGACGGCAATCTGTGGTGCGGCTGGGGCATGTCGCCGGAACTGGACGGCGTGCGGGTGTTCACGCCGCAGGGCGAAGCTATCGGCCACATCACCTTGCCCGAGCGCTGCGCCAACGTTTGCTTCGGCGGCAAAAAGCGCACCCGTCTGTTCATGGCGGCCGCGCACTCGCTGTATTCGCTCTACGTCAACACGCAGGGCGTGGCGGGCGGGTAGAAGAGACTACAATTTTTTGGGATATAAACTGCGAACTGTGTGCGGCGATGGTTTTTATTCTATCTAGCGATGGTCGTGACGATCCCTTTCCGGGTGTTCGCGATGCATTTGATCGCTACGGAAAATATCTAGAGCAGAACAAGGCGGTCTTTCCGCCGCGAGCTTACGAACTTGCAACGGCAGATTGGTTCTATGATCCTACGGACCATCGGTGTCCGCACGATGCCTGGTTAGAAAATCTTACAATTTCAGAATCAGGTGAGCGACGGGCCAGTCAGAGAATGTGCTCGATCTCCGTCCGGTTGCTCGGTGCGTACCATGATCGCTACATCGAAATTGTCTACCCTCGTGTCTTTGCATATTCGCTCTCGAGTGTCGGGCTCGGTACGAGGACTTCGCACGGGGATTGGCGCTTCGACGAGTTTCGCCTCTCGGAACGTGGTCACTTAATTCACGAGATTGAGTGGGCAGGTGCACCGGGAAGCCAAGCCAAGGCTTTTTCGTGGTGTATCGAAAGCGACGATATTGAATTCAATTGGCTTCCGATGAGTGACGGCAGTTAGGCGTAGCCCATCGGCCACGTCACATTGCCGGAGCGCTGCGCCAACGTTTGCTTCGGCGGCAAAAAGCGCAACCGTCTGTTCATGGCGGCCGCGCACTCGCTGTATTCGCTCTACGTCAACACGCAGGGCGTCGCAGGCGGGTGATTTCGGCGCGGCAATCCGGTGGCGAGCGCCCTAATCGGATACCGCTTCTTTTAACGCGTATTTTAATTTTATATCGCGTAATGCGATCATAATTGCGTGCCGGAATGTCTGTCCGGCGCGCCGCGCTCTCTACGTTGTGAAGAAATTTACGCGCAGCGGCCTTCCACACCTCGCCTGTCATGAAATAGCGTTAGGGCATCGCTTTGACTTCTTTAGGATGGAGGTTTCCGATGCGTCTTCTTGCTTTGGCGGTTCTTGCTGGTGTGTGCGCGTTCGGCTCGGCGGCTCAGGCCGATAGCTGCAAAGGTACGGCGACGGAAAAGAAGCTCGCCGGTGCGGCTCTCACGAGCTTCATGAAGAAGTGTGAAACGGACGCGGCGAAAACCTGCGACACGTCGGCTGGCGACAAGAAGCTCGCTGGCGCAGCCAAGACCAGCTTCACGAAGAAATGCGTCACCGACGCCGTCGGCTCCTGAAGGACCGACATGGGACTCTTTGATGAATTGGGCGCTGGTTTAAAAGGCGCCATCAGCCAGGCTGCGTCGGGCGCGTTCACGCAGATCGAAACGAACGTGTTGCCGCAGTTCCTGAATCAAGTGGTCGGCGGCACGCAACTCGGTGACGTTTCCGGCTTAGTCGAGAAATTGCGTACCGGTGGTCTCGGCCCGCAGGTTGCCTCGTGGCTCGGTAACGGCACGAACATGCCGATTACCGCCGATCAAGTTCGGGAAGCGCTCGGCAACAGCACCGTCCAGCAGATGGCTCAGTCAATGGGGCTGCCTGTCGACAAACTTCTGCCGTTGCTGGCTCAACATCTTCCGGCTGCGGTCGATCACATGAGTCCGGACGGCACGCTTCAAGAACCATCGACCTGAAGGAGGTCAATCATGAAAATACGCTCGGCTTTTATCTACGGCCTTGGCATTGCCGCCTTGGCGCTCGGCGCGGCAAATCCGGCCGCGGCTCTCACCATGAAAGAATGCAGCGTTAAATACAAAGCGGCGCAGACCGCCGGCACGCTGAACGGCCAGAAGTGGCAGGATTTCCGCAAGGCTCAATGCAGCGACGATGCTGCTGCGAAGCCCGCTGCCACGACAACCACGGCGGCGCCTGCTGCCGCTCCGGCGCCGAAGCCGGCTCCTGCACCCGCAGCAACGGCGGCAAAACCCGCCGCGCCGGCGCCTACCGCTGCGGCAAAGCCCGCGATGGCTCCCGCGGCGCCGGCTGGCAATGCCGTATTCCCGAAGGCGATCGATCCGAAATACGCCAAGGAGACGCCCGGCAAAGGACGCATGAAAACTTGCGTCGATCAGTACGACGCCAACAAGGCCACCAATTCGAACGGTGGTTTGAAGTGGATCGTGAAGGGCGGCGGCTACTGGAGCGAATGCAACAAGGCGCTCAAGGGCTAAGTTTTCTCGGCTGAGCTTCCCGATAACGGACAAAAGGCCGCGGAAATTGTTTCCGCGGCCTTTTGCTTTGGCGAAGCTCAGATCGCCGGAATTCCTGCTGCCGCCGCGAGCATGGCGTTCTCGGCCTGCTCAGCCTTGGTCGGCTTGCGAAGCTTCTTCGCCGCGGCCTTGGCGTTGATCTTTCGCTTGGCGATGCCGCCGAGTTTCTTGTCGGTCGCCTTTTCCTCGTTGAGATTCATGTTGAGGATCTTGGCGACGTCGTTGCGCTTGATGACCTTGGCCCAGGCTACCAGCGTGCCATAACGCGTGATCTCGTAGTGTTCGACCGCCTGTGCCGCCGCGATCAGCGCGGCATTGAGCACGACCTTGTCCTCGATCTCACCGGCGATCTCTTTCGCCTCCTCGAGGATACCCTCGATGGCGGGGCACTTGGTGCCCTGCGGCACCGACTTGATCATCTTGAACACCCGGTCGAGCCGCTTGATCTGGCCTTTGGTCTGCTTGAGATGCATCCGGAAGCCTTTTTTCAGCTCGGCATCGGAGGCCTTCTCGATCATGTCGGGCAGCGACTTCTCGATCTGGTGCTCGGCGTAATAGATGTCCTGCAGTGTGTGCACAAACAGCTCATCGAAAGTGTCGATATCGGACGAAAACCAGCCCATGGCTGAACCCTCCCTGATGATTTCAGGGCGATAAGTCTTTCAAAGGTTTCAAGTTCCCAAGGCGCGGGATTCCCGCTAGGGAATCGGCCAAGTTTTAAAAAAAGGAAGCAGCCTATGAAAATCGAACGTCACGATGTCGGCCCGCGCATGAGCAAGTGCGTTGTACACGGCGACACCGTTTATCTCGCCGGCATTGTCGCGGATAGTCCGAAGGGCAAGAGCACCACTGAGCAGACCCAGGATATCGTGCGCCAGATCGACGGTTTTCTGGCCAAGGCCGGCACCGACAAGTCCAAGCTGCTCACGGCCACCATCTGGATCACCGATATGGCCAACTTCGGCGAGATGAACGCGGTGTGGGATGCCTGGGTTTCGCAGGGCAACACGCCGGCGCGCGCCACCGTCGAGGCCAAGCTCGCCACGCCCGACTACAAGGTCGAGATCATGGTGGTCGCGGCGAAGTAACCCAGTGGGGCCGGAATATGTCATTCGATTTCGGCCCCTTGCTGCCACCGGGTACGCCGGCGCCCGCGGCGCGCTGGACCGGCGCGCCGAAGTACAATTTCACCGGCGGCAATAACGACGGCGACGAGATCCCGCTCGACGGCCTGATGCAGGCGGCGCAGTCGGTGATGGCGCGCGAGGGGCGCACGCTGGCGACCTATGGCCTGAAAAGCGGGCCGCAGGGCTACCGGCCGCTGCGCGAATTCCTCAGCGCCAAGCTCAAGCGCGATGCCGGCATGGCGTGCAGTGCCGACGACATCCTCATAGTGTCGGGCTCGCTGCAGGCGCTCGATCTCGTCAATGCCGCACTGCTTACGCGCGGCGACACCGTGCTGGTCGAACAGGACAATTACCAGGGCACGCTGAACCGCCTTGCCAAGCTCGGCGTGAATGCCGTCGGCATTCCGCTCGATGAAGGCGGCATGCGCATCGATGTGCTCGAAGCGGCGCTTGCTGAGCTGAAAGCGCGCGGCATCCAGCCGAAATACATCTACACCATTCCAACCGTGCAGAACCCGACCGGCACGATCCTCGACGAGACGCGGCGCGCGGCGATGCTCAAGCTGGCGCGCGAATACGGCGTTCCCGTTTTTGAAGACGACTGCTACGCCGATCTGGTGTGGAGCGGCGAACGGCCGCGCGCCATCCATGCGATGAGCGAGGATGAAAACGTCATCCACATCGGCTCGTTCTCGAAATCCATCGCGCCGGCCTTGCGCGTGGGCTTTATCGTCGCGCCCTGGACGATCATGTCGCGTATGCTGGCGCTCAAGACCGATGCCGGCTCAGGTTCGCTCGAGCAGATGGTGCTTGCCGAATACTGCACGGCGCATTTCACCGAGCACGTTCCGGCCCTGCGCAAAGGCCTGCGCAAAAAGCTGGATACCTTGATGGAGGCGCTCAACGAGCAGTTCGGCACCACGGCGGACTTCGAGGAGCCCAAAGGCGGCATCTTCCTGTGGGTCGAGTTGCCGGGGTTCGTCGATACGCTGAAGCTCTATCAAGCGGCCATCAAAGAAGGTGTCGCCATCAATCCGGGGCCGGAATGGTCGACCGATAAGGCGCATAGTTCAAACCGGATGCGGCTATGTTTCGCCAGTCCGTCTCATGAAGAGATTAAACAAGGCATCGCCGTGCTGGCAGACGTCTGCCGCAAGGAGTTCGGCGTGCCGCTGCGCAGCGCTAACGTGGAAATTGGAGAAAAGTAGATGAGCGATAAGTCGGAGCAGGGTATTCTCGCGATCTGGAACGATGTCCGTCCGGGACAGGAAGCGGCGTTCGATGCCTGGTTTCAGAGCGAACATCTGCTCGAGCGGCTGAGTGTGCCCGGCTTCAGGTTCGTGCGCCGTCACGAGGCGCTCGTCGGCACGCCGAAATATTTCAATTTCTACGTTGTCGACTCGCCGGACGTTCTGAAGTCGAAGCCCTATCTGGAGAGGCTCGACAGTCCGACGCCAATGACCAAGCAGATCATGTCCGAAGCGTTCATCAACATGAACCGTACGGTCTGCTACCGCACGCCGCGGCGCGGCCATTTCAGCGGCGCTTATGCCGTGACGGTGCGGTTCAACGATGCGCCCGACGCTGCGAAGCTGACCGCGCTTGCCGACGAACTGGTGAACGACACCAAGGTCGCCGGTTGCGAAATGTGGAATGCGGTCGACAGCTCCAACGCGGTGGTGTCGGAAGAAGAAAAACTGCGCGGTGGCGACAAGAAGATTAAAGCTTGCCTGGTTGTCGATACCTTGCGGAAAGCGGAAGCTGAGACGCTTGCCGCTCGCCTCTCGCAACAGTTTCCGGCGGCCGAGGTCGGCATCTACGCCGTGCTGTGCGAGCGCGGTGGCGGTTTGGGAGCCTGAGCCATGCAATCGCTGGCGCCTCTTGTCGAAGAGATTGCGCGCCGCCTGATCGAGCGGCGCGAAACCATCGCCGTTGCCGAATCCTCGACCGGCGGCATGAT
The DNA here is from genome assembly GCA_036500165.1 of Pseudolabrys sp. Lineage (GTDB taxonomy): Bacteria > Pseudomonadota > Alphaproteobacteria > Rhizobiales > Xanthobacteraceae > Pseudolabrys. The sequence continues at coordinate 5,633 of DASYCM010000353.1, forward strand.
TTCGGCGGCATTGCTGGCGATGCCCGGCGCCTCGGCCTATTTCGTTGGCGGCGCCGTGGTCTACACCAAGACGTCACGCGCGGCGCTGCTCGGCATTGAAGACGCCGACATGAAAGGCTTCCGGCCCTCGACCGAAACCTACGCGTTGTTGTGCGCCAAGCGCGTGCGCGAGCGGCACGGTACGGTCTGGGGTCTGGGAGAAACCGGGGCGGCGGGACCTACCGGCAATCGCTACGGCGATGCGGCAGGTCACGTCTGCGTTGCGGTGTCGGGCCCGGTCGAGCGCGCGGCGACGCTGGAAACCGGCAGCGCTACGCGCCACGAAAACATGGAAGCCTTCGCCCACAAGGCGCTGTCGCTTTTGCTGGAAGTGCTGACGGCGAAAGTGTGATCCGTCACCCTGAGGTGCGAGCGAAGCGAGCCTCGAAGGACGACGGCCCGTAAGAGCGTGCCCATTCATCCTTCGAGGGCCGCTGCGCGGCGCCTCAGGATGACGGCTCACTATTCCGCCGCTTCTGCCATTTCCATACGGAATTTGGCACGCAGGTCGTCGATCAGCTTGAGACCCTTCGGCGTTTCGACATGCCAGAAGGTCCAGCCGTTGCAGGCGTCGAGACCTTGAGCCATCGCGCCCATCTTATGGATCGAGCCGACGCTCTCGCCGAGCGCGACCGCGCCGTCGGCGCGCACCAGCGCCTTATGGCGCTTCTTGGAATCGACCAGCACGGCGCCGGGCGAAATCATGCCACGGTCGATCAGCGCCGAGAACGCCACGCGCGGTGCTTCACGCGCCGTCATGAAGGGCGCGATCGACGGCGAGGGCACCATTTCGACATCTGCGATGCGCTTTTGCGCCGCCTTGGCGTATTTCGCTTCACGCTCGATGCCGATAAAGCGGCGGCCGAGCTTCTTGGCGACCGCACCGGTGGTGCCGGTGCCATTAAACGGGTCGAGCACGAGATCGTCGGGCCGCGACGACGACAGGATGACGCGGGCGAGCAGTGCTTCGGGCTTTTGCGTCGGATGCAGCTTCTTGCCATCGGCACCCTTGAGGCGTTCGTCGCCGGTGCAAAGCGGGAAGGTCCAGTCCGAGCGCATCTGCACGTCGTCGTTACCGGCCTTCATCGCCTCATAATTGAAGGTGTAACCCTTGGTGTTGGCGTCGCGCGAAGCCCAGATCATCGTTTCGTGCGCATTGGTGAAACGCCGGCCGCGGAAATTCGGCATCGGGTTGGTTTTGCGCCAGACGACGTCGTTGAGGATCCAGAACCCCATGTCCTGCATGATCGCGCCGACGCGGAAAATGTTGTGATAGGAGCCGATCACCCAGATCGTGCCGGCGGGCTTGAGCACGCGGCGGCAGGCGTTCAGCCAATCTTTCGTGAAAGCGTCATACGTCGCGAACGAGTCGAATTTATCCCAGTCGTCGGTCACGGCATCGACATGACTGTCGTCCGGACGCTTCAGATCGCTGGCGAGCTGGAGATTGTAAGGCGGGTCGGCAAACACCAGATCGACGGATGATGCCGGAAGCTTTGCCATCTCGGCGACGCACTCGCCGATCAGGATGCGATGTTGGATGGTCTGTGAAAGACCACGGGGCGCCCGTGAGGGCGCCCCGCGACGCGACATTACCATGACTCAAAACTCTGACTCAGGCGAACGCGGTCGGCAGACGCGGGACCTACAACCGACAGGCTGCCAATATGAATCCTCAAGGTGAAAAAACGGTTTATGAAACTGTCCCATTACTGGGCAAATTATGCCTATCGATCCGAGGCTTAGCGGAACTTTTGCACGGTTAAAAAGTCGTTGATTGGACGTGAGCCGCAGCTTCGGCAATGATCGAAACACGACGATTGAAGGGGATTTTGAATGCGTTGGGATGATTTCCGCCGCAGTGACAATGTCGAAGACGACCGCGATGGTGGTGGTGGTGGTGGCGGCTTTGGCGGCGGCGGCGGTTTCGGATTGCCGATGGGCGGCGGTGGCCTGGGCATCGGCACAGTCGTTGTGCTGGGTCTGGTCGGCTGGGCGCTCGGTATCGATCCAAGCATCTTGATCGGCGGCGCCGAAATCGTCACCGGCAATCGTGGCGGCGGCAGCAGCTATCAGCAACCGTATGAAGCGCCGCGGCGTACCACGACGGGCGCGCCGAAAGATCAGATGGGCGATTTCGTCGCCGCCGTGCTCGGTAATACCGAGGACACGTGGTCGGTGGTCTTCAAGGAAAGCGGGCAGGAGTATAAGGCGCCGCGCTTGCGGCTGTTCGCCGGCTCGATCCAGGGCGGTTGCGGATTCGCGCAGGCCGCTATGGGTCCGTTCTATTGCCCAACCGACCGGCGCATCTATCTCGACACGTCGTTCTTCCGCGACATGCAGGTGCGATTCAAAGGTTGCTCCGGCAAGGCGTGCGAATTCGCCGAGGCTTACGTGATTGCGCACGAAGTAGGCCATCACGTGCAGAATCTGCTCGGCATCCTGCCGAAGGCGCAGTCGGCGCAGCGCGCCGCCGGCGACAAGGCTGCGGCCAACCGCATCCAGGTGCGCGTCGAATTACAGGCCGACTGCTTCGGCGGGGTCTGGGCCAACCGCTCCAATCAGAAATGGAAGTTAATCGAGCCCGGCGATGTTGAGGCGGCGTTGCAGACGGCGGCCGCGATTGGCGACGACCGTCTCCAGCAACAGTCGACCGGCCGTATCGTGCCCGATTCATTCACGCACGGCTCGTCGGCCCAGCGCCAGCGTTGGTTCACGACCGGTCTGAAAGAGGGCAAGGTGTCCGCTTGCAATACTTTTGCGGCGCAGCAATTGTAGCGATGCATTGTTGCGACTTGGAGTCGCCTCGCCGCAGAAATTAGTTATCATGCGGTGATGGATTTCATCTCGATCAACACCTTCTGGACCGTCCAGCTGATCGTTCATGGTCTGCTGGCGGTCGCTCTGCTCGGCGCGCTCACCCATCAGGCGATGGCGGTGACCGCGCCGGCGCGACAAGTCGCAGGGCCGTCGGGATTCATCACGCGCTTTCGCTACGTCCGTGGTGCAGGCTACGCTACGACGATCTGCGTGCTGTGGGTCGTGACCTTCATTCTCGGTGCCTGGATCTACACCAAGTACCGTATCGCCATCCGTATTCCGCTTGAGCGCACCGGTTATTTCAAGACGCTGGGTTTCTTCGAGTTGAAGGAACACGTAGCGGCGCTTGGTCTCTTCATTCTGCCGGCCTACTGGTATTTCTGGAAGAGCGTGAAGAATCCCGCCTACGACAGCGCGCGCAAATGGATCACCGTTTTGCTCGCGACCATGTGCTGGTTCTCATTTTTGGTTGGGCATGTCCTCAACAATGTGCGGGGATTCGGCTGATGACCGATGCCGTCGAATTCCGCGAGAAGCCCGCAAGTGGAGCTGTTCCGTCTGCCGCGTTCGGCACCTTCGCCATCGTTTTTGCGATTGCCGCGCCAGTGATCTACGTGGTGTGCGAGCTCGGCGGCTGGCCCTTGTTCACTTATCATCCGGGTACCAACCGCATCGATTTAGGCTTCGCGGCGGCGCGGCCGAATGAAGGCCCGGCGATGTATTGGTACGGCTGGACCGCAATGACACTGGTTGGAGCATCGCTTGCCGGAGCGCTCGCATCTTTCCTGCCACGCGGCTTTACCGCCAGAATTCCGCTGTTCCTGATCTGGCTGCTGCCGCTACTGGTGCTGCCGGTCCTTGCCTACGCGCTGATGCCGTTCTGGACGCGATGAAATGATGTTTCGCCGCGCGCTGGTCGCCGCCGCTTTTATCTTTGCAGCCACAACCGCCGTCCATGCCGGCGGCCTTGGCGACGATCATGGCGATGGTACCGACACGATTTTCTTCGGCGTGGTTCAGGATGCTCGTGGCGTGGCGATCGCGGGCGCTCGCGTCAATCTGACCTATAAGAAGATGTCTTTTGTCGCCACCAGCGATGCCATCGGCGGCTATCGGATCGCGATACCGGCAGATCTGGAGCAATCCGAGATCACCTGCCGCAAGGATGGTTATAAGCAGACCGGCACCAATCGCCGTCCGGCGTCCGGTACCGAAAAGGCTCCGATCGAAATCGACTGTACGCTGCAACGTCTGCCTTGATGCGGCGCGTCCCATTCAGTGGCGCTTTGGTAGCTTTGGTTGTTGCCGTTGTGCTGTCGACGCCCGCGAGCGCCGAGCTCCTCACGCTTCGTTACGGCCAATCCTATTCGACCTTGCGCAGCATTTTCGCGCTGCCGATTGTCGTCGCACAGCATGAAGGATTTTTCCGCCGCGAAGGCCTGGACTTTCAAGTCGTTGTGCCGCTGCCCGGCGGCTCGGACAAGATGATCGACGCATTGCACGACGGCACCGTCGACATCACCCATGTTGCGACACCTTTTCTGGTGCGCAAAGTGCTCGCCGGATCGGACGCCGTGGCTATCGCGGCGGAATTCAACAACCCGATCTACAGCCTGGTCGCCAAGCCGGAGATACAGAGCTTCGCCGATCTCAAAGGCAAGCGTCTCGGCTTTGCCGATCAGGGCGGCAGCATTTCGATTTCAATGCGCAAACTGCTGGCGCTGCACGGGCTCAAGGACGGCGACTACGACATCAAGGTGATCGAAGGCACGCCGGCGCGCGCCAATTGCCTGAAGCAGGGCGACTGCGACGCGGTACCGCTCGGTCAGCCGCAGGACGTCGCCGCGCAAGCGGAAGGCTTCACGCTGCTCGGCCTTTCGACGGAAGCCAGCCCGGCACTGCTCTATACCGTGACGGCGGTGCGCCGCTCATGGGCTGCGTCCAATGCAGAGGCGTTGCGCCGTTATTTACGCGGCCTGCGCGCTGCATTTCAATTCATCCGCGATCCGGCAAAACGCAACGAGGTGGCCGCGATCATTGCCGAGACCAATGGCGTGTCGCCTGCCATTGCCGCAAAGGTGCTGACGCTCTACTTCGAACCGGAACGCGGCGTACTGCCGCGTCAGGGCGAGATCGACATGGCCGGACTTGCGCAGGTGATCGCGATGATGGCGCAGTCCGGACAGATTGCGGCGCCATTGCCGGCGGGAGAACGATTTGTCGACCAGCGATATCTGCGAGCAGCCGGCGTCGAATGAACGCACATGTAAGTTGACTTAAGATCGGGCAGGGGAGAGTTTCCCGCGCCCGGATGCCACTCGCTCCGGCGATGCAATTTGGAAGGTTCGCTAATGCCCAAGACGATCAAGCTTCTCACGACCGTGGCAATGCAGGGCGCTGTCGACGCGCTGACGCCTGAATTTACGAAGGCCACCGGATACGGCATCGACATGGAATTCGGGCCGCCGTCCGCCTGCGTCGATATGATCCGCCAGGGCACGGCTGCCGACGTCGTCATTTCGACGCCCGACGGCATTGAAGAGCTGGCGAAAGAGGGCAAGGTGGATGGCGCCTCCGGCAAAGGCGTCGCCCGCATGATCATGGGCCTCGCGGTCGGCCTTAACGATCCAAAGCCTGACATTGGCACGACCGAAGGCTTCAAAGCGGCGCTGCTTGCCACCAAGTCCATCATTCACGCCGATCCGGCGACCGGCAGCCCCAGTGCGGCGCATTTCATCAAGGTGCTGAACAAGCTCGGCATCACCGACGAGATGAAAAAGAAAACAACCACCCGCGCCGGCGTTGTCGCCACCGCGGTGGCAAGCGGCGAGTGCAACATGGCCGTGCAGCAGCTTGCCGAGTTGAAGCTGGTGCCCGGTGTGCATGTCCTTGGCCCGTTTCCGGACGAATTGCAGAACATCATGCCGCTGACGGCGGCGGTGCACACCGGCTCGTCGGCCAAGGACGCAGCTAAGGCGCTGATCGCGCTGCTGGCGTCGCCGGGCGCCAAGCCGGTGATGGAAAAAGCGGGCCTGCTCGCGGCGGTTTGACGCCCGCGTTGGCTTGGGCCCCGGCCTGTGCGAAACTGGGCGTCATGCACGGGACCTCCAGGCCATCCATGGACACGCTTGTCGAATACCGCGCCCAGCTTCTGCACGGGCACGTCGCCGACAAACTGCGCGAGATGATTATCACCGGCGAACTGGGGCCGGGGCAGGCAATCGACGAACTGGCGCTGTGCGAGGCCTTCAAGGTGTCGCGCACGCCGTTGCGTGAGGCGCTCAAGGTTCTAGCCGCGGAAGAACTCGTCGTCCTGCAACCGCGCCGCGGTGCGGTGGTGGCGCCGATGACGAGCGCGTCGGTCGACCAGAAATTCGAGGTCATTGGCCTGATCGAGGCCCATGCGGCACGCTCATTCTGCGAACGCCGCAATAAGGACGAACTCGTCGAGCTCAACGCCATCCACGCGCGGCTGCTCGCCGGCTTCAAGAGCAAAAGCCGCAAGCAGTATTTTGAATCGAACCAGCGTTTCCATCGCCGGCTCGTGGAATTGACCGGCAACGACGAACTCGTCCGCATTCACGCCCAGCTCATCACGCATCTGCAGCGGGCGCGTTATTTTACCGGCCAGCAGAAGAACTGGCGGCACACCTTCATGACAGAGCACACGGACATCATGACGGCGCTGACGGAAGGAACGCCGGCGCAGGCCGAAGCGGCGATGCGCGCGCATCTCGTTCACGTGGCGAAAACGGTGAAGGAAGTTTTGAACTAAACGCGCTGCTGCGATGCACTTAAAGCCTCGGTTGCTTGACGCATCAGCCGGCGTTATTCATAATTACGAGTAGGTAAAAAATCCCGCATAACAAGCTAAGGACGGAAGCAGCCAATATGAAGTGGTGCCGGTTCAAGACGAATAACGGAATTTCCTTCGGGCTGATCGAAGGCGATCAGGTTACCGAAGTCGAGGGCAACCCGATCCTGGGCGAGTACAAGAAGACCTCCCGTACTTTTCCGCTCGCGAAAGTCGAACTCGACATTCCGGTCGTGCCGCCGACCTTCTATTGCGTCGGCATCAATTACGCCGACCACGTCAAGCGCATGGCCATCAAGCGCGGCAAGGAACCGGAGTATCCGAAGAAACCGGACATTGGCTACCGCACCAACAACGCACTGCTGCCGCACAAGCAGCCGATCATCAAGCCGAAGGATGCCGGCGAGAAATTCCAGTACGAGGGCGAACTTGTCGCCGTGTTCGGCAAGAAGTGCCGCAACGTCTCGAAGGAAGATGCACTGAGCTACGTGTTCGGCTGGACCATCGGCAACGACGTTTCCGAACGCGACTGGCAGGCGCTTGACCGCACCATGTGGCGCTCGAAGAACGCCGACACCTTCAAGCCGATGGGCCCGTGGATTGAAACCGACGTTGGCGACCTCAACAAGCTGACGACCACGATCAAGGTCAACGGCGAGGTAAAGGACAAGTTCGCGACCAACAACATGATCTTCGATGCGCCGACCTACATCAGCACGGTCTCGAAGTACTGCACCATCTATCCCGGTGACGTGATGTGGATGGGCACCGACGGCGTGCCGGAAAACATCAAGCCGGGCGATGTCGTCGATATCGAAATCACGAATATCGGTACGCTG
>DASYCM010000354.1:0-2112 GCA_036500165.1 Pseudolabrys sp.
GCGGGGCCTTTTCCGTTCGGGCAACGAAACCGTTACTGGATGATCTTGATCACCTTTCGGGTCTTCGGCTCGACGATGACGCGCTGATTGTTCACGACCGCATAGCGATATTCGGTGTGCTGCGGAACGCTACGCAGTTCGACGGTCGAGGGCAGCGGTTCGCCGACCACAACGCGTTCCTCCACCACGACCGACGGGGCCTGTTCGCGCTGCACGTAGGTCACGACTTCGCCCGGGGGCTCCGCCGCCAGACCAACCGTCGCACCGACGCCGGCGCCGACGACCGCGCCGACTGGACCACCAACCGCGCCACCAACAACGGCGCCGCCGACAGCGCCACCGGCCGTCGAAGCTTGGGCAAACGCCGCGGCGGGCGCGAGTGTCGTCGCCGCAAGCAAAGCAACAATGAATCGAGTACGCATGATGTTCTCCCAGAGTTCAATTTGAGGGTCTCAAAATAAGTTCACACGCAGCAACGCATGTCCTTTGACATGCGTTCCGGGAACTCGAATTGAATCGATAAAGAATCGTCGCGTTTCGTTACAATCGAAACGACAACGATCAAAATGAATAGAAGTTCAGTCAGGAACTTGTGGCGACGCCGGCTTCCCATCCGAGCATCGCGCGCTTGCGCGTGACGCCCCAGTGATAGCCGGTGACGTCGCCGCTTTTGCCGATGGCGCGATGGCACGGGACGACGAAGCTGATCGGATTTTTCCCAACCGCCGCACCGACCGCGCGCGATGCTTTCGGCGAACCGACTTTGCAGGCGAGATCGGAATAAGTCGTCAGCTTGCCCAGCGGAATCGCGAGCAGCCCTTCCCACACGCGCACTTCGAAATCCGTGCCGAGCAAGACGACGCGCAACGGCTGATTGGGCCGCCATTGCGCCGAGTCGAAGATGCGGCGCGCGGTGGCGGCCGTCGCGGCATAGTCCTCGACATAACTGGCGCGGGGCCAGCGGCCACGCATGTCATTGAGCGCCGCGCGCTCTTCGCCCGGGTCGGCGAACGCAAGACCGGCAAGGCCGCGCGGGGTCATCATGACCAGCGCCATGCCGAACTGGCAGGGGTGGAAGCCGTAGGTAATGCTCAAGCCTTCGCCGCCGGCTTTCCATTCGCCCGGCGACATCGACTCGTGGGTGACGAAGAGATCGTGCAGGCGTCCGGGGCCGGACAGGCCGACCTCGTAGGTCGTGTCGAGCACACTGGCCGACGCGCGCAGCAATTCGCGGGCGCTATGCAGCGTCAAAGCCTGAAGAAAGGCCTTGGGCGTCAGCCCGCACCAGCGGCGGAACAAATGATGCAGATCGGTGGCGGAGACGCCGGCCGCTTCCGCTATCACCTCGACCTCGGGCTGGTCGCGCCAGTTGCCGCGGATGTGGGCGATGGCGCGGCGTACGACGTCATAGTCGGCGGCTGCGGTCACGAGCGGGGCAACGCCGGGGAGCGGGTCGGTCATGATGTGCTTTGCCTGGATCATTGTCATGACAGCGATTTAAGCGCGCGGATAGCGGCAAACCACCCGATTTCTGACCTTAATGGAGGCTCGCCTGCGGCACGCCGCGCTTCGCCTCATTCAGCGCTCGGCCGAGCGCGGCGGCAAAACTGGCCTTCTCGTCCGGTCCGAGGAAATTTCCGACCGGCAGGTTCCGGCCGCGCGACACCAGCAACAGGCGTTCGATGCCGTATTCCTCATGGGTTTCCTTGTCGAGGCGAACCCAGAGCGGATTGAGCTGCCATTCGCGGGCCACCCCACGATGGCTGACCTTGCGCACGGTGAGCGTGGAAGGCGTCACGGTCACTTCCTCATAGGCGTCGGCGGAACGGTAATTGAGCCGAAAGGCGAAATAGAGCAGGGCGACGTCGAGGCCGAAAAAACCGAACACCGGCCAGGCCCCGGCGATGAAAAACATGATGCCGGCGACGAAGCTGATGCCGCCGAACACCAGCATCAAAATCAGAAAGCCGGCATGGCCCAGCGAGCGGTGCGGGGTGATCACCGCGGAAAAGATCGTGGGTTCAAGTTCTGTGTTGGTGGCGGACGTGTTGTCGGCGGCCATGATGCTCAAGTATACCGCAAAGATGGCGAAAAAAGCGCTCCGCAAAACGG
>DASYCM010000355.1:0-1575 GCA_036500165.1 Pseudolabrys sp.
CGCCGCGAGGCGTGAAGGTTCGAGTCCTTTCCTGGGCACCAGCATTTAAAAGCCGGATATCCGCATGACCATCCGCCTGCATCGCGGCGATCTGCCAAGCCTGAGCGCCTACAAGGGCGCGGTGGCGATCGATACCGAGACGATGGGTCTCGATCCTAAGCGCGACCGGTTGTGCGTGGTGCAGCTTTCACCGGGCGACGGTTCCGCCGACGTGGTGCAGATCGCGGCGGGCCAGAAAAAAGCGCCGAATATCGAGAAGCTTCTGGCCGATCCGTCGATCGTCAAGATTTTCCACTATGCGCGGTTCGATATCGCGGTGATGGCCAATGCCTTCGGCGTCATGGCCGGACCGGTTTATTGCACCAAGATCGCGTCGCGCCTGGCGCGTACCTATACCGACAAGCACGGCCTTAAGGATTTGACGCGCGAGGTTCTCGGCGTCGATCTATCCAAACAGCAACAATCGTCCGACTGGGGCGCCGATACGCTAAGCGAGGCTCAGGTGGCCTACGCCGCGTCCGACGTTCTTCATCTCCACGCCCTTCGTGAAAAGCTCGATACGATGCTGGCGCGCGAGGGTCGTACGGAGCTGGCGGCGGCCTGTTTTGGCTTTTTGCCGCACCGGGCCAGGCTCGACCTGGCCGGCTGGGCCGAGCAGGACATATTCTCGCACGCGTCTTAAGTCTTTGGTTTATATTGTTAATAGTAGAATGCCTTTGAGTCGTTGAGGCATTCGTGGGGCGCTTCTTGCCGCGTCCGGGCCATATTCGCGCGGCAAGGTAGTTGGCGTGGGGCGGGCTGGAATTCCGAAATTCAGAGCGGTCGAACGCGACGTATGAGCCGTGTGATCACAGCGCAGACTGACGACGAGACCGCGCGGTCCTATTGGACCATGAGCCGCGGCGACAGCGAGCGTGCGTTCCGTTCCGCGCGCCGGCACAGCCGCGCGGTGCGCGTCATGCGGCTCGCCGTTCCAGCCGGTGTCATTCTGGTAGTGCTTGGATTTGGCCTTGCCGCCTACTTCAATCCGTTGCGCGCCCTGGCCAAGCTGCCGGTCAACCTCAACGATCTTGTCGTGTCCGGTACCAAGATCACGATGGAACGGCCGCGCATGACCGGCTTCACCAAAGACGGCCGCGCTTACGAATTCATAGCCGACGCGGCGGCGCAGGACCTGACCAAACCCGACATCGTCGAGCTGCATAACATCCGCGCCAAATTGCAAATGCAGGATCAGTCGACAATGGACATGACGGCGGATGTCGGCGTCTACGACACCAAACGCGAGATGCTCAACCTCCGTGACAACATCGTGCTGCTGTCTTCCAACGGCAACAAAGGCCGTCTCAGCCAGGCGGCGATCGACGTTCGCAAGGGCAATGTCGTATCCGATCAGCCGGTGGAGTTGGAGTTCCTGCAAGGCGTACTCAATGGCCAGCAACTCGAAATCGTCGACTCCGGCGATATGGTCCGCTTTCACGGCGGCGTAAAAATGGACTTGATGCTCAACAGCACAGCCTTGCCGAAACCCGGTGCGTCGCAGCCCGGCTCGCCGCGGACGGAAGCGCCGAAATC
>DASYCM010000356.1:0-1868 GCA_036500165.1 Pseudolabrys sp.
GGAAGGGCATTTGCGTCGTATCTCCAACGCGCCTTCCAGCCACCGCATCCCGCCCAACGCCTGATGACGCTGATCAAACGCCCCTCGTAGATGGGCGGGATACATCTAGAATATAGTCCTTGGGATTATTGTCAAGAATGATTTGAAAATATTCCGCACCCGTCTCTGACCCTCATCCTGAGGGGCCCAGCACGGCGAGGCGTCTCGACGGATGCAGCCCCCCAAACAGCCGGGCTCCCATCCTTCGAGACGCGCCCTTCGGGCGCTCCTCAGGACGAGGAGAAAGAGCACAGGCTCCTCAGGATGAAGCGAAAGAACGAGAGTGCGCTGAAAAAGAAGCTCAGCTCGCGGCGCGGCCGAAGCGATCGTCGAGGGCGTAACCGGCGCCGCGAACGGTGCGGATCGGGTCGGTTTCCTGGGTGCGGTTGATCGCCTTGCGCAGCCGGCCGACGTGAACGTCGACGGTGCGCTCATCGATGTAGATCTCACTACCCCAGACGCCGTCGAGCAACTGCTCGCGGGAGAACACGCGGCCCGGACGCTCCATCAGGAATTCCAGCAGGCGATATTCCGTCGGTCCGAGATCGACGGCGCGGCCGCTACGGACCACACGCTTCTTCTCACGATCGAGTTCGATGTCGCCGATCGACAGCACGGTGGCGACACGATCGGGATTGGCGCGGCGCAGCAGCGCACGCACCCGCGCCAGCAATTCGGGCACAGAGAACGGCTTGACAATGTAATCGTCGGCGCCAGTCGCGAGACCGCGCACCTTTTCGCTCTCCTCGCCGCGCGCGGTGAGCATGATAATGGGCAACTGCCGCGTCTCCGGCCGCGCCCGCAGACGGCGGCACAATTCAATGCCGGACAGACCGGGCAGCATCCAGTCGAGCACGACGAGATCGGGCGTCGTTTCTTTCAGCTTGGTGTCGGCCTCGTCGCCACGCGCCGAGGTTTCCACCTCATAGCCCTCCGCCTCGAGATTGTAGCGGAGCAGCATCGTAAGCGGCTCTTCGTCTTCGACAATCAGGATGCGTGCGCTCATTAGATATCCTTGGTGCGCCGGACCATTCACACTTTATCTATCGTCGCCGACGAGCGCGGCAATCGTCGTCGTGTCGCCCTTGGGTCGCGGATCGGCAATCGGCCGCCCCTCGATCACGTAGTACAGAGACTCCGCGATGTTGGTGGCGTGATCGCCCATACGCTCGATGTTCTTGGCGCAGAACATCAGGTGGATACAGAATGTGATGTTGCGCGGGTCTTCCATCATATAGGTCAGCAATTCACGGAACACAGACGTGCAGACCGCGTCGATTTCTTCGTCGCCGCGCCATACCGCCATCGCACTAGTGATGTCGCGGCGGGCATAGGCATCGAGCACCAGCTTCATCTGGCCGAGCACGAGGTCGGACATGTGTTCGACGCCGCGGATCAGCTTGGCCGGTGGGAACTCACCGTTGAGCGCGATGACGCGCTTGGCGATGTTCTTGGCGAGATCGCCGATACGTTCGAGATCGTTGGCAAGCCTTAGCGCGCCGACGATTTCACGCAGGTCAACCGCCATCGGCTGACGGCGGGCGATGGTCAGAACCGATTTTTCCTCGATCTCGCTTTGCAGCGCATCGATCATCAGATCGGCCACCGTGACACGCTGGGCGAGCGCGCCGTCGCGCTTGACCAAAGCATCGACAGCGTCGGCGACCTGCTTTTCGGCTAGCCCACCCATTTCCGCGACCATGCGGGAGAGGTCCTGCAGGTCATTGTCGAAGGCCTTGGCGGTATGTTGGTCGGTCATTTTCTGTGTCCCTGCTTCAAAGGCGGCGCGTTAAGAACGCTCAGCCGAAGCGACCTGTGATGTAATCCTG
>DASYCM010000357.1:0-3250 GCA_036500165.1 Pseudolabrys sp.
CTTGTTCTCGCGCGTCGGCGCGGCGGACGATTTGGCCCGCGGCCGTTCGACCTTCATGGTCGAAATGGTCGAAACCGCCGCGATTCTCAATCAGGCTGGCCCGCGCGCACTGGTGATCCTCGACGAAATCGGCCGCGGCACGGCCACCTTCGACGGCCTGTCGATCGCCTGGGCGACCGTCGAGCATCTGCACGACGTCAACAAATGCCGCTCGCTGTTCGCGACGCATTTCCACGAACTCACCGCGCTCGCCTCCCGGCTCGACCGGCTGCACAATGCCACCGTTCGCGTGAAGGAATGGCAGGGCGACGTCGTGTTCCTGCACGAAGTCGTGGCCGGCTCGGCGGATCACTCCTACGGCATCCAGGTGGCGAAACTCGCAGGCCTGCCGGCCGCCGTCATCGAACGCGCCAAGCTGGTACTCGCCAAGCTCGAGCAGGAAGACCGCGCCAAGCCGAAAGGCTTCGAAGACCTGCCGCTGTTCGCCACGCCTTATCAGGCACCGCAAAAGTTGCAGGACGACGCTTACGGGCCGATGATTGCCGCCATGAACGCGCTCAATCCCGACGACATGTCGCCGCGCGAAGCAATGGATGCCCTCTATATGCTCAAGGCCAGACTCGCGCAGACTGACAAAAAATAAAGCACGGTCACGGACGCCAACAACCGCGCCGCTAAAGATCGCGCAGCCGGGATTGTGGTTCAACGCCGGCAGCCTGGCGCAATGCCGCATCTTCTCTCGCTATCTGGCGATTCAGATCAAGACGTTGGAAGAAGGATTGCTACGCTAGTTTCCGGCGCAAGCGCCACATCCACAGACCGATATTCCAAGCGATCGAAATCGTCAGGCCCGTAGCATAGGCCCACCAAACGCCGGCAGGCTCGGCCATGAGGGCAACGGCGATCAAACCCAAAGCCAGCCCGATCATGGGTGCCTGCACGTGCGCCGCGATGCTCGCCGTGGCCGGACCGCCGATGCGCGGATGCAGAATGACGAAATAAGATCCCATCGCGACCGGGAAGAACGCAAAGATGCCGGAGAAGTAAGAACCGATCATCGAGCTTGCGGCCGTGACCAGCAGGACCGAAAGCGTCACCACGGCGGCGCGCCATATAAGGTCGCGCGCCGTGAAAGCGACCTTGGTCCTGGCTGCACTCTCGGCATGGAAACGGCTTCCCACGAAAATTGCCAACGGAAACGCGACGACGCAGAGCAGCAGGGCCATCGGCAAGGTCCAGTCGACCAGCCGCGACAGTCCCGCACAACAGAACCAGACGACATAAGCCACTCCAAGACTCACGAGGAGCGAGCGGCGGTGCGCCAGCGCGGCATAGGTCAGCGTAAACACTGCAACGAGCGGATTTGACACGATGCTGCCGACCGCGCTTTGCGCGATGAAATCCGGCGGATGATCCATGGCGAGGATGATCATGGCGGCGCCGCCCGCCGTCGGCAGTGACGCCACCATCGAACCGACGAAAGGTCCGCTGCGTTCGACGATCAGCGAGGCCGCGACGACAATACCCGCGGTCATCGCGATCTTGAGTAACAGCATCAGCCAGAAGGCGCTCATACGCCGATTCCGCGCCGCCGTGCCAGCAGCACCAGCAGGCTCCAGCTGATCGACGTTGCCAACGCGAGGGTCAGGCCAATCGCGTTGCCAAACGGCTCCGCAGTGAAATGCAACACCGTGCACGCGCCGGCAAAGCCGACCAGACCGAGCGGCGTGTTGGCCAGCACGGCCGCTGACGGTTTGCCGCCGACGCGGTTATGCAGAATGAACATGATACTCAGCAGGATCACCGGAAACACAGCCATGATGCCGCTGCCGCCGGGCCCGAGTTGAAAGCTGAATGTCACGGTAAATCCGACGAGCAGCGCCACCAGCGCAGCGCGCATCACCAGATCGGTCCAGCGCGCGCGAAACGCCGGCATGCGCACATGACGGAGCGGCCGCGACAGCGCAATACAGACGCCAGATACGACGATGTTGAGCGCGAGCGCCGGGATATAGGCCCAGTGAATCTTGAAAACGATCCAGGACAAAATGGCCCACACTGCCATCGCCGCCGAGACACTGACGGCCACCGAGCGCCTCTGCGCCAGCAGCGCATACACCATCGCAAATGTCGTATTGACGTTATTGATGGCGAGGCTGTTGAGCGCGCTCAGCGAAATGAAATGCGCGTCGTGATCGAGCGCCAGAAACACGTAGACCGGACCCGCGCCGAGCGGCAGCGTCGCGACCAAGGCGCCGACCAAAGGTCCCGCGCGCTCCGCTGTCATCGTCGCCGCGACGACGAACATGGCCGTGACGGCCATTTTGATGACGAGCGTGAGCGCGAAATAAAATTCGGGAGACATCAGTTGATTCCGGACCCTTGTGCTTCGCACGAGGCCCGGAATGACGTCAAATCGCTAGACCTTCGCCATCTTCACATCGACCGGCGGGCCGGCCTTGATGGTCTGGTAGACCACGCAATAACGCTCGGTGAGCTTGAGCAACTGGTCGAGCTTTTCCTGCGGCGCGTCGGTGTCGAGATCGAAGCGCAGGCGTATCTGCGCGAAGCCGACCGGCGCGGTCTTGTCGACGCCGAGGGTGCCGCGGAAATCGAGATCGCCTTCCGCCGACACTTTGCCGGACTTGAGTGGAATATCGAGCGCGGTCGCAACCGCTTTCACGGTGACGCCGGCGCAGGCGACCAGCGCCTCGAGCAGCATGTCGCCGGAGCACAATTCCATGCCGGAGCCACCGGTGGCTGGATGCAGACCGGCGATGGCCAGCGCGCGGCCGGTTTCGACCTTGCAGGCGATGCTGGTGTCATCGAGCGTGCCCTTGGCCTTCAACGTGATCATCGCCGACTTGGCGTCGCTCTTGTAACGGTCCTTGATCGGCGCCTGCATGGCGCGCAGTTCATTGGCGTCCATTCCAATTCTCCAAATTTACCGTCGTCCGCGGCGCGTGCCTAGCACGCACCGCAACCCGGAAGCTAGGCCGTGAGAACCACGCGGCCAATCACTTTCCCGGCACGAAGATCGTCAAGCGCGTTGCCCACCTGATCGAGCGGCCGCGTCGTCATGGGGATCGGCGGCAAGCCCTTGGCGCGTACAAGATCGAGCAGTTCCTTCATCTCCGGCAGGCTGCCGACATAAGAGCCCTGGATGGCCATCGCCTTGAGCGGGAAGAACGGCGTCGACACCGTGATGTCGCCACCGAACAGGCCGACGACGATGATCTTGCCGCCCTTG
>DASYCM010000358.1:0-6057 GCA_036500165.1 Pseudolabrys sp.
TCTCGTTAAACGTCTCGACAACGCTTTTGACGATCTTGCCGCGCACCGAAGGCCAGCTCTGCGCCTTCTTGGACGCCGACCGGAACGCGAAGAAGAACAGCAAGGCCAGCAGCCCGAAACCGGTGGCGGCAAGGACAAAGCGCGGATCGCCCGGCGCATTGGGAAAGTGCGCCGCGAGATAAGCCGGCCCCTCGACGATCATCCAGTAAATCACACCACCAGCGACCGCGAGGCCGATCAGGCCGCCGATGCATCCCTTCTTCGACATATCTTTGGCCGTCGGCTTAGCTAGGCCGGCTAACGCGTCCGGCGATCCGGCGTCGCTCGTCGTCACCGCATCCGCCGCCGTTGTGAGTTGCGGTCCACCGCGCTCGAGCACGCAGTTTGCCGGGTCGTCGGGATCGTAGAACACCGCGACCTCGCGGCCGACCGGATAGCGCGCCAATGTCGCCTCGGTATTGGCGCCGCCGTTGTCATCGCCAATGGCGATGCGGCTGCCGCGCCAATGGCGATGCGGCTGCCGCGCACTTTGGTCGTGCCGACGCTGAACTCATACTCGACCGCGGGCACGTTCTTGACTGTCTCCGCCTCGCCCTGGAAGCGATGCCGCTGCGTCTCGATGGCCGATTTCACGATGCGGCCGGTCGTCTGCGACCACGACTGCGCCTTCCTCCACTCCCACATCTTGGTGCCGATCATCAGCGCGAGCATCACCACAATCGGCAGGAAGATCAGCGAGACGGTGAACGTGGTCGAATTGGGAAACAGACCGGGAAACCAGTCCGCCAGTTGAAAGACGATGAAAATGAGCGCGACCGATGCAACGACCCCGACGACCGCCCAGGTGGGCGGCTCGCCCTTGCGATCGCGGCCGGTCAGCGTCTTGCTCTTGGCCGGTACGAATTTCATCGGGGGCTTTGGCGACTCCATCAGCGAAGCTTAGCCGAAGGCAGCATGGGGCAACTTGCAGCCGTTAAACAATGTCCGTTCCGAGCGACCGACCGTTATCCCAAAATAATATTCCTAGGATTATTGACTCTTATCCCTCACTAGGCCTATATTCCCTCCATCCCGCCCAATCTACGAGGGGCGTTTGATCAGCGTCATCAGACGTTGGGCGGGGAGCGGTGGCTGGAAGGCGCGTTGGAGATACGACGCAAATGCCCTTCCGGCGGTCCAAGCCGCTCGGTCCCGGTGCGCCAGCCGCGCATCACTGGGGCGTAAGGCCGTGCGGGCCTTAGGAGCAAAAGCGAGGACGGTTTCCGCAAGGAGCCATCCGAGCCGGCGTCACCTCCCCGCACTGCCGATAAACCCCGCAGCGGTGGATAGGTGGCCCTAAAGCAAGAGGGAGCCTGAAAAGGTCAGTCCACCGGGGGCCGAGCGGAGCAAACCTCAAACATCGCGCGCGGGACGCCGGGGAACCGGCACTTCCGTGGTGACTATGCTCGTGTGAACAAACTCAAACACATCACACGAGGCTGCGGGGCTGTTCGAGCCCCGGCGTTCCGCGCGCCCTCGTTTTAAGAGGGCACTGGAATGAAGCGTTCGGGACTGCGGCCTGCCCGGGGCCGATAAAGAATACGGGCGATGGCGCTTGTCTTATCCCTCCCCCGCAGGAGGAGGGTGGATCGCGCTGAACGAGAGTGAAGCGCGAGCCGGGTGGGGTTTGGTTCGATACGACGCGATGACCCCACCCCCGACGCTTCGCGTCGGCCCCTCCCCTTTCAGGGGAGGGAAAAGAAGGCCGCCTTCCCCCTGCCCCAAAAATCCGGTCCCCTTTCACAACTGATTCGTTTTTCGATTCGCCCCGATGCACGGCGCAAAGAAAACGCAGGAGAGAAACCCGATGGCCCTGTTCCGCAATCACTATGTCTGCGCCGCCTGCAACGGTCACTGGATCGCCGAAAGCGCCGAGGTGCTCGATATCGATTGCCCGCATTGCCGCGCCTATGACGTGACGGCCTATCGCAGCGACAACCTCACCGCCGCGCCGGCCAGCATCGAGAAGGATCTCGTCGCCGCCCTGAACGCCACGGCGGAAAAGATGCGCGCCATGGCAAACGGGATGGCAAACGGGACGGCAAACAGTGCGACCGACGACAAGGCCGGCACCAAGACTCGTCCCGTCATCCGCTCCAAAGGGCGTGGCGCGGCGCGGGTGGCCGTGCACTAGCGGACGTGCTCCGGGCCTTCTTCACCGGCAATTTGCGATACCGCACTCGCATAAAAGTCATTGGCGCGGCCCAGGGACACCCGATAGAGAGTGGGCGGCTCACCATTCGAGCGCGCCGGACGTCAGGTTTTGACGCGCCAAGGAACTGTCCCGATGAAAGAAATTTCGCGTAAAATTTCCACGCTGGCGCTGCTCATGGCCGCCGCAGGCCTGCTGGCGGGCTGCGAAACCGACGGCAGTTCGCCCGGTCCGTTGGCCTCGCTGTCGAGCCCGTCGAAACCCGCCGAACCGGAAAAGGCGGCCGAGCCGCCGATGACGCGTTCGCAGGCGGCGTCCGAGTGCTGGATGAAAACCGAAAAAGGCCCGCTCCGCACCAATCTCGACAAGCGCGCCGACGTCGTCGACAAATGCATCGACGACAAGATGAAGTCGGTGGCGGCAGCGCCGAAAGGCTGAGCCTTTCCTGTCCCGGGCGCGGCGCAGCACTCGTGTGATAAGTTAGGCCCGGAAACGGGGGACTTGCGAAGCGGCTTGCGCCGTATCAGCATCCCGCTTGTTCCGAATCCGTTACTCATCCGATTCGATCAGGAGAATGCGTCATGGCGAAGGGTCAGACCCGCGCGGTCAAGGAAAAGAAGAAACCGAAGGCCGACAAGGACAAGCCGAAGCAGGTGTCCGCCTATAAGGCGTCGCAGATGTCGAGCGGCGGCAAAAAGTAACGAGCCGTAAGACGCGACCGTCGCTAGCGGCGGTCGATCGTCTTGGAGTCGAGCATGTCGGGCGGTAACTCTTTCGCCGCCTTGCTCAGCTCCAGACAGGTGGCCAGTTCGACATAGCTCGCCGGCCCGCCGAGCGTCGAAAGCTGCACGCAGTGATTTTTCTGCGTCGGCGTGTATTGCGCCCAGTCCTGCTCGAGCTTGGCGCGGGCGCTCTCCTCGTCCTTTTTGCAGGAATTTTCGTCACGATTGGCGATCGCCGAGACCTGCGTCGCGGCGCGGCAGCTGGGCACCACGTCGAAAGCCGGCACGGTGTCGGCCACCAGCATCAGGTTCGAACCAACCAGTAAAATCGGCAAAAGTCCGGGCATAGACGCTCTCCATTTTTTTATGTCGTCGTTGTCCCAGCAACGCGCGGAACGGAGTTCCGTTTCATGACAAAGTACGCTTCCGCCGTTATTTCGCCACAGCCTTGAACCATTCCGCCCGGCTGGCCGACCAACAGAGGTGGCTGATGGAGGGTCGTGCCGTGCTCAAACGTTTTGTGGTGAGTTCAGTGGTTTTCATTGGGCTTATAGTGCCGGGGGCGATTTTGATCGCGCTGCTGGTGGCGCGTTAATAGGCAATCTACGGCGCCGCTGGCCCGAAAGTCGAACGGCCAAGTCCACATCTTTGCCCCAGTTTCCTGATATTAATTTAACCGGTCGGCGCTGTTAATCGAGCCCAGGTTTCCGGCCAATACAGGGGGGATTTTCACACGATGCGCGGCGGCTCGGTCCAGATTCACGGATTGATGGTGTTGGCTCTGGGCTTCGCGCCCGGTGTCGCGCTGGCGCAAGATAATCCTTGGCTCGCGATTACGCCGAACGCGGACTATGCCGTGGCCTCGCCGTCCGAACAGCCGGAGAAGTCGCAAGAGAGCCTCCAGGAAAGCGCCAAAGAAAGCGCAGATGCCGAACTCACGCCGGCTGAGCAGGACGCACTACGCAATATTCTCGACAACGCACCCACCGTTAACGCCGATGCGCCGGCGAAACAGTTACGTACACCCGCGCTCAAGCAGACGAAGAAATTCGACATGAGCAGCACCAACAAAGCGGACGGCTCGTCCAACCTCACGCTCAAGCAGCCATTGCCCATCGACTGGGACGCAACCGTCGGCACTGATCTCGGCCTGCGCAATGCGCCCTCGATTACAAATTCACCGGATCCCTGGTCGTCGGGTTCGCGCGATCAGCGCGGCTCCGGCGCCGCATGGGCGTCCGTCGGCCTGCTGCCTAATCTCGCCACCGTCGATGCGCGCGTCGATCCGAGCAACGACCAGGGCCGCGTCGGCACCACGTTCAAATATACAAAGCCCGTCGGCAGCAATTTCTCGGTGACGTTGCAGAACACTTATTCGGTGACGGAAACCTTCAGCGCCTCGAGCGCGGCGCCGTCGGATTTTCCGATGATGGCGGTGCCCACGCCCACCGGCCTAGCCACGCCACAAGTATGGGGCAGCGAGAAGGCCGCCAAGTTCGATTATCTGCCGACCGGCACGAGCTTCGGCGCCAAGGTGGCGACCAGCAGCACCGATCCGGTGACGCACAATCAGTTTGTTGCTGAACAAAAGGTCTACGGCCCGCTGAATGTAACCACGGCCGTCACCGATGTCGGCCAGACCGGCACCAGCAAGAGCATATCGGCGCGATTCAAGCTCAACTGGTAGCGGCCCCGCCGTTTCACCGCGCTTTACACATCCACACCCCTCTCCGCCCTGCCCCAGGTTTGCCTCAGAGTAGCCCCACTCGCGTGCGGCTATTGTTCGGGGACGGGGAGCGGCGGCGCAACGCACTTTGCGCCTGAGGTTAGGAGTTCACGCATGACGGCGATCAGAGAGCGACTCGGCGCGGATAAGCAGGGTGCAGAGAAAAGCGGTCCGGAGAAGTTCGCGCCGCCGGATCGGCGCCCTCCGGAAAAGCTGAGCGATATCGATCAGGCGGCGGCCAACGCCTTCGAAGGCGAAATCCGCGAATTCGTCCGGCGCGATGTTTCGTTTCTGCGCCGACCGCGCAGTGAAAACGGCGAGGCAGCGGCGCCAGATCCGGTCACCGATAATCTCAATTCGCTGATCCGTCGTGTGTCGGGCGCCTCGCTGGAGGAAATCGAGCGCGTCATCGTCGAGTTGCAAGGCATCCGCGACATGCTGCGCAGTGAGGGCGAACGTGTCGGCCGCGAAATCGCCGGCTACGCCAGTCTGAGCCATGCCTCGATGACGGCGATGAAGGTGATCGCCGATAGTCTTGAGCAGTGGAAAAGCGTACCGAACGCGCCACCGAGGCCGCCGAACAACCGCACAACCGGTTAAATGCAAAAGCCATCGCCGGTGTGTCCGGCGATGGCCCTTACCCAAATACTTGACCTGTGGACGGCGCGGCGGTTGTAGCCGGTAACCTCCGCGACTCAGATCGCGCGCTCTAGATTCCGCAGGTTCGAAAGTAGCAGCGAGCTTTCGAACGAATCCTCCCACCCGACTAAACCCCGCTCATTCGGCGGGGTCCTTTTTGGCGGCCGGCTCGTCAGATTAGCGCGCTACAACCTGTGGGCTGAGAACAGGCAGCACGTCTTCGACATGCATGCGGCCAGTAACGTGGTCCGTGACGACGAAAGCGCCGACCATCATCACCATCACAGTGGCGGCGCCAAGCATCAGGCCGATTACGCCGAGGGATCGAGTATCGGCAATTTCTTATTCGGCCAATGGCCGCTCCAGGTGTGCAAAACGTTAGTGAGCAAATGAACGCGCCAAACACCAACCGGTTCCCGCCGCAACGGCAGGACAGCGAAAGGTGGCGCGGTTCGATCAGGGGTGTGATTACTCAGTTGGCGGCGACTTTGACCGCTTTCACGGTCTTACGCGGCAGCGGATAGTCGGCGCTTTCGTAAAGCTGGCGGATGCCATTGCCGTCAAAGCGCTTCTCTTCCACTTCCAGGTAAGCGCCAAGCAGCAGTTCCGGCGGCAACTCCTCGATCGCAAAACGAATCGCTTCCGCCGCCGTCGGAAAACGCTTGTACCCGATGGGACGGCGCGATTTGCGGCTGCGGCTGGGAAATAATTCTGATGGGGCGCGGTAGTTGATCATCGACATAACTCAGAACTCCTGGACGCCTAATATGGCCTTTTAA
>DASYCM010000359.1:0-7688 GCA_036500165.1 Pseudolabrys sp.
TCGATCATGCCGCAGAAGCGTAACCCGGACGCCGCCGAACTGGTGCGCGCGAAAACGGGCCGCATCATTGGTTCGCTCAACGCGATCCTGATCGTGATGAAGGGCCTGCCGCTCGCCTACGCCAAGGACATGCAGGAAGACAAAGAAGGCGCGATGGATGCGCTCTCGGCCTTGTCGCTGTCGATCGCGGCGATGGACGGCATGGTCGCCGACATGGAGCCCGATGCGGCGCGCATGAAGAAGGCCGCCGGCGAAGGCTATGCGACTGCGACCGATCTCGCCGACTGGCTGGTGCGCACGCTCAACATTCCGTTCCGCGAGGCGCACCACATCACCGGCACGATCGTGGCCAAGGCGTCTGCGGCCAACGTCGCGCTGCACCGGCTGCCGCTCGCCGATATGCAGGCGGTCGAGCCGCGAATCACGGATGCCGTCTTCACCGTGCTGTCGGTCGGCAACTCCGTGAAGAGCCGCACCAGCTACGGCGGCACCGCGCCATCGAACGTGCGCTCGCAGGCCAAGAAGTGGCTCAAGCGGCTGGAAAAAGAGAAGGTCTGACGTGAAAGAGCCGAAAATGGGCCGGCTCAAGGGCGGCGCCAATACCGACGCCGAAGCCGAAAAGCTCACCCTTTCACAGCTGGAATTGCTCATTTCCGGGGCCGAGTGGCGCTTTGACCATGCAAGCAATTCGAACGACCGCAAACTTGCCTTCAAGCGGCTGACCTGGCTCGAAGCCCAGCGCGAGCGGCTTCATGGCATAGAAGCGCCGTCCCGCCGTCTTGCTGGACGTCAACCGCTTGAATCGCCCGAGACGTGACCCATTTCGCCTTTTATCCCGGCTTTGCTAAGATGGCCGCAGTATCAGGAGTTCACAGCTTGTCCTTATTTCGCGACCGCCGTTTTGCCCGTCTGGCCCTGATTGGCGTTGCTTTGGCAGCGCTGACGCTGGCGGGCTGCGGCCGTAAAGGTCCGCTCGATCCGCCGCCCGGCTCCTCAATGGTCAGCGAGCCCGCGCCTGCTGCCGACGCGCCCGCGACCAGCGATCTGGCGACGCCTCCCGGTCAGGCCCGTGACGTTCCCCGTGCCACCGTGCCAGGCGGTCCGAACAAACGCATCTTCCTCGACGGTCTTTTGAACTAGCGCGTCTCGCGCCGGCGGATATCACATGCATCACTTCGCGTATCGCAACGGCGTGCTGCACGCCGAGGCGGTCAGTCTCGACACGCTCGCCGATAAAGTCGGCACGCCGTTCTATTGCTATTCGACGGCGACTTTGGAGCGGCACTACACCGTGTTCGCCAATGCTTTCGCCGACGTGAACGCCCTTGTCTGCTACGCCATGAAGGCAAATTCGAACCAGGCCGTCATCAAGACGCTGGCGAAGCTCGGCGCCGGCGCCGACGTGGTGTCGGGCGGCGAGTTGAAGCGCGCGCGTGCCGCCGGCATCGCCGCCGACAAGATCATGTTCTCAGGTTTGGGCAAGACAGCGGCGGAAATGGCGCTCGCGGTCGACGAGGGCATTCTCTGCATCAATGTGGAGTCCGAACCCGAACTCGAATTGCTGTCGCAGGTCGCGTCGTCGAAGGGCAAGACCGCGCACATCTCCGTGCGCGTCAATCCGGATGTCGACGCCAAGACTCACCACAAGATCGCCACCGGCAAGGCCGAGAACAAGTTCGGCATTCCGATCAGCCGCGCGCGGGAGGTTTACGCGCATGCCGCCAAGTTGCCGGGCCTCAAGGTCGCCGGTGTCGATATGCACATCGGCAGCCAGATCACGGATCTCGATCCGTTCGGTAACGCCTTTACGTTGCTCGCGGAGTTCGTGCGCACGCTGCGTGGCGATGGCCACACTATCTCGCACGTCGATCTCGGCGGCGGTCTTGGCATTCCGTATCGCGACGACAACGAACCGCCGCCGTTGCCTGACGCTTATGCCGATGTCGTGAAGCGTGCGACACGCGATCTCGATTGCCGCCTTATTTTTGAGCCGGGCCGGCTGATCGTGGGCAATGCTGGTATCCTGGTGACGCGCGTGCTGTTCGTGAAGCATGGCGAGGCCAAGAACTTCGTCGTCGTCGACGCCGCAATGAACGACCTGATCCGTCCGACTTTGTATGAGGCCTATCATCAGGTCTGGCCGGTGGCGGAAAAGCCAGCGTCGGGACGACGCATCAAGGCCGACGTTGTCGGCCCGGTATGTGAAAGCGGCGACTTTCTGGCGTTGGATCGTGACATGCCGGAACCGGCACCCGGCGATCTTCTGGCGATTATGACAGCCGGCGCTTACGGCGCTGTGCAGGCGGGAACCTACAATACGCGGGCCTTGGTGCCGGAAGTGCTGGTCAAGGACGCGGAGTGGGCGCTGGTTCGCCCCCGCCTCGAAGTTGACCAATTGATTGCCTTGGATCGCATGCCCAATTGGCTGTAAGCGCAGGGCCATCACATGGTCTGGGAATTGCCTGCGTGTTAGCCTGAAACGGCGGTAGATTCTTCCTCAGGTCCGGAGCGGCTTTTGGACGGTTTGGACGAACAACCTGGCAGCCGAGTGCAGTCGACGCGGATCATGCTCGCGAAGGCGCTTCAGCGCGCGCGCGGCAGCCTGCTGTGGGAAAGATTGTGGCCGGCGCTGGCGACACTAGCGACCGCGATCGGCCTGTTCCTCGCTTTGTCATGGGCCGGCCTCTGGATCGTGTTGCCGCCGCTGGCGCGCGCCGCCGCCCTTGTCATCTTCGGTATTCTGACGCTCGCCGCCGCCATCCCGCTTGTGATGGTGCGCGTGCCGAGCCAACTCGACGGTTTACGTCGTCTCGATCACACCAGCGGCGAGCGGCATCGTCCCGCTACTGCGATCGCCGACGAGATGGCCGCCAACAGTCACGATCCGGTCGCGCAAGCACTATGGCGCGCCCACGTCGAACGTGCCTTGCTGTCGGCGAGCAAGCTGAAAGCCGGATGGCCGCAGCCGAAGCTGTCGCTGCGCGATCCGATGGCGTTGCGCGCACTTGTGCTCATGGTCGTCGTCGCCAGTTTCTTTGCCGCGAGCGGTGAGCGCGTCAGCCGCATCACGGCCGCGTTCGACTGGAATGGCGTGGTCGCGCCGCCGAATTTCCGCATCGACGCCTGGGTCACGCCGCCGGTCTATACCGGCCGGCCGCCGGTGATGCTGCACGGCTTGCGTCCGGGCGAGTCCGCGCCGAATGCCGCGTTCGCCAATGCGCCGGTGACGGTGCCGGCCGGCAGTCAGGTTGTCATTCGCGCCACCGGCAAGGTGAACTTCGACATCGTCAAGAAAGGTGGCATCGAAGACGCCGCCGCAGATGGACGCGCCCAGCCTCCGGCAGGCACCGAAGAGCGCCGTCTGACAATCAAGGGCGACGGCTCCGCGTCGGTCCATGGCGTTCTCGGACACGACATCGTCTGGCATTTCGTCGCCGTGCCGGATCGCGCGCCGACCATCGAACTGATCAAGGACCCGGAGCGTCAGGCGCGCGGCGCCATCCGCTTCGACTACAAGATGGACGACGACTACGGCGTCGTCGAAGCGAAAGCCAAATTCGACATCAAGGAGCAGGCGCCTGCCGATAAGCCACGCCATCCGCTGTTCACCGCGCCGGATTTCGCGCTGACCTTGCCGCAGGCGCGTACGCGCAATGGCGCGGCGCAGACAACCCGCGACCTGACGGAGCACGCCTGGGCCGGCGCCGAAGTCGTCATGACTCTGGTCGCGAAGGACGAGGCCGGCAATGAGGGCCGCAGCGAGCCGCACGACTTCACCTTGCCGCAACGGATTTTCGTCAAGCCGCTGGCGCGCGCGCTGATCGAACAGCGCCGGCTTCTGGCGCTCGATGGCGAGGCGAAGCCTTTGGTGATGGCCGCGCTCGATGCGCTGACCATCGCGCCTGAGCGTTTCACGCCTGAGACCGGCATCTATCTCGGTCTGCGCTCGATCTACTACAACCTTAATCTTGCGAAGTCCGACGACCAACTGCGTGACGTCGTGGCGCGCATGTGGGAAATGGCGCTGCAGATCGAGGACGGCAATGTCAGCCAGGCCGAGCAGGCTTTGCGGCAGGCGCAGGATGCCTTGCGTCAGGCGCTTGAGCGCGGCGCGTCCGACGAAGAACTCAAGAAACTGATGCAGGATTTGCGCGCCGCGATGGACAAGTTCCTCCAGGCGCTGGCCGAGGAGATGCGCAAGAATCCGCAGCAGCTCGCGCGGCCGCTCGACAAGAACACGCGCATGCTCAGCCAGCAGGACCTCAAGTCCATGATGGACCGCATGGAGCAGATGGCGCGCTCCGGCAATAAGGATGCGGCGCGGCAATTGCTCGACCAGATGCAGCAGATGCTTGAGAACCTACAGATGGCGCGTCCCGGCGCGCAGGGCGACGATGGCGACGACGATATGATGTCGGCGCTCGACGAACTCGGCGACATGATCCGCAAGCAGCAACAGTTGCGCGATAAGACCTTCAAGGAAGGTCAGGACCAGCGCCGCGACCGGCAGCGCGGACAGCGTGGCCAACAGGGCCAGCAGCAACTGGGCGATCTGAAACAGGATCAGCAGGCTCTGCGCGACCGCCTCAACAAGCTGATGGAGCAGTTGCGCCAGCGCGGCATGGGACAAAAAGGTCAGCAGGGCGAAAAGGGCCAGGGTGAAAAAGGCCAAGGCGAGCAGGGCGACGGTCAAGGCGACATGGATCAGCTTGGCAGCGCCGGCGACTCCATGGGGCAGGCCGAAGGCGAACTTGGTGACGGCGACGCCGAAGGCGCGGTCGGCAGTCAGGGCAAGGCGCTCGAAGCCATGCGCAAGGGTGCGCAGGGCATGGCGCAACAGATGCAGCAGGGACAAGGTCAGGGCATGGGTCCCGGACCGGGGCAGCCGGGCCGTAATGGGCGTCAGCGCGCCGAGAACGGTACTGATCCTCTCGGCCGTCCGATGCGCGGCCGCGACTACGGCGACGACACCACTGTGAAAGTGCCGGGCGAGATCGACGCGCAGCGCGCGCGTCGCGTCCTCGAAGAGTTGCGCAAGCGCTTCGGCGAAAGCATGCGGCCGCAGCTCGAACTCGATTACATCGAGCGGCTGCTGAAAGACTTCTGATTTTTCCTAGTGGTTTGCAGCGAGCAGGGCGCCGCGCACAGCGCCCTTGATCTGTTCGAGCGTGAACGGCTTGGCGACGACGTCGCGCACCAGCGCATCCAGCCCACAGGTCCGTTCCCGCTGCTCGGCATAGCCGGTCATCAGCATGATCGAGACATTCGGGTAATCGCGGCCGGTGGCCAGCGCCAGCGCGATGCCGTCCATCAGCGGCATTTTTATATCGCTCAGCAGCAGGTCGAACGCGCCGTCGTGTTTCTTGAGCTGTTCGAGCGCGGCGGCGCCACCGGCGGCCTCAGTGACCTCGTGGCCGTCGTCGCTGAGTGCGCGAACGACGAGACCGCGGATGTCGTAACTGTCTTCGGCAATCAGAATTCGGGCCATCGCTTTTCTGTCGCGGTTGGTTGAATTCGCGGTCTATCTCGATCCAGCGCCGGCATCCTGAGCACTGAAGAAACGCACCATGACATCGACGGCGTCAGCCGGCGGCGACACCAGGCGGCTCGAGAACGGCAATGCCTCGTCGGGACCGATGACACTGCGGCCAGGCAGTGCGGTCCAGGTGTAAACTTCCTGTCCGGTGGCGTTGCGCGCGGCGAAGCGCAGTCGCGGCACTTCGGCGGCTTTGCCGGAGGTACTGACGATCGATCCTTCGACGACGAGGACGTTCATGCCGTCGGCGTTTTCTTTGGTGATGCGGACGTTGTCGAATTTCAGATTGCGCAGATTGACCGGCAGGCCGATCGCGGAAAACAGCGACGCGGTTTGCGGCAGGTAGCGCACGACTTCGCTGCGGGCGCCGATCAGCGCGACGTTGAAGGCAAACAGCAGGAGGATGATCGCGGTCCAGCGCGACGAGCTTTTCTTGGACTTGCGCTTGGCCTTCAGCCGCTCGCGGCGGGCAAGGAAGGCAGCGGATTCCTCGGGATCAGGTTCGGACAAAGGCGCGTGGTCGATCGGCGGGACCAGCGAAGGCGCATCGGTGACCGTGAGCGGCGGCGACATTTCGTCGGGCGGCGTCAGATCGTTGTTGTGCACCATCGAGCCGAATGGCGAGGTCGCCTCCGGCAAAGACGGCAGCGGCGCGTCCGATTCGTGACCGAAGTCGTCGGACGCAGCGGGCACGTCGCCAGGGATAGGGTGGTCGTTTGGCGGCGAAGTATGGCTACCGATCGGGTCGTTGGCCTGCGCTTCGGCCTCGGCGATGACGCCGTTCACAAAGGCGGAGACGTCGTTGTTTGACTTCTGCTGGGCAGCGAACCAGGTCGTCTTGCAGCGCGCGCAACGCACGGTTCGGCCGGCCGAACCGACCGAGGCCGGGTCGATCAGGTAGGACGTGGCGCAGTTCGGGCAGACAATCAGCATTGAGGGCAGACAACCCACACCGGCGGACCAAAGATGTTCCAAAACCTACCACCCGACCGTTAATGGACCGGAAACCATGGGGGCGCTTTGTTGGGGACGAAATGGCCCGGGACGGGCGGTGTCTTGGGCCTGCTTGGCGCTGGCAGCGGTGCGATAATGCTGTAAAACCGCATCTGAAGACGCGTTTCGGCGTCAAAAGGTCACTATCGCGGGCTCTGTAGGGCCGGGGCAGCCCAACGGGCGGGGGATGATGGTCCGATTCGAGAACGTAGGTCTTCGTTACGGTATCGGCCCGGAGGTCCTGCGCGACCTCACTTTCCGCATCGAGCCGCATTCCTTCCAGTTCCTCACCGGGCCGTCCGGCGCCGGCAAGACCTCGTTACTCCGGCTGCTGTTCCTGTCGCTCAAGCCCACCCGGGGTCTGATCACCCAGTTCGGCCACGACGTCGCGACCCTGTCGAAGGACGCGGTCGCGACCCTGCGCCGCCGCATCGGCATCGTGTTCCAGGATTTCCGCCTGCTCGACCATATGAGCCTCTATGAGAACGTCGCGCTGCCGCTGCGCGTGATGGGCCGGCCGGAGGAGAGCTACCGCGACGAGGTGATCGAGCTTCTCAAGTGGGTCGACCTCGGCGAGCGGATGTGGGCATTACCGCCTGTGCTGTCGGGTGGCGAGAAGCAGCGCGCCGCGATCGCGCGCGCGGTCATCGCGCGGCCGCAACTGCTGCTCGCCGACGAGCCGACCGGCAACGTCGATCCGACTTTGGCGCAAAGGCTGTTGCGGCTGTTCATCGAACTCAACAAGTCCGGCACCTCGGTGGTGATCGCCACCCACGACATCGCCTTGATGGACCAATACGATGCGCGCCGTTTGGTGCTGCATGACGGCCGGCTACACATCTATGACTAATCACCACGACACAGACGATATGAATCCCCCGGTGCTGCCGCCGCGCATGCCCGGTCTGCCGCTGCCGCGTTTCGACACGCCGCTGGTGCCGCGCAATTCAATTTCAGGCCGGGCGCTGATCGCGGTCGTCGCCATCATGACGTTTCTCGCATCCATCACCACGGGCGCGGTGATCCTGGTGAGCGGCGCGGCCAGCGAATGGCAGGCGGATGTCTCGCGCGAGATCACCATCCAGGTCATCCCGGCCCCTAGCCGCAACGTCGACGACATCGTCGCCAAGGCGGCTGCGGTGGCGCGGTCATTCCGCGG
>DASYCM010000360.1:0-6670 GCA_036500165.1 Pseudolabrys sp.
ATGGCGATGTACTGGCAGGCGGGAACGACCGATATTCCGGTGCTGCTCAAGCACGGCTTCCCGATCGGCATGCAGAAATGGGCATGGCTCGCGTTCTTTGCCTCGTTCGCGGTGAAGATGCCGATGTGGCCGGTGCACACCTGGCTGCCTGATGCGCACGTCGAAGCGCCAACCGCAGGCTCCGTTATCCTGGCGGCGATTCTCTTGAAGATGGGTGGTTACGGCTTCCTGCGCTTCTCAATCCCGATGTTCCCGGCGGCGAGCCACGATTTCGCGCCGCTGATCTTCACGATGTCCGTCATCGCCATCATCTACACCTCGCTGGTGGCGCTGATGCAGGAGGACGTGAAAAAGCTGATCGCTTATTCGTCGGTCGCGCACATGGGCTTCGTCACCATGGGCATTTTCGCCGGCACGACGCAGGGTATCGCCGGCGGCATCTTCCAGATGATCTCGCACGGCATTGTGTCGGGCGCGCTGTTCCTTTGCGTCGGCGTGGTCTACGACCGTATGCACACGCGCGAGATCGCGTTCTACGGCGGGCTCGTCAACCGCATGCCGGTCTACGCGGCGGTGTTCATGGTCTTCACGATGGCCAATGTCGGCCTGCCGGGTACGTCCGGATTCGTCGGCGAATTCCTGTCGCTGATCGGCACCTTCAAGAACAACATTGCGGTCGCATTCTTCGCCACCACCGGCGTCATCCTGTCGGCGGGTTATGCATTGTGGCTGTATCGCAAGATGGTGTTCGGTCCGCTCAAGCCCGCGGTCGCCCACATCAACGATATAGGCTGGCGGGAAGGGATCATCTTCGCGCCGCTCGTCGTGCTGACCATTTTGTTCGGCGTTGCGCCCAAGCCCGTGCTCGACATGTCGGCGGCTTCCGTGGCGGAGCTGCTCAATGGCTACAACAAGGCTGTCGCGGCTTACACGGCCGAGGCGCCCAAGACCGTTGAGCTGAAGCCCAATGCGCCCGTCGTTATTCCTGTGAGCGCGAACCGATGATTAATTTGGCGCAACTTCAATCGCTGATGCCGGTGCTGCCGGAGCTCGTGCTGGCGGGCGGCGCCATGCTGCTGCTGATGATCGGAGCCTTCTCGGCGCAGACCGGGCGCGGTGCTGCGATCGTCAACGGGTGGTGCGTCGGGCTTCTGGTGTTGGTCGCCTGGGTCCTGATTATGTACGTTCCGGCCGGCCGCATTGAATTGTTCGGCGGCAGCTTCGTCGTCGACGATTACGCGCGCTTCCTGAAAATTTTGGCGCTCATCGGTTCGGCGGGCTCGCTGTTGCTGTCGTTCAACTATCTCGACGACATCAAGCAGCAGAAGTTTGAGTACGGCGTGCTGTTCCTGCTGTCGACGCTCGGCATGATGATGCTGATCTCGGCGAACGACCTGATCGCGCTTTATCTCGGTCTCGAGCTGATGAGCCTGCCGCTCTACGTTGTGGCATCCTCGAACCGCGACAGCGTGCGCTCGACGGAAGCCGGCCTTAAGTACTTCGTCCTCGGTGCATTGTCGTCCGGCATGCTGCTGTACGGAGCGTCGTTGATTTACGGTTTCACTGGCACGGTGAACTTCGCCGGCATCGCCAAGGCGACGTCGAATGGTGCTAATCTCGGCCTGATCTTCGGCCTCGTATTCCTGTTTGCCGGCTTCTGCTTCAAGATTTCGGCCGTCCCGTTCCACATGTGGACGCCGGACGTCTACGAGGGCTCGCCGACGCCGGTCACGGCCTTTTTCGCGTCCGCGCCAAAGGTGGCGGGTATCGCGATCTTCGTGCGTGCCACCATGGTGGCGTTTCCCGGCATTGCGCACGAATGGCAGCAAATTGTTGTCTTTGTCTCGATAGCCTCAATGGTGCTCGGTGCCTTTGCCGCCATCGGCCAGAAGAACATCAAACGCCTGCTGGCTTATTCCTCAATCGGCCACATGGGTTTCGCGCTGGTCGGCCTTGCCGCCGGTACGCAGGAAGGCGTGCAGGGCGTGCTGATTTATATGTCGCTTTACGTCGTCATGACGCTCGGCACTTTTGCCTGCGTTCTGTCGATGCGCCGCGACGGCATGCTGGTCGAAAATATCAGCGACCTGTCGGGCTTAGCGCGCACGCAGCCGGGCATGGCCTTCTTCCTCGCGATGCTGCTGTTCTCGCTGGCCGGCATTCCGCCGCTCGCGGGTTTCTTCGCCAAGTTCTACGTGTTCCTCGCCGCCATAAAGGCCGGGCTCTTCGTGCTCGCGGTGCTCGGCGTGCTCGCCAGCGTGGTCGGCGCCTACTACTACCTGCTGATCGTCAAGGTCATGTATTTCGACGAACCGGCCAAGAGGTTCCAGAACATGCCGGGCCTGATGCGCCTGGTTCTCGCGGTCACGGGCCTGATCAATATTCTATTCTTTGCCTATCCGGGGCCGCTGCTGGGCGCGGCGACGGCGGCGGCGAAGTCACTGTTCTAAATTACTTTCGAGGGAGCGGGCGCCGAGGGGGCGCGGCTCCGAGACAGAATGCACCGCGAAGCCACGGACCTGGCGGGGGTCCGGACCATATCTTACGAGACGCTCGGCTCCACCAATGCCGAGGCGCTGGCGCGTGCGCGTGCCGGTGAGCGCGGGCCGTTGTGGATCACGGCTACGGTGCAGAGTGCCGGCCGCGGCCGCCGTGGCAACGCTTGGGTGTCCACGCCGGGCAATCTCTTCGCCACGCTGCTGCTCACCGAACCTTCCGACCCCGGCGTCGCGCCGCAGCTGTCCTTTGTCGCCGCATTGGCCCTTCATGATGCCGTGGCCGAATGCGTGCCGCAGGTGGGGCCGCTCCTGAAGGTGAAGTGGCCGAACGACCTGCTGCTCGGCCGCGCCAAGCTTGCGGGCATTCTCATCGAGGCGGAAAACGACCCGGTCTTTGCGCTTGCGATTGGCCTCGGCGTCAATTGCGCCGCGCATCCGTCCGATACGCCGTATCCGGCGACCGATCTGGCTGCCTACGGGGCGCTGGTGACGCCGGAACGGATGCTTGGCGTCCTGTCGGGTGCGATGCTGAAACGACTAGACATATGGCAGCGCGGGCAGGGCTTCCCCCGCGTGCGTTCCGACTGGCTCAAGCGCGCCGCAGGCCTGGGTCAGGACATCCGCGTCCGTCTGCCGGAGCGCGAACTGTCCGGCCGTTTTGAGGGGCTCGACGATATGGGCCGCCTGCTGCTGCAGGCGGAAGGCCGCGTGACACCCGTCACGGCCGGTGAAGTTTTCGATTTAGGATCGCATTGATGGCTCAGGAACTTGTATTCGCGCCGCTTGGCGGCATCGGCGAAATCGGCATGAACCTGTCGATCTACGGCCTCGGCGACGGCCGTAACCGGCAATGGTTGGCGGTCGATTGCGGTGTCTCCTTCGCGGCGGAGGAGCATTTGCCCGGCATCGATCTGATCCTGCCGGACGTCCGTTATCTCGTCAGCGAGCGCAAGCATCTCGCCGGGCTCGTGCTCACGCACGCACATGAAGATCATTACGGCGCGATGATCGACATCTGGCCGAAACTGAAATGTCCGGTCTTCGCCACGCCGTTCACCGCGGCACTGCTCGCCGCCAAATGCCGCAACGAGCCGGGCGCGCCCGATATTCCGGTGACCATCGTCAAGCTCGGCAGCCGTTTCAAGGTCGGCCCGTTCGACGTCGAACTGGTGTCGATGGCGCATTCGATTCCGGAATCCAACGCGCTCATCATCCGCACGCCTGCCGGTACGGTGCTGCACACCGGCGACTGGAAGATCGATCCGACGCCGATCCTCGGCGACGTCACCGACGAGAACAAGCTACGCGCGCTCGGCGAAGAAGGGTGCCTCGCGCTTATTGGCGACTCCACCAATGCCGTGCGCGAAGGCCGCTCGCCGTCGGAAGCCGATGTCGGCAAGGTCATTACCGATCTCATCAAAAATGCACGTGGCCGTGTCGCCGTGACGACCTTTGCCTCCAACGTCGCGCGGCTGCGCACCGTAGCCGAAGCCGCCGAAGCTGCCGACAGAGAAGTCGTCATGGTCGGCCGCGCCATGGACCGCATCTCGCAAATCGCGCGCGAATGCGGCTATCTGGAAGGTATCGCTGATTTCCGGCCGGTCGATGCCTACGGCTATCTGCCGCCGAACAAAGTCGTGGCGCTGTGCACCGGCAGCCAGGGCGAACCGCGTGCCGCGCTATCGCGCATCGCCACCGATCAGCATCCGGACGTCACGCTGTCGCGCGGCGACACGGTGATTTTCTCGGCGCGCACCATTCCCGGCAACGAAAAGGAAGTCGGCAAGATCATCAACGGGCTGATCGATCAGGGTATCGAGGTCATTACCGACCGAACCCATCTGGTTCATGTCTCAGGCCATCCGCGTCGCGCCGAACTCGCCGAACTCATCTCATGGGTAAAGCCGAAGATCCTGGTCCCGGCACACGGTGAATCCCTGCATCTGTCGGAGCACGCCAAGCTCGGCCGCAGCTTGGGTATCAAGGAGGTCGTTCAATGCCGTAATGGTGACCTCATCCGTATCGCGGAAGGCCGCGCCGGCATCATCGATGAGGTACCTGCCGGCCGCGTTTACAAGGACGGCACAATTCTGGTCGAGGCTGACAGTCGTACCGTCGCCGACCGCCGCCGCTTGAGCTTCGCTGGCGCGGTGTCGATCGCTATCGCGTTGACGGAGCGCGGCGAGCTTGCTGCCGATCCGGAAATGGACCTCATCGGCATTCCGGAGCGCGACCGTGAAGGCGCTTTGATTGCGGACGCCGTCTATGACGCCGTCGAAGACACTGTGGGGTCGCTACCGCGCAAGCGGCGGGGCGATCCCGATGCTGTCGCGGAAGCCGTGCGACGTGCCGTCCGTTCCGTCGTGGTGCAGCGCTGGGGCAAAAAGCCGATGTGCCACGTCCATGTTTTGACGGTATGATGGTTTTGCCGGCTGGTTGTTTCACGGGAATTCCAAAGGATTCACATGATCGGTCGTCTCAATCACGTCGCCATCGCGGTGCGTGACATCGCCAAGGCCGCCAAGGTCTACAAGGACACGCTCGGCGCCGAAGTCACGGAGCAAGTGCCGCAGCCCGCTCACGGCGTCACCACCGTGTTCATCAATTTGCCGAACACCAAGATCGAATTGCTCGAACCGCTCGGCGATAACTCGCCAATCAACAAATTCCTCGAGAAGAGTCCCGACGGCGGCATCCACCACATCTGCTACGAGGTGCCAGATATCCGTGCGGCGCGCGATCAGCTCAAGGCGCAGGGCGCGCGCGTCTTGGGTGACGGCGAGCCCAAGATCGGCGCCCATGGCAAACCGGTGTTGTTCCTGCATCCAAAGGATTTCTGCGGTACGCTGGTCGAGCTCGAACAGGCGTGACGCTTAATCGACCCCAAGAGGCCCCATGAAGTTCGGTACCTATCTTGCCATCTATTTCCTCATCTGGTGGCTCACGTTGTTCGCGGTGCTGCCGTGGGGCGTGCGCAATCAGCAAGAAACGGGCGACGTCTCGCCGGGCACCGATCCAGGCGCGCCGGCCCTTCATAAACTCTGGGGCAAGCTGCTGTGGACCACGATCATCTCGGCCGGGGTGTTTGGCGCGCTGTATTTCGCGTACGACTTCAATTTGATTCCGCTCGAATTTCTGTCGCGCATCGCGTCGCCGCCGCGCTGACATACGTTCGCTGAAAATACGGACGACGCACAAAAACAGCGGTGCGCAAAAAAAAAGAGCAGGGCGCGGAGCCCTGCTCGTTGTTTTTTAGTGTCCCACCCCCGGCTATTTATCGTTTTATTGCCGAGGCGGCGGC
Source organism: Pseudolabrys sp. (assembly GCA_036500165.1). Classification (GTDB taxonomy): domain Bacteria; phylum Pseudomonadota; class Alphaproteobacteria; order Rhizobiales; family Xanthobacteraceae; genus Pseudolabrys. The sequence continues at coordinate 5,800 of DASYCM010000360.1, forward strand.
GGTTGCCCGCGCCAGAGACTGCTTCCCTCCCAAGACTTGGACCGCGTGCTGACGTCCGGTCTTACGTGCCGGATCGGCATTCACTCGGATAACGCTAGGCTAGACCACGACAGACTCGCTTGTCACGAGAAATCAGACAGATCGTTGCGCCGTTACGTCGAAAAAAGAACAATTCGTCGCCGCGCTGCAGCAAACGTGAAACTTTAGAGTTCCAAGTGCCTTTCGCGGTGATTTCGACGCCAACGCAAGGTTGATTATCTCGTCTTGGGGGCGAAACTGTAGATAATTCTCGCTTCGCGCGAACTGGCGCGGCGTGATTACCTACATTTTGTGCTGCGAGTGATCCATGTCCTGCATCTTGCCCGGCGCGGGGTGCTGGGCACCGATGCCCTCGACGTTGATCGTGACCTCGACGGAGCCGGCTTTCTCAAAGGTCAACGTTGCCTTGACGCGGTCGCCTTCCTTGAGGGGCGCCTTCAGGTCCACCAGCATCAGATGATAGCCGCCGGGGGAGAAGGCCACCGTCTTGCCCGGCTCCACGGTCACGCCGCTGTCGATCTTGCGCATGGTCATGACGTTATTGGCCATCGCCATCTCGTGGATTTCGACATGGTCGGCAACGCTAGTCGTTGCCGACAGGAGCTTGTCCGGCGCACTCCCATTATTGGTGATCGTCATGTAGCCGCCGCCGATCTTGGCACCGCCCGGCGTCGCGCGGCTCCAAGGATGGCCTATGAGGAGGTCGCCCAATTTGAACTCGTGCGCCGAGGCCAGCAGGGTCGAGCCGATGAGCAGGGTGAGAGCGAGTGCGGTTCTGGCAAACATCGTGTGGGTCCTTTCAGAGGTAAGCTTGAGGTTCAAAGGGAAGCTG
>DASYCM010000361.1:0-3474 GCA_036500165.1 Pseudolabrys sp.
GTCCGCGAGGCCGAACGCGCGGCGAAGCTGACAATCCCCTGCATCGCCCTCTTCCCCTATACCGATCCGAGCCTGCGCGATGAGACCGGCAGCGAAGCACTCAATCCCGAAAATCTGGTGTGCAAGACGATCCGCGCCATCAAGAAGGAAGTGCCGGACATCGGTATCCTCTGCGACGTAGCGCTCGATCCTTTCACCAGCCACGGCCACGACGGCCTCATTCGCGACGGCGTCATTCTCAACGATGAGACGGTCGCGCTGCTGGTAAAACAGGCCTTGGTGCAGGCGCAGGCTGGCTGCGACATCATTGCACCCTCCGACATGATGGACGGCCGCGTCGCCGCCATCCGCAAGGGGCTTGATGCCGCGAACCTGACCGACGTCTCGATCATGGCTTACGCCGCGAAATATGCTTCGGCTTTCTACGGCCCGTTCCGCGACGCGGTCGGCTCGGCCAAGACGCTCAATGGCGACAAGCGCACCTACCAGATGGATTGCGCCAATTCCGACGAGGCGCTGCGCGAGGTCGCGCTCGACATCGAGGAAGGCGCCGACATGATTATGGTCAAGCCGGGCATGCCCTACCTCGACATCGTCGGCCGCGTGAAAGAAGTCTTCGGCATGCCGACCTTCGCCTATCAAGTCTCCGGCGAGTACGCGATGATCATGGCGGCCGCGCAAAACGGCTGGCTCGACGGCGAGCGCGCAATGATCGAAAGCCTGATGGCCTTCAAACGCGCTGGCGCCGACGGCGTACTCACTTATTTTGCGCCACGCGTCGCGGAAAAACTAAAACAAAGTTGAATCCCTTCCCTCTCGTGACGTTTCGTCACTCCTGAAATCGACAGGTCAAGTTGCCATGGGTGAATTCGCAATCGGTCAGGGCGTATCCCGGCTGGAAGATCCGAAGCTGGTGCAAGGCCAGGGTTACTTCATTGACGACGTCGTCTATGCCGGCATGGCCTATGGCGTCGTGCTGCGCTCGCCGCACGCCTACGCCAAGATCAATTCGATCAATACCGAAGCCGCCATGGCTTCGCCCGGCGTGCTCGCAATCCTCACGTCAGACGATATCAAGAAGGCCGGTTACGGCGACCTCCCCGGCAATCCTGGCCTCAAGCGCCGCGGCGGCACGCCGATGCATTCGCCGCGTTATCCGATTTTGGCCGACGGCTACGCGCGATGGGTCGGTGACTCCGTCGCCTTTGTCGTCGCGGAGACCGCGGCGCAAGCGCAAGATGCACTGGAACTGGTCGAAGTCGATTACGAGGTGCTGGATGCGGTTACGTCGACGCGGGATGCAATCAGCCCCGATGCGCCGCGCGTTCATAACCAATTCGAAGATAACATCTGCTTTGTCGAACTGATCGGCAACAAGGCGGTCACCGACGCCGCTTTCGAAAAAGCGGCGCACGTCGTCAAACATGAATTCGTGATCAATCGCATTACCGCAGCCTGCATGGAAATGCGTGGTGCCGTCGGCGTCTACCATCGCGGCACAGGCCGCTACACCATCCACTCACCTTTGCAGCGCGCCCACACCTATCGTCAGGGCCTCGCCAAGACGCTGAACGTGCCGGAGAGCAAGCTGCACGTCACCACCGGCGACGTCGGCGGCAGCTTCGGCATGAAGACGCCGGTATTCAACGAAGCGCCGCTGGTATTGCTGGCCGCGAAACTGACCGGCCGCGCAGTGAAGTGGATGAGCACGCGCACGGAGGCATTCCTGTCCGACGCGCAGGCGCGCGATAACGTGACAGAAGCTGAACTCGCGCTCGACAAAGACGGCAACTTCCTCGCGATGCGGGTCAAGCTCATCGCGGCGATCGGCGCCTATCTTCAATTCAACATGCCGGCCTTCTTCCAGAATTGCGGTTCGATGGCCGGCACCTATCGCACACCGGCGCTTTACGTCGACGTGAGCGGCGTCTTCACCAACACCAATCCGGTCCGTCCCTATCGCGGCAACGGCCGTCCCGAAGCGGCGTATGTCATAGAACGTATGGTCGATCTCGCCGCAGCTCAATTGAAAATGGATCCGCTGGAACTACGCCGCCGCAACTACATCGCGCCGGATCAGATGCCGTTCAAGACCGGCCTTACATTCGTCTACGACTGCGGCGAATTCGAAAAGAGCATGGATCTGGCGCTGGAGATGGCCGATTACAAAGGCTTCGAGGCTCGCAAGCGTGAGGCCCGCAAGCGCGGCAAACTGCTGGGCTTCGGCCTGTCGAGCACCATCGAACGCGCTGCCTCGTCAGGCTCCGAAGGCGCGGAGCTTCGTTTCGACCGCGGCGGCAGCGTCACGATGTATTCGGGCTCGGTGACTGCCGGCCAGGGTCACGAGACGACGTTCAAGCAGGTCATCTGCAAGGACCTCGGCCTCAATCCGGAAGAAATTCACTACGTGCAGGGCGACACCGACGAAGTGTTCTTCGGTGAAGGCACCGGCGGATCGCGTTCCTCAACCATGTCCAGCGCCGCATTCCTGATGGCTTCCACCAAAATTGTCGACAAAGCGCGCAAGATCGCGGCGCATCAAATGAAATTGCCGGCGGAAGATCTCAACTTCAATGAAGGGGTGTTCTCTTCGAAGCTCACAAACCAGACCATGACGCTCAAGGAAGTCGCGATCATTGCGCCGGAGCAATCCAAAATTCCCCAAGATATGGAGCCGGGACTGGTCGCGACCGCAGTCTACAAGACCAACACGCAGAACTTCCCCAACGGCGTGCATGTTTGCGAAGTTGAGATCGATATAGAAACCGGCGTGCCGCAGGTCGTGCGTTACAACGTAGTCGACGACGTCGGCACCGTCCTCAATCCGATGCTGCTGCATGGACAGATCCAGGGCGGCATTGCACAGGGCGTCGGCCAGGCACTCATGGAAGACATCCAGTTCGACTCCAGCGGCCAGATGGTCACGGCGTCGTTCATGGACTACGCAATGCCGCGCGCGCACCACCTTTCCGAAATGCATGTCGAGGCCAATCCGGTGCCGACCAAGACCAATCCGCTGGGCACCAAGGGTGCGGGCGAAGCTGGCTGCGTCGGCGCCCTGCCCTGTGTCGTCAATGCGGTGGTGAATGCGTTGTCCGAATTCGGCGTAACCCACATCGAGATGCCCGCCACATCCGAACGGATTTGGCGCGCGATGCAACAGCCTCAGGCGAAAGCCAGCTAAGTCTAGGTCAGGTAATCGATGGGCTCGTGTGCACCGTGCACGGCCCGTCGATTGAATAGCGCCCGGCACCGGCCGCCGCCAACATAAGGAAGCCGCCGAAGATCGACAGGTTCTTCAGTGCGTGGATCATGTTGTCTTCACGCGCCGCACCTTCCATGTGCCAGAAGTCGTGGAAGAAATAGGCCGCGACGAGCGTGTACAGCGCAAGCACCAGCGCCGCCCAGCGCGTCTGCCAGCCCAGCACGATCAGAAGTCCGCCGCCCAATTCAGTTATCGCCGCGAGCGTGGCC
>DASYCM010000362.1:0-14039 GCA_036500165.1 Pseudolabrys sp.
GGTTGTTGTCCGGCCATAGTTCCAGTTCGACCGGCGGCGGTGCGAGGTGCTGCACGAATTGCACGAGCACCGGGCCTTTGCAGCCTTCGACGTCGAGAAAGCCTTTGACGCGTAGCAGGTCGTTGCCGCGCAACGTGATCAGCGTTTCCATGGTGCGCGAGAACGTTGCCCACTTGATCGGCTTATTGTTGGTCAACACGAAGCTGCCTATGCCGTCGCTGTGATCGGCTTCGGCAACGAAGGTATTGCGCAAGGTATCGGCCGGATCGGTCAGGCGGTTTGGGTCGATCTCACCATTCACCGCGGTGACGATATCGGCGGCGGCGTTGAGGTTGCGCAACTGCGCGGTCAACGCGCCGGTCGCCTCTTTGGCAATATCGGTCTTGGTGACGACAAGGCGGTCGGCGAGGATCACCTGTTTGCGCGCTTCGGACGACCAGTCGAGCGTTTTGACGCCGTTCTCGGCGTCGACAACGGCGATCACGGCTTCGACGTGAAACACGCCGCCGAGTGCGCGGTCGGTAGCAAATGTCTGAAGTATGGGGCTTGGATCGGCGAGGCCCGAAGTCTCGATGACGATGCGGCGGAAATCGGGGATCTCGCCGCGCTCGCGCTCGACGACCATGCGCCGCAATGTGTCCTGCAAATCGGTGCGGCTGATGCAGCACAGGCAGCCGTTGCCCATTAGCACAGTTTCGTCGGCGCTCGAACGCAGCAGCGCGTCGTCGATGCCGGCCTCGCCGAATTCGTTGACGACGATGGCCGTGCCGGCGCCTTCCGGCGTTTTCAGGAATCGTTGCAGCAGCGTTGTCTTGCCGGCGCCGAGGAAGCCGGTGATGACAATCACCGGCACCCGCGCGCCACGTTCGCGGCGCATGCGGCGGCCGAATTGCCCGGAGGCTTGGGACGGGAAGACCTGATCCATGACGCTAACTCTACACCAAAACGACAACACCGGGCCCGCTTCGCAGCGGAACCCGGTGGTGCCTACGCAGAAGCCGATTCTTAGAAATCACACTCCAAGATGTACAGGCCGCCCGAGAAGCGGTCGACCGTGTAAACCACCTGGCGCTCGTCGACATAGACGTCGTTGAGCTGGATGGCGCCGAGCTTGGAGCCGTTCGGCGCCGGCGGCACGAAAGCCGCGATTTCCTTCGGCTGATACGCGTTCGAAATGTCGAAAGCGCGCATGCCGCCGTTGAAGAAGGTGCCGAACACGAGCTGGTCCGACTTGAACGAGGTCGGCACCGGCACGTTTTCGTGGATGTTATGCGCACCGAAGCGGCCGCCACGATTTTTGTACGCGTCGACCGGTGGCATCGGCAGCGTCGAGAACGAAACGGGGTGCGTTTCGTCGCGCGCGTCGAGCATCCAGACCAGCTTCGGCCAGTCCTTCGCATTGTCCTCGGTCGACTCTTCCGTCACCAGGATCAAACCGCGGTCGAACAACGGCACGGCCGTGTGGGTGAAGCCGGTGTAGGGCGGCGAGTTGGTCCAGTGCGAGATGACCTTCGGCTGCGACTTGTCGGCGATGTCCATGATGTACATGCCGCCGTCGAGATAGCAGAGGTACATACGGTCCGGACGCTGCGGATAGACGTTGCAGTTATGCGCGCGATAGCCCTTGTCGAGCGAATGGCGCGGCGGCGGCGCGACATTGTCGCCCTTGCGTGTGCCGGACAGCCACCAGCGGCCGATTTCGCGCGGCTTGGACGGATCGCGCACGTCGATGCAGCGGTAGAACTGGTCGTCATTCGGGTTGCTGGCTTCGAAGTCCGGGCTGCCGGCGGCGATGTGAACGTATTCGCCGTCGCAGAACCAGAGCTGATGCACGCCGCGCGAGGTCGGGCCCGAGCAGTCGAAGAACGAGATCGACTTCGGATTTTCCGGAACCGACACGTCGAACAGTTCGAAGCCGGCGGGCTTCATGCCCTTCTTCTTGGTCTGGTAGGCGACCGCGAGAATGTCGCCGGACATTTCCAGCGAGTTCGAGCGCACGTCCATGTGCGGCAGGTCGGTCTGCACGACGACCTTCGGATTGCGCGGATCGGAGACGTCGACGCCGGTGAAGTTCTTCGGAGCGCTTTCGTGCGCCAGCCACATGATGCGGCGGCCGTCCTTGGCGATCTGGCACGCCATGCCTTCGCCCATGCCGCCGAAGCCGCTCATATTGTTCTGCGACAGAAGTTTGAAATTCCAGCTCACGGGTTCACCGCTGTGGAGCGGGTCTTGGGCGGCCATTCGCGTCTCCGAAGGTTGTTGTTATTTGGCAGTTTCAAGAAAAACGGCCGGCGCGGGGTGCGCCGACCGAGTGTTTAGACCAATTGGGTGGCCCCCGTCACCGGGGGGTGCTCAGGCCCCGGCCTGCTTGAAAAACTCGGTGCGCAGCACCTTGTCCCAGTCCGGAATTGCCTTGATCTTCTTTTCCTTGAGCAGGATTTCGGCCTGTTCCTGCAGATATGGCCTCGCGTCGGACGGCCCGCCCGGGTTGACCTCGACGCGGGCCAGCGCCTTGGTGAATGTGTCCTTGGACATCGTGTAGCCCTTCGACTGGTAGAAGCCGAAGATCAGGTTCGCGACCTTGTCGGGGCTGCTCTTGAAGTCCTTGCCGACGTCGATCCAGGCCTTCAGATAGGCGACGACCGTCTCCGGGCTCTTCTGCACGAAGTCCGGCGTTGCCGCCATGAACACCGGCATCTTGTCGAAGTCGTAGTATTCCGCGAGCGTGACGCCGAGGCCGTCGGCGTCGGCGATTGCGTTGTACGGCTCGACCGTGATCATGGCGTCGATGGTCTTGGCCGCCATCGCGGCCACCATGTCGTCGACGTTCATGCGGATTTCCTGATAGTCGCTCTTGCTCAGGCCCGCCTTGGGCGCGATCTGGTCGGTGAAGATATTGCCGATTGACGAGCCGGTCTGATTGGCGACCTTCTTGCCTTTAAGCTGCTCGACCTTGGTGATGCCGAGATCCTTGCGCGCCATGACGCGCGTGGTCTTGCCGACATTTTCGATGAAGGCGATAGCGACTAGGCCGCCTTTGTCGTGGCCGAGTGCGAGCGAAGGACCCGCATAGGTGCCCACGTCGACCTGACGCGCCACCATCTGCTGCATGGTCTGGTTGCCCGACGGCACCGCGAACTCCTCGAATTTCTGGATGCCATGCTTCTCAAGATAGCCGGAGCGCAGCAGGTAATAGGTCGGCATGCCCCACATATTGGTCTGGTAGCCCTGCCGCACGGTCTCCAGCGCCGCCGACGCAGGGCGAATGCCCATGCCGGCCGCCGCGATACCGGCGCCGATGCCGGCGACCGCCGTGCGGCGAGTCAATCCTTTGTTCAGGATGCCTGTTTTCAGAATGGTCATTGTCGAATCCTCCTTTTGATTTTCCTCGGGATCTTTTTGCGCTTAGTGCGCCGCTCCGTTTGTGGTGTGGCCGAGATGACCCATCAGTTCCTTCTGGCAGGCGAGAAATTCCACGCTCAGCGGATCGCGCGGCCGCGGCAGATCGATCTTCATCACGGTCTTTACCGAGCCGGGATGCGCCGACATGACGACGACACGGTCGGCGAGATAAACGGCCTCGGCGACGTTATGCGTAACGTAGATCACCGTCTTGCGCGTTTCCTTCCAGACGTCGGCGAGCAGCCGTTGCATGTCATCGCGCGTCATGGCGTCGAGTGCGGCGAAAGGCTCGTCCATCAGTAAGACAGAAGGATTATAGGCCAGCGCCCGCGCGATCGCGACGCGCTGTTGCATGCCGCCCGACAGATGATGCGGAAACGAGTCGGTAAATTTCTCCAGCTTGACCAGCCGCAATTGTTCGCGTGCGATCTTGTCGCGTTCCGGATTGGCAACGCCTTTCATTTCCAGGCCGAACGACACATTGCCGAGTGCGGTGCGCCACGGAAACAGTTGCGCGAAATCCTGGAACACCACGCCGCGATCCATGCCGTGGCCGTCGACCTTCTTGCCGCCGATGGTGATCTGTCCGGTCGCCGGTGTCAGAAATCCGGCGACGATATTGAGCAATGTCGACTTGCCGCAGCCTGAAGGGCCGACGATGCAGATGAATTCCGACGCATCGATATCGATCGATACATTCGCCAGGCCCTGCACCTTGCCGGCGGGTGTGTCGTAGTTGAGGCTCACGTCACGGATCGCAATCGGTTGCATTCTTCCTCGCCTTGTTCGCCCCCTCTATTCATTCCCGCGTGAGCGGGAATCCAGAAGGATTTTTGTATTGCCCGCTGGGCCGCCCGCTTTCGCGGAGAAGCGCGGGAGAGAGACCTATCCCTTCGCTACCCGCACCATGCCCCAGCGGTGCACGGTGCGCTGTTCGAGCGTGCCGAACACCAGCCGCTCGAACACAAAACCGATGAAGCCGATCACGACGAGCGCCGCGAGCATGACATCGGCATTGAGAAACTCCTTGGCGTCGAAGATCACCCAGCCGAGGCCCCAGTCGGAAGCGGCGATCATCTCGGCGCCGACGACACCGATCCAGGCGCGCAAGAAGGCTTGCCGCATGCCGGTGATGATAAAGGGCGAAGCGCCGGGAATGATGACCTTCCAGAACAGCCTGTTCTCGTCGGCGCCCATCGCGCCTGCGGCGCGCAGCCACAGCGGATTGACGGAACGCACGCCCGACCAGGTGTTGAATGCCATCGGGAATGTCGCGGCATAGAACACGATCAAAATCGTCGTGACGTTGCCAATGCCGAACCACAGCATGAATAACGGCACGAGCGCGAAGGAAGGGATCGGCATCAGCGCGCTGATCAGCGGCAGAAAGAAGTGTTCGACGCGCGGCGATCGCGCCATGAGGATGCCGAGCGGCAGGCCGACGATGATCGCCAGCGAGAAACCGAGCATTACGCGATAGAGCGTGTAGGCGGCATGCAGAAGCATGGTGCCATCGGCGAGTGTCGCGACTAACGTATCGAAGATTGTAGGAATGGTCGGCAGCAGCACGGCTGGAAACAGGCCGCTGCGCGCAACGGCCTCATACAGAGCGGCTGTTGCGAGGATCGATAGCGCCCCGCGGATGAAGCTGCGGGTGCGTTGCTGGTTCTTGGTCATCTGGTCATGCCCCAGCGCACCACGGTGTAGTTCTCGATCTTCTGGAACACATATTTCTCCAGCAGGATGCCGATGATCGCGATCACGGCAATGCCGGCGAGCATGGCGTCGGTGTTGAGGAACTTGCGCGCGCCAAAGATCAGCCAGCCCAGGCCCCACGGCACGGCAGCGAGCATCTCGACGGCGACGAGAATTCGCCATGCCTGCGCCAGGCCCAGCCGCAGGCCGGTGAGGATGTAGGGCAGCGCGCCAGGCAGAATGACGTAACGAAAAAGATTTTTATCATCGGCGCCCATCGATTGCGCCGAGCGAATCCAGATTTCCTTGACCGCCTTCACGCCGGTCCAGCAGTTGAAAATGATCGGGAAGGCCGAGACGAACCCGACCAGCAGCACCGACGAAAGATTGCCGAGCCCGAACCACAGCAGGAACAATGGTGCGTAGGCGAGGCCGGGAATCGGCGCGCCGATCGACACCAGCGGCAGCAGAATATCTTCGGCACGGCGGGAGCGTCCCATTGTCACGCCGATCAGCACGCCGAAAACCACTGCGAGCGTGAAGCCACTCAGCAGCCGGACGATGGTCTCAATGGCGTGATGCGGCAGAATACCCGAGATCGTCAGCTGATAGGTCGACAGCGCGACCTGTTCGAGCGGCGGAAACAGGCGTATCGGAAAAATTCCGGCCCAGGCAACAGCTTCCCAGATCGCGCCGACAACGACGAACGGAAAGAGATTGCGCCAGATCAGGCGCCAGCGCTCGGCTGCACGGCTTTCGCCGGCGGCTTCCGCCACGGAAATGGTGATTGCATCCTGCATCGCTGCTGGCGCTCCTCCCGCTATCGCCACCCCGTCCCCGGCCTCTTGTTGGGCTATGGGACTGGATCAGGATAACCCTTTGATCCACGACTACAAGCATGCACGCTGCATGATTGGTGGGCGATGCCCGCCTCTGGCGATTTGCGTGCAGAACGGCTAAAGCCCCCCTGAATTTCGTCAAGAACACGGCCCGAGGGTCGTGCAAAAAGCACATAGGGAGAGTTTCTTAATGTCTAACAAGTCGAAGATCGGTTGGATCGGCGTCGGCCGCATGGGTTATCAGATGGCGGAGCGTCTCGCGAAAGCGGGCTACGACATCTCCATCTGGAACCGCACCAAGTCGAAGGCCGAGCCGCTGGCCAAGTCCGGCGCCAAGATCGTCGACAAGCTGTCCGATCTGGCGGGCGTCGACATGCTGTTCGCCATCGTGTCGGAAGGCAAAGATCTCGAGGAAGTCTACTTCGGCCCCCACGGCATCGTTACCACCGCGAAGGGTCCGCTGCCCAAGACCTTTGTCGATTGTTCATCGATCTCGGTCGAGGATAGCGAACGCATTCGCGGCCGCCTGAAGGAAAAGGGCATCGAGTTCGTCTGCGCGCCGGTGTCGGGCAATGGTCAGGTCATCAAGGCCGGCAAGTTGTCGTCGGTGGTGTCCGGTCCGGAAGCGGCATCGAAGGCCGCCATGCCGGTCATCGAAGTGTTTGCGCCACGCGGCGTCGCTTACGTCGGCGACGGCGAATTGTCGCGCATCTGCAAGATCGCGCACAATGTCATGCTCGGCGTCGTCATTGCCAATCTGGTCGAGATCACGCTGCTCGCCAACAAGATGGGCGTGCCGCGCGAAGCCTTCCTCGCCTTCATGAACAACGGCGTGATGGGCTCGATGTTCACGGCCTACAAGACGCCGGCGCTGGTCAATCTCGACTGGGCCGCGACCTTCACGCCGGAACTGCTGCGCAAGGATCTCGATCTCGGCCTTGAGCTTGGCCGCGAACAGGATGTGCCGATGCCGGTGACGGCGGCGACGCGCGAGATGATCCAGATGCACATCGGCAAGGCGCTGTCGCAACCCAACAGCAAGGAAATCCTTGGCCAGGACTTCGCCCGCTTGGCGGAGACGATGGCGGAACTCGCCGGCATGAAGCTAACGTCCGAGAACAAGAACGTCGGCACCGGGCTGTAGCAACGTAATTGCTGTGTCCCGGCGAAAGCGGGGACACAGTGCTTCGTTCAAATCAGCGATACATAAAAAAAGGGCCCCGCAAGGGGCCCTGTGTGCATAAGGTGGAGGATTCACGCCGCCGTTAAAGCCAAAAGGGAGGAAAACGGCGGCTGCGCACGAGTATCAGTCAATCGGTCGTGCCGCCCGATCACAAGTAAATTGCCCATAAATTCATCGTGGTTTGTGCCGGCTCCCGGACGCATCGTAGGCTGCAAAAAAACGTCGAAATGGGGATGGAAATGGCCTTCAAGCTCTACAACGCGCCGCAATCGACCTGCAGCCAGCGCGTCCGCTTCGTGCTCAACGCCAAGAAGCTGCCCTTCGATGAAGTAAAGCTCAATCTGCTCGAGGGCGACCAGCTCAAACCCGAATATCTTAAATTAAATCCGAACGGTGTGGTGCCGACGCTCGATCATGACGGCGACATCGTCACCGACTCCACGGTCATCACCGAATATCTCGACGAAGTTTTTCCTGCCGACAGCTTCACGCCGGAGAACGCGCTCATGCGCGCCCGCATGCGCGCGTTGATGCATTTCGCCGATGAAATGCCGGCAGCGTCTGTGCGCGTACCGACCTACAATCTCGCCTTTCTGCCGCGCTTCGCGAAGATGAGCCGCGAGGAGTTTGTTGCGCTCGCCGATTCAAAACCGCTGCGCCGCGAGTTCATGATGACGATGGGCCAGACCGGCTTCCCCAAAGCGGAAATGGATGCCGCACTTGGCCGGCTGCGCCGCTCCTACGAACGGATGGACCGCGAGATCGCGTTAAGTGGCGGGCCGTGGCTGCTGGGTAGTGAGATTTCGCTCGCCGATGTCGCGATCATGCCGGCGCTGGTGCGCATGGACGACTTGAACTTTGCCGACTGGCAGGACCTGCCGCGAGTCATAAACTGGTTTAACAACATTCGCGAACATTCGGCGTTCAAGCCGACATATTACGACGGCTCGCTGTTGTCCCAACGCTTCCCGCATCTGAAAGAACAGGAAAAGCCTGTATTATCGCGCTAGCGCCATTTCATGAAGCGCTCGCGACAAAGACGTTAAGTAAACGCCAAGGAGTTTTGGTTAGCAAAGTATGACCGTACCTTACGCGTAGGTGTCATGCTGGCTTTCCCTCGACTTCGTTTGAAAATGGCGGCCAAGGCCGCCGTGCTGATCGCCGCTCTCGGCGTGATGTCGGTGCTGGCCAATTGGCTGGTGCTGCAACGTCTCGACCGTCTCGACGACCTCAACGACGTGCTGGTCAATCATTCAACGCCGGGCCGGCTGGCGCTGACCGAGGCCAAGACCTCCGCCACATCGATGGGGCTCGCGGTCTACAAGATGGTCAGCACCGGCGACATTGACGTCGTGCGCGAGGCTATCGAGGAGCGTCAGGGACAGTTCGTCAGCACGATGTCATGGCTCGGCGGCGCGGCCGGCTATCTGCCGGACCGCCGGGCCGACATCCAGCGCATGGTCGATCGCGTCAACAACGTGAACTCCATTGCCGACACAATCGTCGGCCTGAACAAGAGTGGCGACCGCGACCATGCCCGCGTCACGCTCGAACTGAAATTCGATCCCGCGCTGGTGGTCGCCACCACCGAGATGAACCGCCTGATCAATATTTTGGGTGCCGAGATCAAGGACGATGCTGCAACTGCGGCGGCCGAGAAGTCCTGGACTCACGATGTCATTTTGATCGGCCTGATCGGCGGCACGCTTGCGACGATTTTGTTCGCGATGTTCTTGGCGCAGCGTTCGGTGGCGGGTCCGCTGCACCGGCTGGCCGGTGTCATGCACCGGATCACGCAGGGCAGTTTCGATGAGCCGATTGAGGGGCTCAAGCGCGCCGACGAAGTCGGTACCATGGCGCGCGCCGTTCTCGTTTTTCACGACAACGCCATTGCCCTGCGCGACGCGCAAGCGCAGCGACAGCGTGTTCGTGAGCAGTCCGCCGCCGAAAAACGCTCGGCACTCGACACGCTCGCCAGCAGTTTCGAGACCAAGATACTCAGCGTCACGGCCGCGCTGGCGAGTGCCGCGACGCAACTCGACGCCTCGGCACGTTCGATGAGCGGCGCGGCGGACGAATCCGGTTCGCATGCCCGCGCCGCCGCCACGGTCGCGGAGGAGACCACGACGGTCGCCGGTACGGTGTCGAGCGCGATCGACGAACTGTCGATGGCGATGCGCGACATCGACGGCCAACTCTCCAGCGCCGCCGATGTCGTGGTCGAAGCCTCCCGCCGCGCAGACGTCGCCGTGACCAATGCCGACGGTCTTAGTCTCGCGGTTGGCGATATCGACAAGGTCGCCAGCATGATTCAGGCCATCGCCAGTCAGACCAATCTGCTGGCGCTGAACGCCACCATCGAGGCGGCGCGCGCCGGTGACGCCGGCCGCGGTTTCGCGGTGGTGGCGCAGGAGGTCAAGACGCTCGCGGCCCAGACCACGCAGGCGCTGTCCGATATCAAGGACAAGACCCGCACCGTGCGCGAAATCATCGATGGCGTCTGCGGTGCAACACAGCTGATGTCGAATGTGATTTCGCAAATCGAAGGCGTGTCGCGCGCCATCATGAGCTCGGTGACACTGCAATCGCAGGCGACTCAGAAGATCGCTGAGACCGTCGACGGCGCCGCCGTGCGCTCGCGTCAGGTCGCCCATAGTGTCGCCGGTGTCAGCGATTTCGCCGACCGAACCAATTTAAGCGCGCGTCAGATTCTGGATGCGGTCGAAGACCTTAACCGGCAGGCCGTTGCGCTTCAGGCCGAGGCGCAGTCCTTCGTGGCGCAGGTGCGGGCGGCTTGACGAGACCCCCGCGCGGCGTGAACCTTTAGCCCTGTCTCGGCGACCAAAGATTGCGGCCGTTTGTCGCCGCTTTTGACCGTAACCGCTGCGGGGATCGACCATGCGCCAAACCTTGTCTTTGCTTGCCGCGCTGTCCGTGCTGGCCATCGCGCCGGCGCAGGCCCAATCGTCCAACAAGACCGACAGCTGTGCGGCGATGGCCGATCTCGACCGCGCCATCGCGCTCGACCCGAAGGACGCCGGCGCCTTCCGGCAGCGCGCCGAATGCTATCGGCTATCGGGCCGCGTCGACAGCGCGCTCGCCGACGCTAACGAGGCAGTGCGGCTCGATCCAAAATCCTCCGTGGTCTTCGAGACGCGCGGCAACGTACTCAACAACAACCGGCAATACGATGCCGCGATCGAGGACTACAACGAGGCGATCCGGCTCGATCCGGGCTACGCCCAGGCCTTCATGGACCGCGGCGCGGCCTATTATTTCAAGGGCGACAGTGCCCGCGCGGTCGAGAGCTACGACGAGGCAATCAAGCTCGATTCGAAAAGCGCGCAGGCCTTCAGCAACCGCGGCGCCGCCTACAAGAAGCTCGGCCGTGGCGAGTTAGCGCTGGCCGATGAGAACGAGGCGATCCGGCTCGACCCGACGCGGCCGGAATATTTCGACAATCGCGGCCTGTTCTATCAGTCGACCGGCGACTATGACCGCGCTATCGCCGACTTCGATGAGGCGGTCCGCCTGAAGCCGCAAGCGAATTTCCTCACCAATCGCGGCGACGTCTACAACAAGAAGAGCGACTACGACCGCGCCATCGACAATTACGATGCCGCGATCAAGCTCAACCCCGGTTTCTATCTGGCCTACAACAACCGCGCCGTCGCCTACCGCAAGAAGGGCGAGTTCGACCGCGCCATCGACGATCTCGAGCAGGTCTTGCGCATCAATCCGCGCATGGAAACCGCCGCGAGCAATCTCGCCAGCCTGCGCGAGGAACGCGCCCGCCGCAATCTGGTGTCGGGCCATGATGACCTGCCGACCTTCAACTGCGGCGATGCCCGGCGCGCGGTCGAGAAGGCGATCTGCTCCGACCGCGACCTGATCCGGCTCGACCGCCAGATCGACGATGCCTATAAAGCCGCGATGTCCAAGCTCGACCGCAACGGCGTCGCCCGGCTGCGCCGCGAGCAGCGCGCATTCAACACCCGACGTGACCGGCTTTTCGGCCGCCCCGATTTTCAATTGAAACCCGAACTGGAACGGCGTCTGCTGGCGCTGCGCGGAAAGAGCGCCGTGAACTGAAACGGCGCTTTATTACGCCCGGTTATGTCATACGGAGAGTTCGGCTCATGAATCCCATCACGTTGCTTCTCACCGTCGTTTTCGGCGCCGTCGCTGCCCTGCTGTTTGTCATGCAAATGCCACAAGTAAGCGCCGGTTTCGCGGCGCTTGCCGTGCTCATCTTCTTCTCGCTCAAGATGGCGAACAATTGGGAGCGTTTCGTTATCTTGCGCGCCGGGAAGCTGTCGAGCGTCAAGGGCCCTGGCCTGTTCGTCATGATCCCAATCTTTGATGCTGTCACCGCCGTGATCGACGAGCGTATTCAGACCACGCAGTTCAACGCCGAGCAGGCGCTGACGCGCGATACCGTGCCGGTCAACGTCGATGCCGTCGTCTTCTGGCATGTGCACGACGCGCAAGCCGCGGCGCTTAACATTACCGACTACCGTTCAGCCATCGACCGCGTGGCGCAGACTTCGCTGCGGGAAATGATCGGCTCGTCGCTGTTGTCGGCGCTGCTTGCCGAGCGCAAGGCAGCCGACGAGGTGCTGCGCACCGAGATCGCCCGCAAGACCGCGAGTTGGGGCATCTCGGTCAACTCCGTCGAGATCAGGGACGTTGCCATTCCGGTGGCTTTACAGGACGCCATGTCGCGCCAGGCGCAGGCCGAGCGCGAGAAGGAGGCCCGTGTCATTCTCGGTTCGGCGGAAGCCGAGATCGCGCAGAAGTTCGTCGAGGCGGCGCGGACCTATGCCGGTGAGCCGGCGGCGCTGCACCTGCGGGCCATGAACATTATCTACGAAACGACGAAGGAGCGTGGCGCGACCATTCTCATTCCGACGTCGATGGTGGATTCCATGAGCGTCGCGCTGCCGGCGGCGATCAATGCGGCTGGCGGACTGGGCGGCAAGAGCTAGGGTGATAGACGACGCAAACGGAAACGCCCCCGCTTTCGCGGGGGCGTTCGTTGTACGAAACGCTTAATAACGATTCGCGATCGGCAGTTCCTCGGCCGGGAACAGCGAGATCACCTGGCAGCCCTTGTCGGTGACGACGACTTCTTCCTCGATGCGCGCGCCTGAGACGCCATCCTTTGTCGGGCAGAAGGTTTCGATGGCGAACACCATGCCTTCCTTGATCTCGGTCGGGTGATCCATCGAGATCACGCGCGAGATGATCGGACGTTCGTGCAGCGCCAGGCCAAGGCCGTGTGCGAACTGTAGGCCGAAGGCCGACAGTTCGTCCGGGAAGCCGAATTCGCCGGCCTTCGGGAAGGCTTCGGCGATATGCGCGGTCGAGGCGCCCGGCTTGATGCGCGCCATGGCATTGTCGAGCCATTCACGCGCCAGCTTGTAGGCGTCGTGCTGCATCGGCGTCGCGCGGCCGACGGCGAAGGTGCGGTAGTAGCAGGTGCGGTAGCCGACGAAGGCTTGCAGGATGTCGAAATATGCCATGTCGCCGGGACGGATCATGCGGTCGGTGAAGTTGTGCGGGTGCGGATTGCCGCGCTCGCCGGAAACCGCGTTGACTGCTTCGACGTCGTCCGAGCCGTGGCGATAGAGGAAGTCGTTGACCATGGCGACGACGTCGTTCTCGCGCACGCCGGGCTTCAGTTCCCGGTTAACGAGGTCATAGGCGCCGTCGACCATCGCTGCAGCATGGTTGAGCAGTGCGATTTCGTCCTGTGATTTGATCTCGCGCGCCTCGAGCATGATCTGCTGGCCGTCGGCGACCTTGATACCGGCTTTCTGCAATTCGAACATCATTGGCGGCTCGATGATATCGACCCCGATCGGCATGTCGGCAACGCCGTGTTCGCGCAGGATTGAGGCGAGCTCTTCGGCATGCTTCTTCATCAGGCCGAAGGCGGGCGCGACGGTGCCGCGCAGGCCGACCAGACCGGCCTTGCAATTCTGCGGCTCAAGCCACGGCGCGTAGAGCTTGTGATGCACGGCGGCCGAGCCGAAGTCCCACAGGATCGGTTCGCCGGTGCGGGTCAAAAGCGCCCAGCGGGCCAGCTTGTCGCGTTCCCACTCGCCGATCTTGGTCGAGGTCAGGTAGCGGATGTTGTTGACGTCGAACACCAGCAGCGCGCCGAGCTCGGACTTCTCCAGCGCCTGCTTGGCGCGGCCGAGGCGATACTTGTGCAGACGGCGGAAGTCGACGCGCTCTTCGAAGTCGACGCCCATGATGCCGAGCGACGGCAGCGCGCGGCCCCAGTTATGGCGCGGGTTGATGTCGTCGGCGCTGATCTGGCGGACTTTTTGGTCCATGGTCGTCTCCCTTACAGATTGCTTTGGCGGCTTATAGCCCTTGGTTCGTCCGGATTATAGGGGCAGGGCGGGGCAATGACGGAGGCGGAAAATAATCTTCCTACCTCTTGACTTTAATCCATTGTTAGGTTTATATACCATCCATCCCGCCCATCTACGAGGGGCGTTTGATCAGCGTCATCAGGCGTTGGGCGGGATGCGGTGGCTGGAAGGCGCGTTGGAGATGCGACGCAAATGCCCTTCCGGCGGTCACACCGCGCTGGCATCCGGCGTGCCCTTTTCCGCACGCCCGATGGGTCTCCTGACGGCCGAATGGCTCAGGGACCAATCAGGGGCACCCTGGCCGAATGCGCCAAGGCCCATCATCGGTGGAGGGTCGGAGCTTGACACTAGGGCCCGACGAACGGCGGACCACCGGGAAAACAGCGCGGTTCTGGACCTCAAACATCGCGCGCGGAGCGCCGGGTGATCCGGCAACTTCGTGGTGACTATGCCTGTGTACTCAAAATCACTTTCGTACACAGGGCTGCGGGGTTGTTGTGGCCCCGGCGTTCCGCGCGCCCTCGTTATCGGGGG
>DASYCM010000363.1:0-2354 GCA_036500165.1 Pseudolabrys sp.
GAGCCCTGGATGGCCATCGCCTTGAGCGGGAAGAACGGCGTCGACACCGTGATGTCGCCACCGAACAGGCCGACGACGATGATCTTGCCGCCCTTGGTGATGCAGTCGACGCCGAGCTGCACCGTCGTCGATGAACCGACATAGTCGTTCACCGCCCAGGCGCCGCCATTGGTCAGCTTGATAATCTGCGCCGCCGCATCCGGCGCCTTACCGTCGACCACGGCGAGCGCGCCCGCCTTCATCGCCGCATCGCGTTTGACCGGATCGATATCGACAACGATGGCGCCCTTGTTGCCCATCATCTTGTTGAGCGCGAGGCACATCAGGCCTAAGCCCCCCGCGCCGATGATGACCAGCGGCTCGTCCTTGATGATCGAGCCTGCTTTCTTGATAGCGCTGAAGGTCGTGATGCCCGAGCATGCCAGCGGCGCAACCTTCTCGGGCGCCATGTCGCCGATGTCGAACAGATAACGCGGATGCGGCACCATGATGTAGTCGGCATAGCCGCCGTCGCTGAAGACGCCGAGATTGCGCGGCGTCTTGCAGAGCTGCTCCTCGCCGCGTTTGCAGACCGAGCATTCGCCGCAGCCCATCCACGGATGCGCCAGCACACGTGCGCCGATTTTCACGCCCTTCACATCGGGACCAACGGCGACGACTTCGCCGACGTTTTCATGCCCCATCGTCAGCGGCAGCTTGATGCCGCGGTCGAGCAATTGCAGCCGCTTGCCGGCGCCGAGTTCGTAGTAGCCATCCCAGATATGGATATCGCTGTGGCAGACGCCGGCGGCGACAGTCTTCAGCAGGATTTCACTACCGGTGGGCTGCGGCGTCGGCTTTTCATTAAGCTGCAACGGCGCGCCGCATTGGCAGACCTGGAACATGCGCATTGGACACTCCCCGGAGGCCTTTTTTAATTGCCCGGGAGCATAGCAGGCGAAGCCCTATTGGATAGGGGTCACCACCACAGCGCGGCGCCTTCGCTGGACTTGGTCTGGGTGTCGTCGATGGTGGCGGGCTTGGCCAGCGAGCGGTCGAGCGCCGCCAGGACGCGCCGCTTGATGAAATCGAAAGCCGCGGATTGACGATCGCGCGGACGCGGCAAGTCGGCGACGATCTCCTCGAAGAGACGGCCGGGGCGCGGCCGCATCACCATGATGCGATCGGCGAGCACGATGGCCTCGTCGACATCATGAGTGACGAGAATAAGGGTCGGCTTGAGGTCGGCCCACAGGCTCAACAGGTGGTCCTGCAAATCGACGCGGGTGAAGGCGTCGAGCGCCGAAAACGGCTCGTCGAGCAGCAACACTTCCGGGCGCGGCACCAGTGCACGCGCAATCGCGACACGCTGCGCCTGCCCGCCCGACAATTCGCGCGGCCACACTTTGGCTTTGTCGGTCAGCCCAACACGCGCGAGTGCATCGGCGACGCGTTCGTCGCGCTCTTTGCGCGGCCGGTGTTCAAGACCGAAGCCGACATTGCCGGCGACGGTGAGCCACGGCAACAGCCGCGGCTCCTGGAAAATCATGCCGATTTTTTCATGCGGATGCGTCACCGCTTCGCCGTCGATCAGCACGCGGCCCATGCTCGGCGTATCGAGCCCGCTGACAGCGCGTAACAGCGTGGACTTGCCGCAGCCGGAGCCGCCGACAATGGCGACGATCTCACCGGGCGCTACATCAAGCGTGACGCCATCAAGCGCGTGCACGCCGTTCGGGTATGTTTTGCCGATATGATCGAGAGAGAGCATGTCAGTCCTCCGCCGCCGCGGCGTTGTAACGATCTTCCCAGCGCAGGAACGGCGCGGTAACGCCGACAAGAATCCAATCGGTGACTTTTCCGATCACGGCGAAGGCGACGATGGCGGCAACGATCTGCGCTGGCTTGCCAAGTTGCTGGCCGTCGACCAGCAAAAATCCAAGCCCTTCCGAAGCGCCCATGAATTCCGCCGCGACCACAAACATCCAGCCGAGGCCCAGTCCCGTACGCAGCGCGATGACATAGCTCGGCAACACCGCCGGCAGCAAAATGCGGCGAACCATCGCGAAGCCCGACAGC
This sequence comes from Pseudolabrys sp., assembly GCA_036500165.1. GTDB lineage: Bacteria > Pseudomonadota > Alphaproteobacteria > Rhizobiales > Xanthobacteraceae > Pseudolabrys. The sequence goes on from DASYCM010000363.1 coordinate 2,059, forward strand.
CGGAAGACACGGCCGACTTCGACGATCTTGCGGTCTACCGATTGCACCGCGCCGGTGACACCGAGATAGACCGGGAAGAACACGCCGACAGCGATCAGGACCACCTTCGACGTTTCAAAGATGCCGAGCCACAAAATGAACAGCGGAATCCAGGCAATCGACGGAATGGCGCGCAACGCCTGCAATGTCGGATCAAGCAACCGGAACATCGTCTTCGAATAGCCGGTGATGGCCCCGAGCACCGTCCCGGTCGCCACGCCAAGGCCGAAGCCCGCCATGACGCGCGCCAGCGTCGC
>DASYCM010000364.1:0-25314 GCA_036500165.1 Pseudolabrys sp.
GTCATCGCCGTGTCGGTGTAGCTATAGCGGTTCGGATCGTACTTGATGCCGAGATAGATGCGGCGCAGCTTGAAATAGAGGTGCGTCCAGCGCACCAGCTTGCTCGATAGTTCGGCGAAATATTTCGGATAGAACGACCACATCGGTTCGCGCGGGAAACCCGGCCGCCGGTCGCGGCGGAATTTCAGGCGCAGGAAGCCACCTTCAAGCGGATGGATGCGCTCGAGATTGATCGAGCCCATGAACCAGGTAATGAGGAACAGTGCGTTGCTGGCATTGGCCTTGGTCACGGCGACGCGGCGCATCACCTTCTCGACGTGCTCGAGCGTGTAGTAACGCTGCCACGCCGCGGCATAGGCGCAGTCCCACTCCTCGCGCGACATTTTCGGATGTGTCGTGCAGATATGGTTGAGATCGTATTTGTTGAGATCGGGATCGAGCGGCGCGCCGGCACGGCGCAGCTTGAGATGATCCTCGGAACCCGGCAGCGGCGTGAGATAAAAGAACTCCAGCAGGTCGACCGGCAATTCGCGCTTGATCACGTCGATGTCGTGCATGATCGATTCGTACGTATCGTTCGGGAAGCCGAGGATGTATCCGGCATAAGTGATGACGCCGGCATTTTTCCAGCCGAGCAACATCTCCCGGTATTCCGTGATCTTGTTCTGCTTCTTCTTGGCCCCCGCCAGGTTATCCGGATTGATATTTTCCAGCCCGATGAAAACGCGCTTTACGCCGGCCCGCGCGCACTTCTCGATGAAGTTCGGCAGCTTGTAGCAAAGCGTATCGACCTGAATGACGAAGCTGATGTTGAATTTCTCGACCGCGCGCAAATGGATGATGCGGTCGAGGATGACCTCCCAGTCCTTGTTGCGGGCGAAGTTGTCGTCGGTGATAAAAAAGGCCCGCAGACCCTGCGCATAGTTCGTGCGTACGATCAGCTCGACATCGTCGGGCGACCGGCGGCGCGACTTGCGCCCCTGCACATTGATGATGGTGCAGAACGAACACTGGTACGGGCAGCCGCGGCCGGCGTCGAATGAGGTGGTGCCGCCCGCGGTGCGCTGCGCCCGTTCAACCGCCATAAGAGGGATCGGCGTGCCGTCGATGCCCGGCAAATCGTGCATGAAATTATAGAGCGGCTTGAGTTCACCCGCCGCCGCGTCGCGCAGCACTTCGTCGAGGCGTCCTTCCGCCTCTCCGGCAAAGAGCGAGATGTTCATCGCTCTCGCGCGGTCTAGATCGGCGTCGACGCCGTTCAACATCGACAGCACGCCGGAGACATGGAAACCGCCAATGCCGACCTGGATGCCGCGCTCTCGCAACGGCTTTGCCAGATCGAGCGCACGCGGAAACTGGTTCGACTGCACGCCGGTCAGCATCACCATGCCGGCACCGGCGTCTGCGATCAGCGCCGCGAGACGTTCGGGGCGGATGCGGGTATTCGTTTCATCGAGCGCGTGGATTTCGATCGCGACATCGTCGCCGAGGATTTTCCGCTCGGCACAATCCTTGGCAAGACCGTAGAGCGAAGCGAGCGAGTTGGACGGGATCGGCGAACGGATCCACTGGATGACGTAGCCGTTCTCGTCGTAGTGCGACGGCTTGACCAGGATCAGGCAGAATCGCCGCTGCACGGCGCCACGACTTCCCATCGTCGTTCCCCCGACAGCCACAACACCGGCTGCGACGCGAAGAGTTGGCCGAAGACTTAGGTCGTGGCGGTAATGTACAGGAAATCGGCGGGGTTAGTATAAAATACTACACTCAGCGCGCGTTTTTGCCAGTGGTGCCCGGATAAGCGGCGCTGGGGTCGAACATCTTGTCGGCGTTGCGGAATTCGAGTTTCACGTTGCCCGCTTGGCCGAGCGGAACGGCCCGGTAGAAGCACAAGCGCCGGCCGGTGTGACAGGCGCCGGCGCCCTCCTGCTCCACCTTAAGCCAGAGCGCATCCTGGTCGCAGTCGACACGCAACTCGACGACGCGCTGCACGTGACCCGAGGTCTCGCCCTTCTTCCAGAGCTTCTGGCGCGAGCGGCTAAAAAACCAGGCCTCGCCGCTTTCGATGGTGTTGCGCAGCGCCTGCGCATTCATGTGCGCGACCATGAGCACGTCGCCGGATTTGATATCGGTGACGACTGCGGTAACGAGACCGTCGGCATCGAACTTGGGCGAAAAGCTCAAGCCCTCCTCGACTTCAGCAGTCGAGCCACGCGGTGAAAATGAAGATGTGTCAGTCACGGTAGCCTCGCCTTAGATCGCGGGGCTTTAGCGTGCCCCACGCAGCATGGTCATGAAGCGGACTTGTTCGGCGGCGTCACGGAAGGCGCCGGTGAAATGTGTCGTCACGGTCGCCGAGCCCGGCTTGGCGACGCCGCGGATCGACATGCACATGTGTTCAGCTTCGATCATCACCGCGACGCCGCGCGGCTTGAGGATTTCTTCAATCGCGATCGCGATCTGGGAATTGAGATGTTCCTGCGTCTGCAGGCGATGCGCGTAGGCGTCGACGAGGCGCGCCAGCTTCGACAAGCCGACGACGCGTTCCACCGGCATATAGGCGACATGCGCCTTGCCGTAGAACGGCATCATGTGATGCTCGCAATGCGAATAGAACGATATGTCCTTGACCAGGACGAAGTCGTCATAGCCGCCGGTCTCGCTGAAGGTGCGATCGAGCACGTCGGCAGGGCATTCGCGATAGCCCTGGTAGACTTCTTCATAGGCGCCGATGACGCGCTTGGGCGTATCAAGCAGCCCTTCGCGGCTCGGATCGTCGCCAGTAAAGGCGATCAGGGTGCGCACGGCGGCTTCTGCCTGCTCGCGCGACGGGCGCGGCTCGACAGGGGTCGGCACCGCTTTGACGTGTTCGGACAATCCCTGCTTGGGGAGCGGCTTAACGATCGGGCTCTTCGCGTCCATTAGACGGTCTCTCCGTTCGACCGGCGCTTGCCCAAAAGGCTACGCCGGAGGTGTCACCGGGTGGCCGCCAAGTACTCCAGGTACCCTTCTCGTGCCACTGTGTAGCCCCTATATATTGCTTTGCGCGGCGGAGGCAATGCAGTCCGGGCTGCGGGATGGAAAAACGATAAATTTCAATGCTTAACGAGGTTTACAACAGCAAGATCCTCGAACTGGCTGGGAATATCCCCCGCCTGGGGCGGCTCGACACGCCAGACGCCAGCGCCACCGCCCATTCCAAGCTGTGCGGTTCGACAGTGACCGTGGACGTCAAAATGAGCGGCCCTGTGGTCACCGATTTTGCCCATGACGTGAAGGCCTGCGCGCTCGGCCAAGCCTCGTCCTCGATCATGGCGCGTTACGTGGTCGGCTCCTCGCCCGGCGAGCTGCGGGAGTTGCGTGAGACCGTCCGCAAGATGCTCAAGGAGAATGGCCCGCCGCCGTCCGGCAAATGGGCCGACATCGCCTTCCTTGAGCCTGTGCGCGATTACAAGGCGCGACATGCCTCAACGATGCTGACCTTCGACGCCGTGGTGAAAGCGGTCGACGAGATCGAGGCGAAGCGAACGCAGAAGCAGGCGGCGGAATAATTTCTATTGCGCCGCGGCGTAACCGCCGATTTTCGGGCGCGCCAGTTCGGCACGATCGCCAGCCCCCTTGCGGCAGCTTTCAGCCAACTGTGGGAGACTCCCCTGGGCACCGGTATTGCCGAGCCGGATGACCGTAATCATGTCCTTGCTCTCGGTCCCGACGACGATCGAACGGTTGCCCACCGAAGCAAAACTGCCGAGCACGGACGCCGGCAACGATGCCGAAGCATAAGTGACGAGTTGGTCCGGATCGTTGCGGCGTTCCGATGACGACACCTTCAGCGCCAAAGCGGCGCTACCGATCCGCATCGTGATCTTCGACAATGACTGCGGCAGCGGAATCTGCTCGCCGACGCGCCGCGTTTCGACATAGTTCACGTCATAGCTGGCCGCACCCTCGCCGCAGGCCAGCACCAGATCAAAGCTACCGATGTCCTCGCCTTCAACCGTCAACGGATGACGCCGCGCCAGCGCGGCAGTGCCGGCGCGATCGACCATCGCCCAGCGACGGTTGCTGATCGGGCTTGCCCGTGCGCCATCGGTGACGCGCGGCGTCGGCTGTGTCAGCGCGGGCACGGGCGTCGCCGCAACCGCGGCCGGAGCCGCCGGCATGACGTCGTCGGTCGCCAGTTTTGTGTCGCGCAATTCCTGGCGTGTCATCGAATGCATCGGCTCCCACGGCGGAATTCGCAGCGCCAGATCGAGCAGTTCGGCCGACGCACCCATATCGGCGGTGTAACGCGCCAGGCGCCCGACATCGCGCTGAACCAGCACGAGGTCCTCGGCCGAGTAAGTCGCGGCGGTCGGATCTTCACGGCGGTCGCCAAGCCAGATCTGATGCACCATCACGTGCGCCTCGGCCGGCACGCTGCGCTGCACGCCGGCCAGCAGCACGAAGGCGCACATCGATTCACAATCGGCGCGCGGCAGCAGCGCGGTGCGCGACTCCTCATGCGGGCCCGGCGGCAGATCGACGACACGCCCGACCGTGGTGTTGAGCGAAAGCTTGCGAATCTCGCGGCCGAGCGCGATGGCACCGATCACCGAGCCGCCATCGGAGTCAAGCACGACGGTGGCGCCGGTTACATTCTTGTCTTTGACCGTTTGGAGGAAATCGCGCGCGCTGTCGGCGGTGATCGCGCCGGTCGCCGATATCCATTTTTCGCACTTGTTGTCGCAAACGTCTGCCGCAATAGACTGGCGCAGTTCGAAACGCATCGGCAGCGTGCGATCGTTGGAACGTGCCTGCACCGGCGACAGCAAAACGAATGCCGCGGATGCGAACCAGATTGCAAACCCAAGGGAACGAAGCATCCTTGCCCCTTCTTGAATCGCAGCGGCCTTTATTTTTTTTCCGTGGGAACCACGTTGGGCCTAAGCGACTTGTTGAAACCCCCAAACATGTCTTTTTATAAAGCCGGTGAGATTCGGTCTAGTGTACAAAAGTTGCGCCCGCTGACCGATTGGTGTGCAGTTCCGCACGTGGAACCTTGGGAATTCGGGATTGATTGCATGAGTTCCCCCGACACAACGCCGCGTAGTTTTGCCCGTCTACCAACGCTTGCCGGACGCGCACTGGTGGCGGCTTACCGCTACACGCTGTCGCCGTTGATCGGCCCGCGCTGCCGTCACCTGCCGAGCTGTTCCGAATATGCCGACGAATCCATCACTCGCTTTGGACTGTGGGCAGGTTCGTGGATGGCGCTAGCGCGAATTATCCGCTGCCAGCCCTGGGGCACACACGGGCTGGATTTCGTGCCGGCTTCGCTCCCCGCCGGGGCGACGTGGTGGACGCCTTGGCGTTACGGGCGATGGCGAGGGACGAATGAAGTTCCGGCAGCGCCGAAGAGCTAAACTGGAACGGCAAAGGAATTTTTATTGCCCGGGACAACGCTTGATGAATTCGACAAGCGCATCGGACAAACCCACCGTCGAAAAAGTAAACAGTGGCGAGCTCTGACTTTCGTTCACATAAATTGCGTTCGCCTTGGCAGCCTCTTTGAGCCGCTCGATACTGAGGAGACTTACCCGAAGCTGATTGCGATTGGACCAGGTTGTCGGGTTCGGTTGCAGCAATAGCCATTGCCCGCCTATCCCCACGCGTATGGGACCCACGTTTGGCAGACTGCCGGCGTCCTGCTGCCAAAGATACGAAAGAAGCAGGTTCGCCGAAGAGACCGCGCATGAAATAGCCAAGGTCCTTTGCAGATAACCCGCGCCTTCCGCCTCTCTGGCTTGCAAAACACGCTTCGAAAGATAGGCACGTCCCGATGGCGGCACTCGCAATGCCCACGACGTCTCTGCCGTGTCGCGCGGATCGATCCGAAACCGGACAATCTCATCACGCGTAAGAACACGAATCTTATCGTGACTTGTCGCCTCCGCAGCGTCGAGCAATGCCGGCTCCACGCCCATCTCGGCGATGTAACTGCGCAGTCGGGCTGTCGTGATCCGGGTGGCGGCGGCGTTGCCGAGCGCAACACGGCCGTCGCTGTAGATCGACACCGGCAATCCGGCATGAATGCCAAGGATCGCGCCCGGCGCAATCTCGCGAGTTGAGGCCCCGATTAGTGCATAGACGCACGCGGACGCGCAGATTCCTCCGCTATCGGACAGTTCAGCCGTCAATTCCCGGCCAGACGACTTCAATTGGTGACATGCTTTGTCCGATAGTTTTGCGGTGACGCATTCCGCCGGAGTGGTCTTGCCGACCCCTGCCTTCATTTTCAGGATGCGCATGGCGCGGCCGACACCCATCGAATTCTGGACGACGCCACCCGGCGAATTGAAAAAGATCGGCAGACTGCGATGGCCGATTGTCTTGAGAAACCGCTTGAACCGGACAACCGCACCCAAATCGAAACCGCCGTCGGCCGCGATCCAGGTGTCGCAGCCCTCGCCACATGCGTTGGGCAGCCCCTTGGCCACGTAGAACGCCAGAGGCAACGCCCGCAGCATGTCCATTTCGGCGTGAGGCAGTTGCGCAATTTTTCGAGCGGGCGACGGTTCGGCCCCTGCACTCGTCCCAACGACCGCAACCCCGCCGGCGATAATAACGATTCGAAGCCAATTGAGCATGCGAACACAACCCCCGATAGCACTCTATATTGGGGGAAAAGGCTGCGCCACAAGCCAATATTGGGCGGTGTGGAAGCTGCTGGAGACAAGAATGTTGCGTTGATCGAACCGGCTGTTATATCCGTGCCACATCAGAATCCGCTTACCCACGCTCGTTCGTGGGAGTGAGCAAACAGGAGACACCTATGGTCGCGCTGACCTTTCCCGATGGCGCGCGTCGGGACTATCCAGACGGCATTACCGGCCTCGATATCGCCAAGGGCATCTCGCCTTCCCTCGCCAAACGCACGGTGGCGATGGCGCTCGACGGCAAGGTTCTCGACCTCGCCGACCCCATCACCGCCGACGCCAAAATCGAATTCGTCAATCGCGAGGACCCGCGTGCGCTGGAATTGATCCGGCATGACGCCGCGCACGTTCTCGCCGAAGCGGTGCAGGATCTTTGGCCCGGCACGCAGGTCACCATCGGCCCGGTGATCGAGAACGGTTTCTATTACGACTTCGCGCGTAACGATCCTTTCGTGCCGGAAGACTTGCCGGTCATCGAAAAGAAAATGCGCGAGATCATCGCGCGCGACAAACCGTTCACCAAGGAAGAATGGTCGCGCGAAAAAGCCAAGCAAGTGTTTCGCGACAAGGGCGAGAACTTCAAGGTCGAGCTGGTCGATGCCATTCCGGAAGACCAGACGCTGAAGATTTACAAACAGGGCGACTGGTTCGACCTGTGCCGCGGTCCACACATGACGAGCGTCGGCAAGGTGGGCAACGCCTTCAAGCTGATGAAGGTGGCCGGCGCCTATTGGCGCGGCGACTCGAACAATCCGATGCTCACCCGCATCTACGGCACCGCCTTCGCCAAGCAGGAAGAGCTCGACGCCTATCTGAAACAGATGGAAGAAGCCGAGAAGCGCGATCATCGCCGCCTCGGCCGCGAGCTCGACCTGTTTCACTTCCAGGAAGAAGGGCCCGGCGTCGTGTTCTGGCACGCCAAGGGCTGGACGCTGTTCCAAACCATCATCGCCTATATGCGCCGCCGCCTCGCCGGCGATTACGACGAGGTCAACGCGCCGCAGATGCTAGACAAGGCGCTCTGGGAAACCTCGGGTCACTGGCAGTGGTACCGCGAGAGCATGTTCGCGGCGCAGTCGGCCGGTGACGAAGCCGAAGACAAGCGCTGGTTCGCCATCAAACCAATGAACTGCCCCGGCCACGTACAGATCTACAAGCACGGCCTCACGAGCTATCGCGACCTGCCGATCCGGCTCGCCGAATTCGGCGTCGTGCATCGGTATGAAGCCTCCGGCGCGATGCACGGCCTGCTGCGCGTACGCGGCTTCACGCAGGACGACGCGCATGTATTCTGCACCGAGGAGCAACTCGCCGACGAGTGCCTGAAGATCAACGACCTGATCCTCTCCACTTATGAAGACTTCGGCTTCGACGGAAAGCTTGTCGTCAAGCTGTCGACACGGCCTGAAAAGCGCGTCGGCACGGATGCAGCGTGGGATCACGCCGAAGCGGTGATGACCAAGGTGCTGGAACAGATCAAGGCGAAGTCCGGCAACCGCGTCGAGACCGCGGTCAATCCGGGCGAAGGCGCGTTCTACGGGCCGAAATTCGAATACGTGTTGCGCGATGCTATCGGCCGCGACTGGCAATGCGGCACGACGCAAGTCGACTTCAATCTGCCGGAGCGCTTCGGCGCTTTCTACATCGACGCCGACGGCAGCAAAAAGACGCCCGTGATGGTGCATCGCGCGATCTGCGGTTCGCTGGAGCGCTTCACCGGTATTTTGCTCGAGCACTTCGCCGGCCATCTGCCGCTATGGCTGTCGCCAGTCCAGGCCGTGGTCGCCACCATTACGCAGGATGCCGACGACTATGCCAAGGACGTTCTGGCGGCGGCGCGCAAGGCAGGCCTGCGCGTCAATGCCGACGTTCGCAACGAGAAGATCAACTACAAGGTGCGCGAGCACTCGCTGGCGAAAATCCCTGCCCTGCTCGTCGTCGGCAAGAAGGAAGCCGCCGAACGGCTGGTCTCGATCCGCCGCCTCGGCAGCGAAGGCCAGACGGTGATGCCGCTTGATGAAGCGATCAAGATGCTGGTTGCTGAAGCAACACCGCCGGACGTGAAGCGCGCCGGCTAGCGCTGCTACGCAGTCTCGGTCAGCGCGATCTCCGCGCATGACCTGGCAAAAACGAAGGCGCTGGCGAAGAAACTTTCGGCAGCGTCGCTTAAGGCCGGCAGCGCCGTCACTTGCGCTGTATCTTCGTCGCGCAGAACGAGACCTGCGGCAGCCGCGTCGCGCAGCACCGAACGCACATGGACGCGCGATACGTTGAAGCGCCGTGCTAGTCCGGCAACGCTGGTCGTGCGGAATTTCTCCGGAGCAAACTCCGCGTAGCCCGGACTGGACAAAAAAACGCACAGCATTAGCGGTAAGCCGACGTCGCGGTCGATAATGGTTTGGAGCACCGGCGCCGCATGAACGATTCTATAACCGCCGAGATAAGCGTGTCCCATCGTCAGAATGAAACGCCGGTAAAGCGCGTCGTCATTACCCCCGCAAATTCGCGTCGCGTAAGCAGTGTCACCGGTTAGCGTGTCGATCGCCGAAAAAACGCGCCGGTGCCGTTCGCGATGCAAGTCGAGAAATTTGGCGGTCGGCACATAGCGGCGAACGCGCCGGTCGTTCGGATCTTCGGTGCGCTCCAGGTATCCCGACGCGCGCATCATCAGCAGCATGGCCTCAGCCCGTCCGGCGCTACATAGACCAACCCCGGCGCAGATTTCGCGAAGCCGCGCCGCTGTTAGGCCCGAGTTCGCAACATCGGCACGCCAGCTGTAATGCAGGAACAACATAAACATCGCCAGGAGAAACCGCGCGCGGTCGTTCAGCACGCGGTTGGCCAGCCATCGGCCCTGATAATACTCGACGCTGTCCACGGCGATGGCAGCGGCGGCCTGCCGGAAACGCGGCTGCCGCCGTAGTGCGGCCATCGCTTCCGGCGTCGGGATTGGTGGCGTCATCTGTTGCGCGGCGTTATCGGTCATAAATTCGAGATTGAATTGGCCAAACTAAATACACCCAAAACTCTCCAGATTGTCGCGCAAGCCCGCTGAAATACAAAGCACCCACGTAAATCTGCCGGTGGACGCCCACGCGGCTAATCAAGCGTGCAAACGATGGTGCGGCAGTTCACACGGCGCAAAATAGCGCAGCATTCGCTGCGAGGCGCCCTTTTCGGCTCGACAGCCGTGCTCGGTCTCGCTCTCGCGGGCTCCATTGCCCGCGCCGCCGACGTTAATTGGACCGGCAACACGGACAACGACTGGAATAACGCCGCCAACTGGACGCCAGCCACGATCCCCGGCGCGTCCGACCGGGCGATTTTCGATACGGGTTCGCCCAACACCTTCATCAATAACAACGCGCCAGCATCAGTCGGGTCGCTGCAATTCCAGTCGGACACCGATTTCTATCTGGTAACGAATAGCGACACCTTCACCATTGCCAGCGGCATCAACAATGTCTCCGCCGTCAACACGCCCGAATTGGACAATTCCGGGACGCTAAATTTCAATGGCGGCACGATCACGGGCACGCTCGACTTGGGCAATGCAACTAACGCCACGATGAATTTCAGCAACGCCAATGCCGGCGGCGCCAATATCAACAACACCGGCATATTGAACTTCAATGCCGGAAGCTCCGCCGGAACGGCGACGATCACGAACGATAATTTCGGCGGCACGACTGCGATCAATTTCAACAGCAACGCCACCGCCGGCAGCGCGGTCATCACCAATAACGGCTTTTCCGAAATCGATTTCAACGACAGCAGCACCGGCGGCACCGCCCACATCGACAATACCCATTTTGTGAATTTCAAAGACACCAGCAACGCCGAGAACATAACCATCGTCAACAACAGCAGCAGCGCATTCGTTAATTTCGAGAACAACAGCAACGCCGGGTCCGCCAATATCCTCAACACCGCAGGCTTTGTGGTCTTCAGCAACAGCGCGTCGGCGGGCAATGCGACCATTGCCAATGACCCGACCAGCACAGGCTTCCGTGCTATCGAATTCAACAACACCAGCACCGCCGGCAACGCCACCATCACGACGGGCAGCCCTTCGGGACCGACCGCCAATGTCGGCTTCTTCAATTCGACCAAGGGCGGCACCGCCACCATCATCGCCAACAGCCGCGGCGCAGTCACCTTTCAGGATACATCGGACGCGCAACAGGCGACGCTGATTGCCAATAACGGCGGCAGCATCAATTTCCGCCTGTCCGCACTGGGCGATCAGGCGCGGCTGATCGCCAATAACGGCGGCACCATCGCCATCAATCAGCTCACCGCAACCAGCACCACCGCCGGCTCGCTCGAAGGCGCCGGATCGCTGAACCTCGGCGCCAAGCAGCTCATCCTCGGCTCCAATAATCTCTCGACGACCTTCACCGGCGTTATTTCGGGCACCAACGGTTCGCTGACCAAGGTTGGCACTGGCAATCTGACTCTGACCGGCGCCGAAACGTATACCGGCGCCACCGTCATCAGTGGCGGCATCCTGTCGGTGAACGGCTCGTTGGCCTCATCGAGCGTCACCGTCAACACCAGCGGCACACTCGGCGGCACCGGCACAGTCAAGTCGCTCACCATCGACAGCGGCGGCACCCTCGCGCCCGGAAATTCCATAGGCACGCTCACGGTGAACGGCAACCTCGCCTTTAACTTCGGCTCGTTCTACGCGGTCGAGGTGTCGCCAACGACCTCGGACAAGACAATCGTCACCGGCACGTCGGCACTCGCCGGTACGGTGCGGGCAAGCTTCCAGACCGGCAGCTATATTTTCCGCTCGTATACGATCCTGAGCGCGGCTTCCCTCGGCGGCACGACGCTCAATGCCCTGACAACATCGAACCTGCCAACGGGTTTTGCCGCCAGCCTCTCCTACAGCGGCACTGACGTATTCCTGAACCTGTCGATGGCGCGTCCGGTGGCGGGCTCCGGCTACACCATCAACCAGACCGCGGTGTTCAACGGCATCGCCAATTCGTTCGATCTCACCGGCGGCCTGCCCGGCACCTTCACCAACCTGACAGCAAATAACCTGACCCAGATTAGCGGCGAGAGCGCGACCGGCGGCGCGCAGACGAGCTTCCTGGTGATGGACATGTTCCTCAATCTGATGCTCGATCCATTCGCAGGCGCGCGTCCGGCGGCAGAAGCACGCACCATCGGCTTTGCACCCGAGACAAAGCGCGCGCCGAATGCGGCCTATGCCGCCGTCACACCGCGCGACAAAACAGCGGGCGCTCCGCCGGGCTGGAATGTCTGGGCGTCGGCCTTCGGCGGATCCGAAAAGAACAACGGCGACAATGTCACCGGTTCGCACACCAATACGATCCGCGCCGGCAGCGCAGCAGCCGGCGCCGATTATCGCTTTGCGACCGACGTGACGCTGGGCTTCTCGCTGGCGGGCGCCGGCACCAATTGGGGTTTGTCGGAAAGCCTCGGCGGAGGCCGCTCCGATATTTTCCTCGCCGGCGCCTATGCGTCGAAGCGCTGGGGTGCGGCTTACGCTTCAGCCGCGCTGGCCTATGCCTGGAACGACGTCAGGCTCGATCGAGCCTTGCCGCTCGGAGGCTCGGGAAATCTCACGAGCGGCTATCGCGCCGATACGCTCGGCGCACGCATCGAGACCGGCTATCGCCTCGACACCGAACCGCTCGGGCTGACGCCCTACGCTGCCGTCCAGGCGCGAAGCTATCGCGCGCCCGGTGCTAGCGAGACATCATCAGCGAACATCAGCACCTACGCCCTCACCTACGGCGCGCAAACGACACAGGCGACGGCTACCGAATTCGGCGCCTGGTTCGACCGATCTGCGATGTTGAACGCGTCATCGTCGCTGACCTGGCGCACGCGGCTCGCCTGGGCGCATGAATTCACAACCGGCCGTTCGATTACCGCCGCATTCCAGACCTTGCCCGGATCGACATTTACGGTCGACGGCGCCGCGGCACCCGCCAACGCCGTGCTGCTGAGCACCGCGGCCGAATTCGCGCACATCAATGGCTGGAAAGTCGGCGCGAAGTTTGACGGCCATTTCGCCGCCAGTTCGCGAATTTATGCCGGTACGGCGACGCTGCGATACGGCTGGTAGTCAGCGGCGAGTATTGATCCGCAACGGCATTCGCATCGGCGCCGGCTCGCGCTCCAACTGGTCGAGGAATCGCTCGGCCCACTGACTGAGGTCGTTGCGCATCAACGCGCGGTAGTTCACCGCGTGCCGCTGGCGTCGCTCTTCGAGCGACATCGACAGCGCGCGGTTGATCGCAATGGCGACCCCTTCATGATCGTACGGATTGACCAATAGCGCGGCGGTGCACTCGCGCGCCGCGCCGGCAAAGCGCGATAGTACCAGCACGCCCGGATTCTCGGGATCCTGCGCGGCGACATATTCCTTGGCGACGAGATTCATGCCGTCGCGCAACGGCGTGACGAGGCCGACGCGCGCCGCGCGATAGAGTCCCGCGAGCGCGGTGCGGCTATGCGCCTTGTTGATGTAGCGCACCGGCGTCCAGGACGCCTCGCCGAAATTGCCGTTGATGCGGCCGACCGCCTCGCCTACCTGCCGCGCGATATCGGCATATTCCTGGATGGTGGAGCGGCTGCGCGGCGTAATTTGCAAATAAGTGACGTTGCCGTGCCAGTCCGGGAAATTCACGAGGAAACGCTCGAAAGCGTTCATGCGGTCCGGAATGCCCTTGCTGTAGTCGAGCCGGTCGACGCCGATGATCATGGCGCGTCCCGACAGGCTGTCGAACACGTCGCGCACGAATGGCGTATCGATGGCGCGGCGCGCGAGCTTGGCGAAAGGCTCGGTCTCGACGCCGACCGGAAACACACCGACCTGCGTGATCCGCCCGTCATAATCGAAGCAGTCCGGCGCAATCGATTTCAGGCCGACCTCGGTCGACAGATAGCGCGAGAAATTATTGGCGTCGGTTTCAGTCTGGAAGCCGACCAGATCGTAGTTGCCGAGCGCGGGAATAAGCCGCTCGTGATTAGGCAGCGCTGCAAGAATTTCCGGCGGCGGGAACGGAATGTGGATGAAGAAGCCGATCTTGTTTTTATGGCCGCGCTCACGCAAAGCGCGTGCCAGCGGCATCAGGTGATAGTCGTGCACCCAGACGATGTCGTCCGGTCGCAACACCTTTTCCAGGTGCATGGCGAAGAATTCATTGACCCGGAAATAGCCACTGAGATCGCGGCGCGTGAATTCAGCGAGATCAAGCCGGTAGTGCAGAATCGGCCAAAGCACGCGGTTGGCGAAGCCGTTGTAGAATTCCTCGTAGTCGTCTTTCTGCAGATCGACGGTGACATAGGAGACATTATCTTTGTCGACGGTGACGGCTTTGTCCGGCATGCCGTCTGTGACCTTACCGCTCCAGCCAAACCATAGACCACCGCGCTTCTTGAGTGCCGGACGGATGGCGACTTCAAGTCCGCCTGCGCGCGTGCTGCCATCCGGCAACCCAACGCGATTGGATACGATGACTAATCGTGACACGTATTACTCCCCCGGCGGATGGCCGCCGGGAACAACAACGCGCGAAGCCGGATGAAGTTTCATCGCCGACTGTCAGGGAACCTGATGGAACTGCTCATATTTTCGGCCGTTGGCCAAACGATAGAGCGCTTGACGGACTTGCGCCGGTGAATCGAAAATTCCGGCGAGACCATCGACTTTCCTCGTCACCGAGAAAGCCAGACCGCCAAGGTCCGGCATGACTTCAAAAACCGATTCATCGGTGACGTCATCGCCGATAAACAACGGATGACGCCCCACGAAAGGCTTCAGCTTCATCAAATGCCGCACGCTTTCGCCTTTGTTGACCGCGGGCCGCTTCACTTCGAACATTAACTTACCGGGCAGCACTTCCGTCACTTCATCGGCATGCGCTTTACAGACCGCAACGATGTGGCGAACCAGCCAGTTCTCGTACTGCGGAACTTTTCGATAGTGCAGCGCGACGGAGTAGCCCTTGTCCTCCACGACAACCCCGGGCCGCAGGCCGGCGGCAGCCGAAAGCTGCGCCCGTAAACTGTCGGACAACAAAGGCGTCATGCGGCGAATGGTTTGATGGAGACGCATTTCAGCGCCGTGGCCGCCGATCGCCGGCAACTTCAACGGATCGAACAGAATATCGAGATCCTTGATGGGCCGGCCGCTCACCAAAGCCAGCGCGCCACCTGTCATCTCTGACAGTTGCTTCAGGACTACGCGCAATTCATCGGGGACATGAACCTCGAAAGGCGTCGGGCCCAACTCAATCAGCGTGCCGTCAACATCGAGCAGAATAGCAAGGTGGTTAGTATCCGAAGCGGCGACCCTCTCGATCGCCGCACCGTTAACAAGAACTTGGGTCTGCATATGGATAGCAACGTTCGCGGTGGCTAAAAGTTCCATTCTGCCCCGCATACGGGGTGCGAATGTTAGAATCGAACCACTAGCGGGCGCGCACTTCGACGTCGCCATCCACGCCGGTCACGACCTTGAATTCACGCTCGAACACCTTGCCCTCGTTGCGGGCAATGGCGCGGTATTCGCCTTCGGCCAAGATGACGCGCGGAAACGCACCGATCGATTCCTTGATGACGTCGCCGCCCGGCGTAAGCACAGACCAGGCGGTGTTGGCGAGCGCCTCGCCGCCCTTGTCACCGACGAGCTTCAACGTGATCGCCGCAGCACGATGCGTAACGGTGATGTCGGTCAGCTTGCCGGCGGCGACGCGAATGTCGGAGCGCACCACCGCATTGGCGTCACCGTAGTTCGACACGATGTAATAGGTGCCCTCCGGCACCATCACGACCTCACCGGTCATCACATGCTCGGCGATCGGACGCCGGTCGCCTGCTTCGAACTGGCTGCCTTTGTAAACATCGAACGAAATCTGCCCAGCCGGCACACGCACGTCGCCGACGCGGCCCTCGATACGCAAGCCGCCGGCCGGAAGGCTGAATTCTTCGTGGACGGAAGGGCCACGTAAATTCACCGGCTTGACCGCGGTGGCGAGGCCGAAGCCCACATGCACGATGTAATTGCCCGACGGCAGCACCAAAGTCGGCGCCGGCGTCTTGTCTTCCTTGATTAGCTTGAAGCTACCATCCGCCTCAGCCTTCGAATTGTAGACACGCCAGGTGAGACCGCCACCGATCGGCGGCGCGTCCTTGCCGAACTTCGCGCCGAGCGTGAGCGCGACCTGCCCTGCCGGAACCATCGGCATCGGTGCCATCGGCACGGAGGAATTTAACGGCGCCTGTACGCCGAAGCCCTCGCCGCGCGGCGGCGCCGGCGCGACCATTCCGGTCGATGGAGTTGCCGAAAACAAGGAGCTCTGCGCCTGCGCGGACACAGCCGTGCCAAGCACCCACGTGGCGGCGAGGGTCAGAGCGGTTATCGTGAGTTTTACTGTGAATCTTGCGTTCATCGAGTGCCGTTTTCCGCGCAAATCGCGGCGATTTCAAGCCACCGGCCGGTTTGTCACCCCGGAAACCCTATGCTAGCGCAGCCGAATATTAAGCTGAATGCCAATTGAGGTCGAAATGCCCGACGCTTTGCAACTGTTGAAAACCCGCCGCTCGGTCAAGCCGATGGAAATGACCGGCGCCTCCCCAACCGACGCCGAAATCGACACGCTGCTGACGATTGCCTCGCGTGTACCCGATCACGGCAAGCTGACGCCGTGGCGCTTTATCGTTTTCACCGGCGATGCCCGCCTCGCCGCCGGACAAGTCATCGCCGACGTATTCCGCAAAAAGCACGCCGATGCGACGCCCGAACAGATCAAGTTCGAGCGCGGCCGGCTGGCACGCGCGCCGCTCGTCATCGCGGTCGTCAGCCGCGCCGCGCCGCATGTAAAAATTCCGGAGTGGGAGCAACAGCTTTCGGCCGGCGCCTCCGCCATGAGTCTGGTGTTCGCCGCGCATACGATGGGTTACGCCGCGAGCTGGTTGACCGAATGGTATGCCTATGACCGCGCCGTCCTCGACGGGCTGGGACTTGGCGCCAACGAACGCATGGCCGGCTTCGTTCATATCGGCAAGGCGGTAAAGCCGCCCGAGGATCGCGACCGGCCGAAGCTCGAGACTATCGTCACACGTTACTCAGCATGATCACGCGTGCTCAAAGCCCGAGCTTCTGATGTTCTACGAGCCTGACAAACGCGATCGAAAGCTTTTGCCGCACGATCCGTTCAAGGCCATCGTCGCGCCGCGCCCAATCGGCTGGATCACCTCCATCAGCTTGAACGGCAACGTGAATCTCGCGCCCTACTCGTTCTTCAACGGCGTCAGTAGCCGGCCCAATCTGGTGATGTTCGGCAGCGAAGGCTTCAAGGATTCGGTCACAAACATCACCGAAACCGGCGAATTCGTCTGCAACCTCACCACCTGGGACCTGCGCGACGCCATGAACGCAACGTCGGCTCCGCTGCCGCACGGCATCAATGAAATGGAGCGAGCCGGTCTTGCCCCCGCGCCATCCCGGATCGTCAAACCGCCACGAGTTGCGGCGTCGCCTTGCGCGCTGGAATGCAAATTGACGCGGGTAATTCCCATGACCACCGCGGCCGGCGAGCCAGTCGACTGCCACGTCGTCTTCGGCGAGGTCGTCGGCGTCCATATAGATGACCGGTTCGTTATTGGCGGACTTCTGGACACCGCGGCGATGAAGCCGATCGCCCGCTGCGGCTATGATCAATACGCAGTCGTCACCAGCGTATTTTCGATGACCCGCCCCGGGACCTGAATCCCCAAGGAATCGTCAAGGAACCGAAGCGGTTCCCGGCGCTTAACCATCTCCTAACCAAGCGGGCGCAGGCTGTATCGTCACGGTTTGGTCACAGGACTCTTGCACGGGACTCTCGCACCCAGCTTTCACCATAACGGCCGGGTACGTTTGCTGCGGGGGACGGCGGGCTCACACTGACGACCAGGGGACACGACTTTGGTATTCGAGGGACTTTTCTCGCGTATGCGTAGCGGCGGCGACCGGGCCGCCGAAGCGACGCCACATCCCGAACCCATCATGACGCGTCCGAGCATCGGCCTTGCGCTTGGCGGCGGCGCCGCGCGCGGCTTTGCGCATATTGGCGTCATGAGGACGCTGGTGAAGCACGGCATCGTGCCCGACGTGATTGTCGGAACGTCGATTGGGGCCGTCGTCGGCGGCTGCTTTGCCGCGGAACACCTCGACAGTCTCGAAGAATGGGCACGCCGGCTCACCGTGCGCAGCGTTCTCGGTTATCTCGATCTCAATCTGTCGGGCTCGGGGATTATCCGCGGCACGCATCTCGCAGACGCACTCGAACAGGGCCTCGAGAACCGCCGTATCGAAGACTTGAAAATCCGCTTTGCCGCGATCGCCACCGAATTCAATACCGGTCACGAAATCTGGCTGACGCGCGGCCGCCTGGCCGATGCACTGCGAGCGTCTTATGCGCTGCCCGGTATCTTTCCGCCGGTTAAAATCGGCGGCCGCTGGCTGGTGGATGGCGCGCTGGTCAACCCGGTGCCCGTGTCGGCGGCGCGCGCACTCGACACACGCTTGGTAATCGCGGTCAATCTCAACTCGGATTTGTTCGGCCGCGGCACCATCATTCCAAGCCACGGCTCCGATGAAAGCGACGAACCACCGGACACACCGAAGTCGAACGGATTCTTGAGTCTGTTCGGCGGCGAGCGTTCATTGCGCCGCCAATTCCTCGGCAGCAAGGGCAGTCCCGGCATTCCGACGGTGATGGTTGAGGCCTTCAACGTCATGCAGGATCGCATCACGCGCGCGCGCATGGCGGGCGACCCGGCAGACGTGCTGATCAGTCCGAAGCTCGGCGGCGTCGGCATGTTCGACTTTCATCGTGCGGCAGAAGCGATCGAACTCGGTGTCGAAGCAACGGAACGTTCCATGGACCAGATCGCCGACGCCATCACCGCTTTGTCGCAGCCTTACGTCGCAAACGGCAAATAGGTTTGCTGCGACTAAGCGTTAGCTTCCAGCCTGCGTAAAATAATTCCGCTCACGCCGTCCGGATGTATTCGCGCAGCGCTTGGGATTCGTGCTCGATCTCATCGACGCGTTGTTTGACCACGTCGCCGATCGAAATCAGCCCGACCAGTTTGCCTTTATTGACCACCGGCAAATGGCGGAATTTCCCCGCCGTCATCCGCTCCATGACGTCGCAGAGCGTTTCGTCATCGGTGCACGTCATCACTTCGCGCGTCATGACCTGCCCGACCGGCAGCGACAGTGCCGACGCGCCGTGCTTGGCCAATGCGCGCACGATATCGCGTTCCGACAGAATGCCGGCGATATGTCCGCCCGCTCCGCGGATCAGCACAGCGCCGATCCGGTAGGTGGTCAGCAGTTGTGTCGCCGCCGCCAGATCCGCGGTCGGCTCGATGGTGACGACTTCTCCGCCCTTCGCAGCCAAGATTGTCTTGACGTTCATTGGCAGCCTCCCTGACGCATGTGCCGAAATGGCAAGTTCATGCAAGACGCGCTGAGAAACGCACCCGGCCGCGGGGGACGACCCGCTACGCCGGGCCTTTGGACTAAAGTATGGACCAACGATCCTGCCGAAGCGATGTTCCGTCAAGCACAATCCTGGGCACGACAGGGGATCGCATCATCCGCGGCTAATGCCGCGTTGCACTCGAATCGTCCGGGCCCGCGTCGTCATATTGCAGCGGCGGCGCGGTGGACGTCCCCGGCGGATCGAACCAGGTAAACAAAAGCAATCCGGCAAGAAAACCGCCGATATGCGCCTGCCAGGCCACGGATTGCTCACCACCAGTAATCGAAAATGACCCGACGCCGAAAATAATATTGATCGCAAACCAGACGCCGACAAACATCAGTACCCGGGCGTCACTGAACATCCCGGCCAACGGGATCGCCGGCACCCGATAGTCCCGGTCGTCGCCGGTGCGCATCATGTTGAGCGGGCCGCCCTGCTGGAAGGCAAAGCGCATCGCCGCCGCCATCGCGCCTGACACCGACGCCGACGCGCCGATCACCGGAAACTGTTCGCCAGCATGTGTTGCAAGATGCATCGCCGCACCCGCTGCCGCGGTCACGGCGAAAAACGCCAGAAACCGTATCGCGCCAAACCGCCGCGCCAGCGCGCTGCCGAATGGCAACAGCCACAGCGAGTTCACGCCGAAATGCATCCAGTCGGCATGGATCAGTGAATATGTGACGAAGGTCCAGATCTCGGCGCCAACCCCGCCAGGAAGTGCATCATTCGCAATAATTGAAGTGTCGTAGCGGGACGGAACAAAAGCAAACAATCCCAAAAAGATGTTGTCCTGAATGTCCGTCAGCAACAGCGTGCGAACGGCGTGAACCACCGCGAGCGCCACAATTAAAGTGATGACAACAGGCGGGATATTGAACAGCGGTTCGCGTTGCACGGCGGGGTTCCGGTGGAAGGCCCAGTTAGCCGCTTGGCAGCGTCACGGCAAGTTTGGCCCTTTGGTGTCTAACTTAGCGTCTTAACACTAACGCCGGGTCCCAGTGCAGAACCCTGTGGAGGGCACGCCACCTGCACCCTCTCCCCCATCGCGGCGAATAGCGTGCGCGCCTGTCCCGTCCGGGGACATTCAGACGCAAGCATCGTCTCGCGACGGAACAGGTGGCGACTATGAAACATCCTTCGACGCGAACGGTGTATGACTACTGGAATGAGAAGCGCGGCAACCGCCCCGCTCCGGCGCGAGCCGATATCGATCCGGCCGAGATCCGTCATGCCCTCGGCGACACCTTTATGCTGGCGGCGGATTTCGTCGAGCGGCTGCGGTTCCGGCTGGCCGGTACGCGGGTATGCGCGCTGTTTTGCCGCGAGGTCAAAGCCGAGGAATTCGACACACTTTGGAGCGAAGCGAGCAAGAAGCAGATCAGCGACCTGCTCGCCGTGGTCAAAGACGAAGAAATCGGCGCGGTGGCCGGCGTTACCGGCCATGCCGCCGACGGCGACACGGTCGATCTCGAGTTCCTCCTCCTGCCGCTGGCCCATATCGGCCACGCGCGGGTCCGCGCCCTGGGTGTGCTGACGCCATTGACAGCGCCGTACTGGCTCGGCGAAAAGCCGATCGCCGAACTGGAAATCGGCGCCCTGCGCCATATCGGCGCCGATATCGACGTTCCGACCGCGCCGGATTTGACGCGGGCGGTGGAGGCGGTCCGGCTGCGCCATGGTTTCGTCGTCTACAGCGGCGGCCTTGAAGGGCAACCCGGCAAGCGCACGGGATAACCGACCATTAACGATAGCGACCTAGGGTCATTGGTTGCGGGAAGCGTCCCAAGAAGCCAATCGCCAAAGCCTATTGTTATGGCATCGCCACTGATCAGACAGAGAATTATGCCGCGGTCCGAAGAACGCCGCCGGCACCAACGCGTCAAAGTGAACCTGCTTGGCCGCTATATGCTGGCCGACCGGCGCGAATACCCCTGTCAGGTCATCAATATGTCGCCCGGCGGCATGGCGCTTCATGCGCCGGTGGTAGGCGCTCCCGGCGAACGCGTGATTGCCTATGTCGACCACCTCGGCCGGCTGGAAGGCAAAATCGCCCGTATGATCGACAATGGCTTTGCCATGACGATCTCGGCCACGTCCCGCAAGCGCGACAAACTCGCCGCCCAGCTCACCTGGCTGGCCAACCGCCAGATCCTGAATCTGCCTGAAGACCGCCGCCACGGCCGTTTCACGCCCAAGAACCAGATGGGCCGCCTGATCCTGCCGAACGGCACGAACGTTACGGTTCGCGTGATCGACGTGTCCGCCTCGGGCGCGGCGGTCGCGATCAACCCCGACCTGCGCCCGGCGGTCGGTTCGGCTGTGACCATCGGCAAAACGGCGGGCCGCGTGGTGCGTCATATCGAAGATGGCTTCGCCATCGAATTTACGCGCCTTCAGCATCCCGATTCCATCGAAGACAACGTCACCGGCGAGTAGCGTCACCGCTCGGTAAACGGTACGCGTAAAATTGCGCGCGCCTGAAGCTGCGTTTTTACGCGGCTTTCGCCCGGGCGCCGGGCCTCAAAGGCGCTTTTTTCAAAATCCATCAGCGTAAACGCCGGACGCAAAATCCGCACGGAACGGCGTGTTTCCAGCCTCAAGTACATTAATGTATAAAATTTTATTTAAATGCCGAATTCTAAGAATGTAATCTAATTCTATTCCAAATTATCCAGTATTAGCTTCACGCTTTAGTCTGTTTCACTTCAAATGCACTGACTAGACTTATCCGGCCCGCAAAAAATTCCTGCGAATTGTGTTCCCAACGAAGGGGAACACAAATGGGACGGCTAAAAACAAAGACTTCGATGCTTTTGATTTGCGCGGCGACCTTGGCTTCGGGCGCCGCGGCTGCAACCGAGCGCACGGGATCGCTCGGCGGCGCGCCGAACAATGAACGGGTTGCCTACGTGGCTGTCGGCGAACCCACCCGTGCTCCGATTGGCTGGGTCGAGTTCTGCGTCGAATACAAACCCGAGTGCAACACCAAGCCTTCGGCGCCGCGCGACGTCGTGCTGACGCAGAAGTCCTGGAGCGACATGGTCAAGGTGAATTCATGGGCCAACGACAACATTCAGCCGGTCACCGACATGGAGCACTGGGGCGTGGTGGAACGCTGGAATTACCCGGATGACGGCAAGGGCGATTGCGAAGACTACGTGTTGCTCAAGCGCCGCATGCTGATGCAGGCCGGCTGGCCGCGCGAAGCCCTGCTGATCACCGTGGTCCGCGACAAGCGCGGCGACGGTCACGCGGTGCTCACCGTCAAGACCGATCGCGGCGACTACATCCTCGATAACCAGGAGTCTGAAATTTTGTCCTGGAACAAGACTGGCTACCGCTACGTCAAGCGCCAGTCGCAGTCCGATCCGAATGCATGGGTTTCGCTCGGCGAACCGCGCGCCCCGGCCACCGTGTCGGCCCGCTAATCGCCAGACTGAATTGAACGTCTAACCAAGGACTACGCGACCCCGGTCACGTCCCCACCCCTCCCCGTCCCCAGACCGGGTTCGCGCGCGGCCGATCCTCCCCCAAGGATCGGCCGCACCTGTTTTTACGGTTGGTATCGGCAGCCGACCTCGCGCATCACCCAAAGAAAGCGACGACCGGCATTCCACGCGCCCGCACTGTCATATTGCAGACAAGCCCGCCCGGCGTTGTTGCAAACGCACGCGCACAGCACGGGCTTACGCCAAAAGGCGAATAGCCATCCCTCTGTATAGGCATACGCTGAAAAGAAAATACTGGTGGAGGACACAGTGCTGCTTGGAGGAATGACTGCGCTCGTCATCGAGGACGAGCGCATGATCGCTGACATTTTAGAAGAGATGCTGATCGATCTCGGATGCGCCGCGGTTCTGAGAGCAGAAACGCTGGATAGCGCGCTCGCCGCTGTGGACGATCACAAAATTGATGTCGCGCTGGTCGATGTCAATTTGGACGGAGTGGTCTCCTATCCCGCAGCAATAAAATTGATGACGCGGAACATACCTTTCATATTCGAAAGCGCGGTGGACCCTGCCCTGTTAATGCCGCCATGGAATGCCCGACCTGCGGTTCAGAAACCTTTTGACTTCGAGCTGGTTGAAGCCGCGTTGAAGCGAGCGCTCTCCTAGACCGTCGACGGATCACCGGCGCGTGACTCATGAGGCACAAACCGGGCGGTGATAAAAGCCCTCTCCGCCGAAATATCCAGCTACCAACCGCTTGCTTTTGAGCACATGATGAGCCGGGGCGACTTCCTCTTCGATGAGGTTACGCAATGGCTATGGGCACTACGACCTTCACGATCGTTCTCGCGACCGCTATTGCGCTGTGTGCGCTGTTCATTGTGTACAAGTCCCGCATGGCTAAGTGATCGCTCTCTCCACGGGCGTGTGCTTGCGATTGTCCGCGAAGGGCTGCAGCTGTGACGGCCAGCGGCACTGACATCAGGAATGTTCGGTGTCCTGCCTACGCTGTCCAATTGCCTTTCAGCCCTGTCGCGACGATCGCTTCGTAAGCCAATGGGCTAGTTAGTAGTCCATTCGCGAGGGCGAATTTGTTCAGACCCTCGACCGCTTCCGGCGTAATCGCAGCGTCGTAGAACGGCGCATCGCGGCCGACCAAAACCGGAATCATCTCCGCTTCCTCGCCGGGAAACAGTTCGTCGCCGACTTTCCTCGCCTGCGCCGGATCGGCCTTGAGCGCCTTCTGGGTTGCGACGATGGCGCGCACCGCGGCAGCGGCAACCTCCGGCTCTTTCTCAATCAGAGCGTCGGTCATCGTCAGCGCGGCGAAGTTATAATGGATTGCGCCGGGTGGTCCGTCGCCGCGGCGAAGGTCGAGATGCAGCTTGGCAACGCCCGCCTTCTCGGCCAGCGCCAGACGCATGCCATTGCCCCAGAAACCGTCAGCGATGTTTTCCCGAAGAGCTTTGATGCCGTCGAGGCTGTGCGAGTGCGAGGATGACGGCAGGCTCTCGACGATGCGGACTTCGTCAGCGTCGGCGTCAACGCCGGCCTCGATCAGCATATGCCGCAATGCCGTGCGCGGAAACGCGAACGACGACGAAATGCGCAGGCCCTTGAGCGCCTTGATGTCACCGCGAGGAATGTCGAGGTCCTTGCGCACACCCATGAACCAATAGGAATTTTGCGCCAGCGCCGCGACGAGTTTGGCGCCTTTCCAGGCCGGGAAGGCGCGCGTTGCAGCGAATGCCGGTCCGCCGAAAAAGTGGATATTGCCGGCGCGGAGTTGCTCTGGTCCATGCTTGGCGCCGTATTCGGCGACAAACTCGACATCAAGACCTTCCTTCTTGAAAAAGCCAAGCTTCACCGCAGCAGTCGCCACGAAATAAGAAGGTGAATCGTAGTCCGCCACCATCATCCGATACATCAGCGCAGTCCCTTTACGTCATGCCCTTCGGCATCGGCTCATTCATTCTTGATCCCGGCATCCTTGATGACGGGCCACCAGGTAGCAATGTCGCTTTTCAGGAGCTGCGCCAGCGCCTCCGGCGTTTGCTCCTTCCTCGACAGCACTTCCTGTCCCAGCTCCTCCATCCGCTTCCGTGTGGCCGGATTGGCGAGAGCGGTCACAAGCGCGGCGTTGAGTGTATCGAGGATCGGCTTCGAGGTTCCTTTCGGAGCGAACAGGCCGTGCCAGTTCGCGGTGTAGAAACCCGGAAGGCCGGCCTCGTCGACTGTCGGAATATCAGGCATCGCGGCCAGACGCTCTTTCGCAGTCACCGCATATGCCTTTACTGCGCCACTCTTGATGTGCGGGATGGCGTTGGCGGCAACGCTGAACATTGTGTCGAGCCGGCCAGCCATCAGATCGATCATCGCGGCTCCCACACCTTGGCGGTACGGCACAAAGGCGAAATTGGTCCCCGTCTTGCGTTGAAACAATATCCCGACAACGTGAGACGTGCTGCCGGAACCGCCGGTGCCTTGAGTAGCCTTGTCACCATTGCTTTTGAACCAGGCGACAAGCTCCTGCAGATTCTTGGCCGGCAGATCGGGGCGCGAAATAATGATCTGCTGATCGACGACGATGCCGCCGATAGGCTCAAAATCTTTCGTGACATCGTAAGGCGCCGGAAAGAT
>DASYCM010000365.1:0-2967 GCA_036500165.1 Pseudolabrys sp.
CTGACCGGCCAGCGCCAGATCGCCAATAGCGTCGAGCACCTTGTGGCGCACGAACTCGTCGGCAAAGCGCAGGCCTTCCGGATTGAGAACGCGGTCTTCGCTGATCACCAGCGTGTTGGCGAAATTGGCGCCGAGCGCGTAGCCGGCGCTCCACAGTTTGGCGACGTCCTTCATGAAGCCGAAGGTACGGGCACGCGCGATTTCACGGCGGAAGCTGTTGGGCTCGATATCGAGCGCCATTGCCTGCTTGCCGATCAGCGGATGATCGAATTCGATCTCGGCCTCGACGCGGAAACCGTGGCTATAGGGCCGCAGTTCGCCGAAAGACTTGTCCTTGGAGACGCGAATGGGCTTGAGAACTTCGATATAGCGGCGCGGCTGCGCGCGCGTGGTGAGACCGGCCTGATCGAGCGCATCGACGAACGCCGCAGCGCTGCCGTCCATGATCGGCACTTCAGGACCGTCGATCTCGACGATGACGTTGTCGACGTGCAGGCCGCGCAGCGCCGCGAGCAGATGCTCGGCGGTCGAGCAGATCGGGCCCTTGGCGTCGCCAAGCACGGTCGCAAATTCGGTAGCGGTTACGGAGCGGACGTCGGCGCGCACTTCGCGCTCGATCGAACCGTCAGCCGACACGCGGCGGAAGACGATACCTTCGTCATCGCGCGCAGGATTCAAGGTCAGGTTGACGGGCAAACCGGAATGCACGCCGACACCGGAAACGGCAATCTGATCGCGCAACGTGGTCTGTTTAGCGCTCTTCATTATCCCCGTACCCGCCGTCACGCTACGCGTACCGTGCGGGTCCCATCCAATGACCCCACCGGGGCCACATTGCTGCCTTCAACTCGATACGCCCGAAGGTAGTGGCGATAACCCCCAAGGACTTCAAAAGTCCTTTTGACAACCAGAACTTAGGCCCGGCCTCTGCCCCCGCCAACTCACGGTTTCTTACCAACTGTTACGCATTTATGCCGCATTTTTACACGCAGCAGGCGTCGTAAAGCAGGTTTACGTTACCGAGGCTGTAGGTACGATTTCGGGATTGTGACAGAAGCGGCGGCACCGGCACGCCACGTATTACGATTAATAACATAATTATTTCAATTACTTAATACGCAACACGCATACTTACCGAGCGTTCAGTACCCCGCCCCGGTGTTTTCCGGAGCGGGGTCAGTAACAATCCTAGTTGGCCTGCCGGCGTAGGAACGCCGGGATATCCAGCTGGTCCTCGTCGGCCGAATTATGCACAGTTGTTGGACGGCCGTGGGTATCCAGACCCTGCGGTGCGGCACGACGGGCGTACTCCGATACCGGATCAACAGGTCTTCCTTCGGGATACCGGCCCTCGGGCTGGCGAGCCGTCGGGCGCTGTGCCGGACGTTCGAACTGCGGCATGGCGCGAGCAGTACGGGGTGCCGGCGGGGCTTCCGCCTCCTCCGGCTTGCGACCGAGGCCGACCGACGCCAGCCGCTGCATCAGCGACATACGGCGCTTTTCCGGATGTTCCTCGACCATCTCGCCACGCTGTGCCCGCATTTCGTTCTGGCCGGGCAACGGCAGCTCGTCGATCCGCGGCATGCGCGGCGCGCGCATGGTGCGTTCCGGAGCCGGCGGGATGAAGGTAGCCGGCATCGGCATTTCCATCTGCGGCGCCGATTCGGCCCCCGGCTCGAAGAGCGACGGCTTCACCGGCATCGGGCGGATCGTGACTTCTTCAGCGGCCGCGGTATGCGCCGGCATCAGCGCGGCGGCCACGGCGGCATGGGCTGCGGATTCGAGCGCAACATTGGCCGGCGCGGCCCCGGCCGTCGGCTGCAGGCGCTCGACGCGATCGGCGATGCGCTTGGTCTCGCTGCGCATCTTGCCGGCGAGTTCCTTCAGCGCGCTTTCGGCGGGCTGCTGCGCGCGCGGGGCGTTGGCATGGTCGATGCCGGTCGCAACGACCGACACGCGGATGATGCCTTCCAGCGTTTCGTCGAAGGTCGCACCGACGATGATGTTCGCGTCCTGGTCGACTTCCTCGCGGATACGGGTCGCGGCTTCGTCGACTTCGTACAGCGTGAGATCCTTGCCGCCGGTGATCGAAATCAGCAGGCCACGAGCGCCCTTCATCGAGGCGTCGTCGATCAGCGGGTTAGAAATCGCCGATTCGGCGGCGGTGAGCGCACGTTTCTCGCCCGTGGCTTCGCCGGTGCCCATCATCGCCTTGCCCATTTCGCGCATGACGGCGCGAACGTCGGCGAAGTCGAGGTTGATGAGGCCTTCCTTGACCATCAGGTCGGTGATGCAGGCGACGCCCGAGTAGAGCACCTGGTCGGCCATCGCGAAGGCGTCGGCGAAGGTGGTCTTCTCGTTTGCGACGCGGAACAGGTTCTGGTTCGGGATCACCAGCAGCGTATCGACAACCTTGTGCAGCTCGGTGATACCGGCTTCGGCAAAGCGCATGCGGCGGGCGCCTTCGAAGTGGAACGGCTTGGTGATGACGCCGACGGTGAGGATGCCGAGCTCGCGGGCGACCTTGGCGACCACGGGAGCAGCACCCGTGCCGGTGCCGCCGCCCATGCCGGCGGTGACGAACACCATGTGCGCGCCCGAGAGATGATCGCGGATTTCATCGATCACTTCTTCGGCGGCGGCGCGACCGACTTCAGGCTGCGAACCGGCGCCGAGGCCTTCGGTCACCTGCGTGCCCATCTGAATGATGCGCTCGGCTTTCGAAAGCGTCAGCGCCTGTGCGTCGGTGTTGGCGACGACAAAGTCGACGCCCTGCAAACCGGCCGTGATCATGTTGTTCACGGCATTGCCGCCGGCGCCGCCAACGCCGAAAACGGTAATGCGCGGCTTCATCTCGTGGATATCGGGGATCGTCAGGTTGATGGTCATGTGGTTGCCTTTTGTAATGCACGGGCAGCAAGCTTGAACGAAGCGCTGGATGCGCAAACGCTGTCGCACGCCGCCGAA
>DASYCM010000366.1:0-2554 GCA_036500165.1 Pseudolabrys sp.
CCATAGTATTGTCCTCCGTGAAGAATATTTTCACTGCTTTACCTGCAAACGAAAGACGAATGTCGGGTGCAGGAGTCTGAATATTCTGAAGTCAACTTTCAGAAATTAGAAGTATGTACTTTGGAGGCCCATTTATCGCGATTTGTTGCGCTGCAGCGGACGTTTTTCCCTAAAATGGTGTTCTGAGCCGAGCGTTGTTTCACTGAAATCGCCGTGGCACAGTTTTCTCGTTGCCTCGATGCGCAATGCGTCTCCCGCAATATCAATTTGGCGCGCGCTAACACACCGGCCAATCGGTGCGGCCGCTGCGGCTACACAAAAAAGGAACAAGACGATGTCGGGATGGAAACCAGCGAGCGAGGTCGAAATCATCGCGGGCACACCGCCAGGCGGCGGTACCGATCGCTCGGCGCGCACCCTGCTAAAGTCGATCGAGGCTAATAAGCTGATGGATGTGCCGGCGAAGGTCGTCAACATCGCCGGCGACGGCGGCCGCAAGGCCTGGGTGCACATTGCGGGACGGGAGGGTGACGCCAATCTGATCGGCATCAATTCTCCCAACAACGTCACCGACGTTCTGACCGGCATCGTCAAGGCGGAGACGATCCGCAACGTGCCGGTCGCCATTCTATACAACGAATACATGGTGTTCATTTCCAACTCGAAGTCGCCCGTCAGTTCCGGCGCCGAGCTGCTGAAGAGTTTGAAGGCCGATCCGTCGAAAGTCACAATCTCGCTGTCGACCTCACTTGGAAATCCGAACCACATCGCGGTGGCTAAAGTCATCAAGCATGCCGGTGCTTCGGTGACGGCGCCGAAAATCCGCGTATTCGATTCAGCGCGCGACGTCGTGGCCGATATCGTTGCCGGTAACGCCGATGTCGGCGTCATCACTGCGGCGAGTGCGGTACCTGAACTCGAGGCCGGTCTGGTGCGTGCCATCGCCATGTCGTCTCCCGAGCGTCTCAAAGGCGCCTTCGCGTCGTGTCCTACCTGGAAAGAACAGGGCGTGGATTGTGATGTCGGCGCCTGGCGTGGCGCCGCAGGCGCGGTCGGCATCAAGCCGGACCAGATCAAGTATTGGGAAGGCGTGCTGTCCAAGGCGGTGGTCACCAAGGAGTGGAACGAAGAGGCCGACCGTTATTTCTGGTCCGAGATGTATCTCGACAGCGACAAGCTCAAAGCCTATTTGAAGCAGGAACATGCCGACATGACGAGCATCCTCGGCGCACTCGGCCTGCTGAAGGTCTAAGGCGCCATGCATCGGCGTAAACTTGGCTCGCTCGATGTTCCGGCCATCGCGCTCGGGGCGCCGATCTACGATGCGGCGGACGATGCGGAGGTCTCGGAGCTTTTGAGCCGTTCGCTGGAGGCGGGCGGCGATTTCATCGATACGTCGGACGCCTACCAGAACGGTACGCACGAGGCCTCGGTTGGGCGTGCGCTCAAGGGACGCCGCGACAAGTTCATCATCGCGACCAAGTTTGGCAACACCCGCGACGCGGGGGGCAAGCCTGGCGTCGACGGTCGTCCTGAATATGTCATGCAGGCCTGCGAGAAAAGCCTTCGCCAGCTTCAGACGGATGTCATCGATCTCTACTACATCCACCGCATCGATCAGACGGTACCGATCGAGGACACCGTCGGCGCCATGGCTAAGCTCAAGCAGCAGGGCAAGATCCGTCACCTCGGCATTTCGGAAGCGGCGCCGGCAACGCTGAAGCGCGCCCACGCGACGCATCCGATGGCAGCGCTACAGACCGAATATTCGCTCTGGTCGCGCGAGCCGGAGAATGAGTTGCTCGACCTCTGCAGTCAGCTTGGCATCGGTTTCGTTGCCTATAGCCCCTTGGGACGGGGGTTCCTGTCCGGTGTGGTAACCGAAGCAACAACGCTGGAAAAGGGCGACATGCGCTTCACGCATCCGCGCTTCCAGCCGGACAATATGAAGCGCAACGCGAAGCTGGTTGAAGAGCTGGGGGCGCTTGCGCGGAAGGAAGGCTGTTCGAACGCGCAACTTTCGCTGGCGTGGTTGCTGACACGCCGCGACTTCATTGTGCCGGTGCCTGGTACGCGCCAGGTGCATTGGCTGCGGGAGAATGCAAAGGCCGCGGACATTAAACTCTCCGCTGCGACGCTCGCAGCACTCGAAAAGCTCTTTGCGCGAGGCGCGGTCGCCGGCGAACGCTATCCGCCGGGCCTGCTGTCGCGCGTACACATCTGATATCGAACGGGAGACTTCATATGGACGCTGTTGCAGAAATTACTGCCGAACGCGGTGCGGAAC
Source organism: Pseudolabrys sp. (assembly GCA_036500165.1). Taxonomy (GTDB): domain Bacteria; phylum Pseudomonadota; class Alphaproteobacteria; order Rhizobiales; family Xanthobacteraceae; genus Pseudolabrys. The sequence goes on from DASYCM010000366.1 coordinate 2,288, forward strand.
GCACCTTGATTGGGCTGTTTGCGGCACTGGATTCCAACCAGTTTGAGACCGTGGCGACGAGCTTTGCCGGCGACGGCGTTTGGCACCGGCAGGGTAAGCAACTTAAGGGGCCGTCGATGGTCCGCGATGCGATGGCTGAGCGCAATAAGGGTGCCCGGACGCGCCATGTCGTGACCAACATTCTGACCGCCGTTATTGGCGAGAATGAAGCGGATATTAATTTTTACATGACGGTTTTCTCGCATCTCGGCGAGGCCGATGCCCCGC
>DASYCM010000367.1:0-2981 GCA_036500165.1 Pseudolabrys sp.
GCAAGCGCAAGCGCGAGAGCAAGCGCGCCGGCAAGCTGCGCGGCCTCGGTGTCGCCTGTTATGTCGAAACCACTGCGGCGATGACCATCGAACAAGGCGGCATCCGTTTCGAAGCCGACGGCACGGTGACAATCGTCACCGGCACCCTCGATTACGGTCAGGGCCACGCCGCGACCTTCGCACAAGTGCTCACCGAGAAACTCGGTATCCCGTTTGACCGCATCCGCCTCGTGCAAGGCGACAGCGACCAGCTCGTGACCGGCGGCGGCACCGGCGGTTCGCGTTCGGCAACGATGAGCGGCACCGCGATCACGCAGGCGTCCGTCAAGGTCATTGAGAACGGCAAGCAGATCGCCGCGCACGTGTTGGAAGCATCCGCCGGCGACATCGAATTCAAGGCCGGCCGTTTCGTCATTGCCGGCACCGACCGCTCCGTCGGCATCATCGAGCTTGCGGCACAATTGCGTTCCGGCCTGAAGCTGCCGGAGGGCGTGCCCTCCACGCTCGACGTCACACACGTCACCGAACAGATCCCGGGCACCTATCCGAACGGCGTGCACGTCGCCGAGGTCGAAATCGATACCGATACCGGGCTCACCCGCGTCGTGAAGTACAACGCCGTCAACGATTTCGGCACGGTGATCAATCCGATGCTGGTCGAGGGCCAGATCCAGGGCGGCGTCATGCAGGGCCTGGGCCAGGTATTGCTCGAGCAGACCGTTTACGATGCCGACGGCCAGCTCGTGACCGGCTCGTTCATGGATTACGCCATGCCGCGCGCACACGACGCGCCGATGATCGACGTGGCGAACCATCCGGTGCCGACCAAGTCCAATCCGCTTGGCGCCAAGGGCTGCGGCGAAGCCGGCACCTCCGGCGGACTTCCCGCCGTTGCGAATGCCGTTGTCGATGCGCTGTCGGAATACGGCATCAGGCATCTGGAAATGCCGATGACACCGTCGAAAGTCTGGCACGCCATCCAGGACGCTAAAGCAAAGCAGCCGAAGGCCACTGCATAAATGGCGGACACTGCCGAACTCCGCGCCGAACCACGGTCATCGCACATCCGTATCGTCGCGCTGGTGAGCGCGGCGCATTTCGTCTCTCATTATTACATTCTGATCCTGGCACCGTTGCTGCCCTTCGTGCGCGACGCCTACAACGTAAGCTACACCGAAATCGGGCTGGCACTCGCGGCGTTCAATGTCGTTACCGCCGCCTTGCAGACGCCGGCTGGATTTCTCGTCGACTGGCTGGGCGCACGCATCATTCTGATCATCGGCCTGTTGATCGGCGCGGTAGCCTTTACCGTCGTCGGTCTGGTCGATTCATTCTGGGTGATGGTCGTGATGTTCGGCCTCGCCGGTGTCGGCAATACGGTCTACCACCCGGCCGACTACGCGATGCTGTCGCACCACGTTCCGTCCGAGCGCATCGGCCACGCGTTTTCGGTGCACACCTTCGCCGGCATGATGGGCTCGACCGCAGCGCCCGCGGGCTTGCTCTTGATGCAGAGCATGTGGGGCTGGCGCGCGGCTTTCATCGGCTCCGGGCTGCTCGGCCTCGTTGTGGCACTGGTCTTGATACTCGTGCGCGAAGGCACGCCGATCCCCGAGGCAGCCAAGCCGAAAGACGATACCGACAAATCCGCCGGCAGCTGGAGCCTGCTATTGTCCGGGCCGATCCTGATGAACCTGCTCTTCTTCGTGCTGCTGGCGATGATCAGCGGCGGCATGTTCAATTACTCGGTGGTGGCGCTCGGCGTCCTGCACGGCACACCGCCGGCGGTCGCCAACACGGCGCTGTCGAGCCTGCTGCTGACGTCGGCCTTCGGCGTGCTGGCGGGCGGCGTGGTTGCCACCCGCGGCAAGCGCCACGCCATGGTCGCGGCGCTCGGATTGGCCGGTATGGCCGCCATGGCAGTCCTCATCGGCCAGATCGACCTCGGCTCGGTCATGTTGATCGCGGTGATGACGGTGTTCGGCTTCTTCTACGGTGTCATCATGCCGTCCCGTGACATGATCGTGCGTGACGTCACCCCGCCCGGCTCCTTCGGCAAGGTGTTCGGCTTCATCACCACCGGTTTCAATATCGGCGGCATCGTCTCGCCGCTGATCTTTGGCGCGGTCATGGACCACGGCAATCCACGGTTGGTATTTGCCGCGGTTGCGGCCTTTGCCCTACTGTCGGTGCTGACGGTCATTACCCTGCCGCGCAAAGCGGCCTGATTTTCCGAATTTTCAGCCAGAAAATGGCCCGGCCGCCACAGGTCCGCCCTTGTCAAATCAGCCGAATTGCCGCATGTGAGGGGCCTTCGGACGGCCCGGGCGGCGGCCTTATTGGTCCTGCCCGGCTCGCCTCGTTGGGGAATAGTTCAACGGTAGAACTGCGGACTCTGACTCCGTCAATCTAGGTTCGAATCCTAGTTCCCCAGCCAAATCTCTCAACCTCTATATATTTCAGATACTTAGACAATCACGACGGAGGTCTGTTTGTGACAGGTCGTGACACCCGTATGCGTGATACGGTTCAGTGAACAGACGACTCGTGGAGCATCCGTCCGCTCTCGCGACCTGCAAACACCGAACGAATAAGATGGATTATTCCTATGCAAGACGGCGATCTGGAATACGCGAACATGGTCGCCACGATCAAACCCTACACCGATAAGGGTCGCCCGATTTCGATCGCGTTCCTCAACTGGTTCCTTGAACACATATATCGCCTTGACCAAGTCAGTGCGGAAGACGCCATCTGCGACAAAAGCAACGATCGAGGAATCGATGGCATTTACATCGACGACAATCAGCTAGAAGTGCACATTCTTCAGTCTAAAACTAAGCAAAGCGGCACAATCGGCGACAAAGACCTTCGAGAGTTTTCAGGGACTCTCAATCAGCTTCGTACGCCAGACGCGCTTACCGCCTTTCTCGCTGGCAAAGTCGATCAAGAGATTAAAGACAAGATACAGAAGCTCGGCT
>DASYCM010000368.1:0-6698 GCA_036500165.1 Pseudolabrys sp.
CTCGTCGTCGGCTCGCAGAACTATCACCGCCTGCCCGGCATGATCGCGCGTCTTCGTGAAGGCGAGAAGATCGTCGACACCGAATTTCCGGTCGAAGATAAATTCGATTCAATGGCGCAGCCGTCGCGCGCCGCGATTGCCAAGCGTGGCGTGACGTCGTTCGTCACGGTGCAGGAAGGCTGCGATAAATTCTGCACCTTCTGCGTGGTGCCTTACACGCGCGGCGCGGAAATATCGCGCCCCGTCGCCAAGATCGTCGTCGATGTCGAGAAGCTGGCGGACGCGGGCGTGCGCGAGATCACGCTGATCGGACAGAACGTCAACGCCTATCACGGCGATGGCGAAGACGGCCGGCCGGCGACACTCGCCGCCTTGCTGCATCGTCTGGCGCGAGTGCCGGGAATCAATCGGCTGCGTTACACGACCAGCCACCCACTCGACATGAAAGACGACCTGATCGAGGCGCATCGCGACCTGCCGGCACTGATGCCCTATGTACATTTGCCGGTGCAGTCAGGCTCCGACCGTATTCTTGCAGCGATGAACCGCCGTCACACGCGGCGCGACTATCTCGATGCCATTTCGAAATTGCGCAATGCGCGCGCGGATCTGGCGTTTTCGTCGGACTTCATCGTCGGCTTTCCCGGCGAAACCGAGCAGGATTTCCGCGACACGCTGGCGCTGGTCGACGAGGTAAACTACGCCGGCGCCTACAGTTTCGCCTATTCGCCGCGGCCCGGCACGCCCGCCGCCAATATGGAAAACCAGGTTCCGCAGGCGGAAAGTCATGAACGCCTGCTGCGGTTACAAGCGGTTATAACCCAGCAATGGCAGGCCTTTAACGCCAGTTTCGTCGGCAAAACCGTCGATGTTCTGCTGGAAAAACCCGGCCGCCTCACTGGGCAACTGGTCGGCAAAACCCCATATTTGCAAACGGTGCAGGTCATGGCGCGGCCTGAGCTGATTGGGCGGGTTCTATCGGTGGCGATCACCGGGACCGGCACTAACACCCTGTTCGGCGACATCGCCGAGGAGACTGGAATGCAGCACGCGCCGCAATTAGCGACAGCAGGAGCTTGAGCCCCACCTTGCGTACTTCGGATCCCGTGATCCCGGCCGCCGCCGTCTCGGAAGAGACGGCAACAACGCAGATCGTGCTCGCGTTCGAGGACAATAAACTTGCCTCGGTGCTTTTCGGCCAATACGGCCAGAATCTCGCGCTGATCGAGCGGCGTCTTGGCGTCGTCGCGGAACAGCGCGGCAACCACGTCACCGTCAGCGGTTCGCGCGGCGCCTGCGAGCAGGCGCGCCGCGTACTCGAAGGCCTCTATGAACAGATCAAGCGCGGCGGCGACTTGTCGTCGGGCGATGTCGAGGGCGCGATCCGCCAGGCGATCGCGCAAGGCTCGCTGTTCGATTTCGATCCTGCAGGCGGACGCGCCGCGTTCGAGGAAATCAATTTGCGCAAGCGTCCGGTGCGCGCACGGACCGCGGCGCAGGATGCCTACATCCGCGCGCTCAAGCGCTATTCGCTGATTTTCGGGACCGGCCCCGCCGGCACCGGTAAGACCTGGCTCGCGGTGGCCCAGGCCATCCAGATGTTCGAGCGCAAGGAAGTCGACCGCATTATCCTGTCGCGCCCCGCAGTCGAAGCCGGCGAACGGCTCGGCTTCCTGCCGGGCGACATGCGCGAGAAGGTCGATCCTTATCTGCGGCCGATCTACGACGCGCTGCATGACCTGATGGATATCCGTGTCGTCGAACGTGCGCTTGAGAGCGGCGATATTGAAATCGCGCCTCTCGCCTTCATGCGCGGCCGTACGTTGTCGAACGCCTGCGTCATTCTCGACGAGGCGCAGAACACCACCTCGATGCAGATGAAAATGTTTCTGACGCGCCTTGGTGAGAACAGCCGCATGATCGTCACGGGCGACCCGAGCCAGGTCGATTTGCCGAACGGCCAACCCTCAGGGTTGGCCGAGGCGGTTCGCCTGCTCGACGGCATCGAAGGCGTCGGCATTGTCGCCTTCAGCGCGCAGGACGTGGTCCGTCATGAACTTGTCGGACGAATCGTCGAGGCCTACGACCGCGCCGCCAGCAAGAATGGTGGCAATGGTAAAAGCGGCGGGGACAGGAAATGACACCGGCCCTGGAACGGCGTGCGGCTACGCCGTCGGTGGATATCCAGATCGCATCGTCGAATTGGGACGCTGAGCCCGCGGCTGAGCAGACCGTGCGCGAGGCCATCGCGGCTGCCGCGGCGGTGGCCGAAGCCGGCGATGGCGAAGTCAGCGTCATGCTGACCGACGATGCGACGATCCGCACCCTGAACCGCGACTGGCGCAAAATCGACAAGGCAACCAATGTTCTGTCGTTCCCCACACCGGATATTGCCACTGGCGAAAAGATGTTCGGGGATATCGTCGTCGCCTATGAGACGCTGACGCGGGAATGCGACCAGGAAGACCGGATTTTCCAGCATCATCTGGCGCATCTCACGGTGCATGGTTTTCTGCACCTCATCGGCTACGATCACCAGACTGATTCCGAGGCCGACGCCATGGAAGCGCTTGAAAGCAAAATCATGATCGCCATGAAACGGCCCGATCCTTATCTCGGCCGAGACCTCATTCGTGGTGACGCCTGACGCCATGCCCGACAGCGATTCAAATTCGAGCGGCACATTCGACGCCCGTAATCTGCCGGTCATCGTCAAGCCGGCGCATGAAGGCGGTGGCAACTGGTTCGTGCGCGCATTCCGCTCTTTGTTCGGCCTTAAGCCCGGCTCGATCCGCGCCGACCTTAAAGACGTCCTCGACGACATGCCGTCTGCCGAAACCGGCTTCTCGCCGGAAGAAAGCCGGATGCTCAAGAACATCCTCGGCCTGCGCGAGCGCCGCGTCGGCGACGTCATGGTGCCGCGCGCCGACATCATCTCCGTGCATCAGGACATTCAGATCGGCGAACTGGTGCGCATGTTCGAGAGCGCCGGACATTCCCGGCTCGTTGTCTATAACGACACGCTCGACGATCCGATCGGCACGGTCCACATCCGCGATCTGATTGCCTTCATGACTGCGCATGCCGCGGTCGACCCGGAAAAAAACAAGAAGCGCAAGAAGCCCCTGCCCGCCGGGCTGGATCTCAAGGCCATCGATCTAGCCATGCCGCTGTCGGCGGCGGCGATCGTGCGCGAGATATTGTTCGTGCCGCCGTCGGCGCGGGTGATCGACCTGCTTGAGCGCATGCAGGCCAAGCAGATTCATCTGGCGCTGGTCGTCGACGAGTATGGCGGCACCGACGGCATCGTTTCGATCGAGGACATCGTCGAACAGATCGTCGGCGAGATCGCCGATGAACACGACGAGGACGCCGAGGCCGACGTCGTGCAACAGCCCGATGGCTCCTATATCGCCGATGCCCGCGCCAAGATCGAAGACGTTGCGCTTACCGTCGGCAATGATTTCGATGTCGGCGACGCCGCCGATGAGGTCGATACGCTCGGCGGTTATCTGGTGACGCGCGCCGGACGCCTGCCGTTACGCGGCCAGATCATTCCCGGCCCCGCGATGTTCGAATTTGAAGTGCTCGATGCGGACCCGCGCCGCGTCAAACGCGTGCGCATCGTCCGCTTGAAGGAGCGCCGCGAGAAATCGCGCGAACAAAAAAAACGTGACGAGCCGGATGCCGTACTCGCCGGCACCGCGCCGCAGACGCTGTCGCTCGATGAGACGCAAGAAGGCGGCGAACCAACATCGCGTTCGACCGCGACCAGGCAGCGCCCTTGACGCTCGCCCGCATCAGCCATGCCATCATGCTCGCCTCCGGCTGGCGGCGTGCGGCAATCGCATTGGCCGCCGGCGCCGCTTCGGCGCTGGCTATGGCGCCATTCAACGCCTGGCCCATATTATTCGTGACGTTTCCGGTGCTGGTCTGGCTGATCGACGGCTCGGCCGCCGGCCGTTGGAGCGGCGCAATCAACGCCGCGATTGCCGGCTGGTGTTTCGGCTTCGGCTTCTTCGTCGCGGGACTGTACTGGATCGGCTACGCCTTTCTGGTCGATGCCAAGACCTTCGCCTGGCTGTTGCCGATCGCGGTGTCGGGACTGCCCGCCTATCTCGCGATCTTTACCGCGCTCGGTGTGGCGGCAGCGCGGTTGATCTGGGTGCGCGGGCCGGAGCGTCTGCTGGCCCTGGCCGCGACACTGACCATCGCGGAGTGGCTGCGTGGCCACGTACTCAGCGGATTTCCGTGGAACACGTTCGGTTACGCACTGACGCAGCCGTTGGCGCTGGCGCAAAGCGTATCCTTGGTCGGCATCTGGGCGCTGACGTTTCTCTGCATCGCAATCTGCGCCACGCCCGCCGTTCTCGCCGATGACACGATAGATACGCCGCGTCCCTACCGGCCGCTGGCGCTGGGTCTCATCATTATTTTAGTGATGATGATCTACGGCACAGTCCGCCTGTCGCTGAACCCAACCGCGTTCGTCGACGGCGTGACGCTGCGCGTGATGCAACCCAATCTGCAGCAGGATCAGAAGTTCAATTACTCCGCCAAGGCAGAGGTGATGGCGCGTTATATCGGGCTGTCGAGCCGCTCGACCGGCCCTGACGCGGAAGGCTTGAGTAACGTCACCCATCTGATCTGGCCCGAATCGGCTTTTCCGTTTTTTCTGACGCGCGAGCCTGATGCGCTGGCTCAGATCGCGGGCTTGTTGAAGCCCGGTACCGAACTGATCACCGGTGCCGTGCGCGCCGCACAAGGCGCCACCGCCGCAAACCCGCGCGCCTATAACTCGGTTTACGTCATCGACCCCGACGGCTCGATCCAGGGCATCTACGACAAAGTGCATCTGGTACCGTTCGGCGAATATCTGCCGTTCCAGCGTGTGCTCGAGAAAATCGGTTTGCGGAATCTCACCAAACAGATCGGCGGCTTCCAATCCGGCGACCGCCGTCGCGCCATGGACGTGCCACACGCGCCGAAAATGCTGCCGCTGATTTGCTACGAGGCGATTTTCCAGGGCGCCGCCGTGCCGCGCGGCGAAGAACGGCCGGGCTGGCTGGTGAACGTCACCAATGACGGCTGGTTCGGCATCAGCACCGGCCCTCATCAGCATTTCCAACAGTCTCGCGTGCTGGCGATCGCCGAAGGTCTGCCGATGGTTCGTGCCGCCAACACCGGAATTTCCGCTGTGATCGATCCGCTTGGCCGCGTGATCAACTCGCTGCCGCTCGGCGCCGAAGGCGTTTTCGACTCGCGCCTGCCGCAGCCGGCGACCCCGCCCCTTTTCCTGTTAGTTGGTGACTGCGCCTTTATTCTATTTCTGGTAGTAAGCTTTATATTCGTCACGCGACGACGGCTTCACCCTTAGATTGCACAAATAAGGCTGGCCGGGCGGCAAGTTGTATGTGCGCAATTAAAACTACCACTTATGCGCGTCGACATGGGTTGTAGATCAAGCGAAAGCGCTTGATTTTGTTAACTAATTTCATCTTTTCTTTATATGCAACTATATTCTCGCCAAGATTCACGCATTGCATGTAGGCCCTAACTTATGACATTACGGATTACGGCAGTTGCATAGGAGATATTTATGGCTAAGAAGGCGCCCAATCCGATCGATAAGCACGTAGGTTCGCGCGTGCGTATGCGCCGGATGATGTTGAGCATGAGCCAGGAAAAGCTCGGCGACGCCCTCGGCCTGACTTTTCAGCAGGTTCAGAAATACGAAAAGGGCACCAACCGCATCGGCGCCAGCCGGTTGCAACAAATTTCCAATATCCTTCAGGTGCCGGTGTCGTTCTTCTTCGAAGGTGCGCCGAACATGCCGGGCCATTCCGGGGGCATGAGCGAAGCTCCGTCGCCAGCCTATGTGTCGGACTTCCTCGCAACCTCGGACGGCCTGTCGCTGACCAAGTCCTTCATGAAGATCAAGAGCAGCAAACTCCGCCGCAAGATCGTCGACCTCGTCGAGCAAATCGCCGGCGACGAATAAGGCGAAGAAATTAAGGCGAAGAAATAAGAATTTAGCGCACGGGGCGGTCGCCCAACGGGCGCAGTTTAGCGGCCCGCATCTTGACCTCGCGCGCCGTCGCTGCAAGAAACACTCCCGAAAATCGTTCGGCGCGGCGTTCCGCGCCTGGGAGGAGTTTCCGCGTGGCGCACAAGAATTTTCTTTTCACCAGCGAGTCGGTTTCCGAAGGTCATCCTGACAAGGTCTGCGACCAGATTTCCGACGCGGTGCTCGATGCTTTTCTCGAGAACGACATTAAGCTCGGCATCTCTGACGACAGCGCCGTCAACACCCGCCTCGGCTGCGAAACGCTGACGACGACCAACAAAATCGTCATTGCCGGTGAAGGCCGCGGCCAGTCGCCCTTCTTCCACAAACACAATGGCAAGTTCGTCGTCGACCGCGAGTTGATCGCCAAGATCGCGCGCGGTGTCGTGAAGGACATAGGCTACGACCAGGACGGCTTCTCCAGCTACGGCGCCGATGTCGAGGTGCTGTTGCACGGCCAGTCCGCCGACATCGCCATGGGTGTGGACGCCAAGAAGAAGAAAAGCGGCGAAGAAGAAGGTGCCGGCGACCAGGGCATGATGTTCGGCTTCGCCTGCACCGAGAGCGAAGTCTACGAAAAGAATTCGTTCATGCCGGCGCCGATTTATTTCGCACACAAGATCCTCAAAGC
>DASYCM010000369.1:0-3607 GCA_036500165.1 Pseudolabrys sp.
GGAAGGGCATTTGCGTCGTATCTCCAACGCGCCTTCCAGCCACCGCATCCCGCCCAACGCCTGATGACGCTGATCAAACGCCCCTCGTAGATTGGGCGGGATACATCTAGAATATAGTCCTTGGGAATTTTGTCAAGAGCATAAGGATTTTATACCGACGCATCCGGATCATTTGCCGCAAATCTTGCCTTAAAGTTGAGAGTTCCATGGAACTTTTTGAAAAGTTCCGCGGTGGTACGACGGCACCGCGTCAACGTAACAGTAAGGGGGGTCGTCAGTGACCAGAACGGTTGTTGCTTTTCTGAAGAACGAGTCCGGCGCCACGGCCATCGAATATGGCCTGATCGCCGCGGGTATCTCGGTTGCTATCATTGCTGTCGTCAACGGACTGGGCACGTCGCTCAACGACAAGTTCCAGAGCGTATCGACACAGCTTAAATAAAAATACAGCTGTGTCCGAAAACAAAGAGGCCGCCCTCACCGGCGGCCTCTTCCTTTTTCAGGATCGAATGATGTTAAGCGAGCGACGGCTGCTTGCGTAGATTGAGCCAGAGCAGCATCGCGCCGGCGGCGATAATCACCGGGAACGCGACTTCGTTGATCGCCTGCCAGCTCAGGTAAGCCAGCATCTGGCCGGACGAGAACGACGACACCGCCATGCAGCCGAAAATCAGGAAGTCGTTGAAGGCCTGAACCTTGTTGCGCTCTTCCGGCCGGTGGCACTGCGTCACCATCGTCGTCGCGCCGATGAAGGCAAAATTCCAGCCGAGGCCGAGGAACGCCAGTCCGATCCAGAAGTGCGGCACACTGGTGCCGGAAATGCCGATCACGGCGGCCACGCCGATAAAAGCCAGACCGACTGCGGTGATGCGGGCAACGCCAAACCGCGCAATCAGGCTGCCGGTAAAGAAGCTCGGCCCATACATGGAGAGCACATGCCACTGGATGCCGAGTGCGGCGTCGGTGACAGAATGTCCGCAGCCCACCATCGCGAGCGGCGCCGACGTCATCACCATGTTCATCAGGCCGTAGCTGGCGACACCGCAGGCAACCGCGACGATGAATCGGGGCACACGCACGATCTCGGCAAGCGGACGGCCCTGGTGCGGACGCACTTTCGGCATCGGCGGCACCTTCACGAACATCAGCACGATGGCCGCGATCACCGCGCAAGCGGACTGCCCGAGGAAGCTCGCGGCAAACAGATGCGGCGGCATCAGATCCTTGGTGAAGATAACGAGTTGAGGCCCGATCAGCGCAGCGAATACGCCACCGGCCAGCACCCACGACACGGCCTTGGGCCGGAACGCATCGCTCGCGGTGTCGGCAGCAGCAAAGCGATACGACTGATGCGCGGCGGCATAGAGCCCGCCACAGAAAGTGCCGAGCAGAAGAATCCAGAACGAGCCGCTCATTACCGCAAAATACGAAATCAGCCCCGAAGCGATGCCGAACAGCGAGCCGGTCTGTAACGCGAAGCGGCGGCCGTAATGGCGCGCAAGCCAGCCGACCGGCAGCGTGCCGACCCACATGCCCATGACCATGCAGGTGATCGGCAGCGTGGCGAGACCCTTATCGGGCGCGAGCACCGCGCCGATGATACTCGAGGTCGAAACGATCACGGTGTTATTGCCGCCGGCCAAAGCCTGCGCAACCGCAAGCACCATCGCATTACGCTTGGCGAGCCGGTCGTCAAAAACGTGCGGCAGAGGCTCGGCGATGGCCGACATGAGGCGATTCCCTAGACAAAAGCGTTCTCTCTTTAACGGTCAAAAGAGAAGATCGCCACTGTCCGAGGCGCAGGGCTGGGTTGTTTTCCCCCTGCGCCTCGCGAAACAGGAACCTAAAATTCGATCCGGCCCGGATGCAGGATCTTGGCCTTGCGCGCATCCTTCGGCGTATGCGCGCCGATCTGGCCGAGCGAGGCGCGCAGCTCATCGATGTAGAGCGAGACCAGTTGGTCCGGCCCTTCGTCGCCCAAGGCAGCAACGGCCCAGAGGAACGACTTGCCAGCAAAGGCCGCATCGGCCCCGAGCGCCAGCGCACGCATGACGTCCTGACCCGAGCGTACGCCGCTGTCGAGCAGGATGGTCGCCTTCTTGCCGACCGCAGCAGCGATGCCCGGCAGACAATCGATCGACGGCGTCAGCGCCTCGATCTGCCGGCCGCCGTGGTTCGAAATCCAGATACCCTCGACGCCAAGCGACACAGCCTTCTCGGCATCCTCGGGATGAAGAATGCCCTTGACGGTCATCGGCCCTTTCCAGGCATCGCGATAGCGCGCGACCTCTTCCCACGAGAAGGCGCCACCCATGCGCTGACGCGCATACTTGATGACGTCGTTGGTGTTGGTGCTGTTCGCATAGTGCGAGATCGTCGCGAAGCGCGGATAGCCATTGCGCATGAGAGCCATCAGCCAGCGCGGCCGGATCATCATCTCGTAGATCATGCGCGCATTCGGTTTGAATTCGCCGGCAAGGCCCGCATAAGTTTCGCGCGAGCGCGTGGTGCGTACCGGCACGTCGAGTGTCAGCGTCAAGACCTTGGCATTGACCGCCTGTGCGCGGCGCACCAGATCGAAACCGATTTTGTGATCGTCATGCCAGAAGCGATAGAGCTGCAGCCAGAACACATCAGGCGCCGCCGCTGCGGCCTCCTCGATGGTGGCGCCACCGGCGACGCTGAGCGTGTAAGGAATACGAGCGCGCTGCGCGGCGCGCGCCATCAACAGATCGGCGCCGGGCCACACCAGCGACGGTCCACCCATCGGCGCCATGCCGATTGGTGCCGAATATTTCGTGCCGAACAATTCGCAATCGACCGGCGGCAGCGACGGCATGATGCCGTAGCGCGGCACGATCTTGACCTTGTCGAAGGCCGACCAGTTGTCGGCGATGCCGCCGTCGTTGCCGGCGCCGGTGTCGCAATACTCATAGGCAAAGAGCGGCACATTCTTTGGCGCCTCACGGCGCATCCAGGCCGTGGTCGGGAAACGGCGGTGATTTTTGTCTCTTTCGAGCTTGCTCATCGTCGCGGCCGAAGGGTTGTCGTTTGGCTTTGCGGTGATGTCGTGCATGGCTCTTGTTTCGCTCCCAACGTGAAGTGTTTTACCGACTATAGCGCAGGCGAAACCGCGCCGTCTTGCGTGACTTTCAGATAGTGCACTTTCAGAAATGGCTGAACGAGGCTCGCCCGAAACTCAGGACATGGCCTTCCACATTGCGAAACCGCGCGCCCTCGCCGCTGCCGATTTCGCCTATTTCGGTAACCGGGACGTTGGCGGCTTTCGCCGCAGCGCGGAAACTTTCGGCCCTGTCAGGAGGCACGGTGCAGAGGATCTCGTAATCGTCACCGCCGGTCAACGCGGTCTCGCGTGCGCCCGCATCCTGGGCCATCACCACCTGCGCCGCATCGGAATACGGTATCCGCGCCACCTCTATATCGGCGGCAACTTTGGACACACGGCACAATTTGGCGAGATCGCCGACGAGTCCGTCGGATACATCCATCGCGGCGGAAGCATGCGTGCGCACGGCCTCGGCCAGCGCGTTGCGCGGCTGCGGCAGCAGATATCGCGAGATCAAATGATGGCGCACCGCCATCTCAA
>DASYCM010000370.1:0-1628 GCA_036500165.1 Pseudolabrys sp.
GCGGTCGAGCGCGACGCGTTTGGGCACCTCGACGCCGAGCTGCTCGGTGCCGGCGCCGCTCGCCGTGAGCGCGTCCAGCAGCTCAGGATGGCCGGTAATGCCGGCGCCGCGCCCGACCAGCTCGACTTTCGAGCGCTCATAGACGTCGACGTCCCAGCCGATCTGGCGCAGGAAGGCGGCGCTGAACAGGCCGGACATCGAGCCGCCGATGATGACGGCCCGGCGATTGCGGCGCGGTGCGGACGGAGAAGAGCCCGGCATTGCTCGGCCATTCTAGGGCATGGCGGCCAATCCGGCCTAGGCCGAAAGGCGGCCCGGCGCTATCAACGGGGCCATGGCCGCTCTAGCGATTCGCATCTTGGGGATCGACCCCGGCCTCCGCCGCACCGGCTGGGGCCTGATCGAGGCCGAGGGCAACCGGCTCATTTACGTCGCCTGCGGCTCGGTGGAAACCAGCGAGCGCGCGGCGTTGAGCGAGCGATTGGTGCTTATTCATGACGGCCTTGCCGCCGTCGTCGCGCAATACGCGCCGCATGAGGCGGCGGTCGAGAATACCTTCGTCAACGCCAATGGCGCGTCGACGCTCAAGCTCGGCCAGGCGCGTGGCATCGCCATGCTGGTGCCGGCACGTGCGGGACTCACGGTCGCCGAATACGCGCCGAACCAGGTGAAGAAAACCGTGGTCGGCGCCGGTCACGGCGAGAAGGCGCAAATCAGGATGATGATCGGCGTGCTGCTGCCCAAGGCCGATCCGCAGAGCGAAGACGCCGCCGACGCGCTCGCCATCGCCATTTGTCACGCACACCATCGGGTGTCGCCGGTGCTGCGTCGCGCAGCCGGTCGTCGATAAGGAATCAGGATGCCAACGACTCCCAAACTCAGCGCGGAACGGACCAAGCGTCAGTCATTGGCTTTTGCCCGAAATCTGATCGTGCTCGCGTTATTGATTCTTGCGCCGGGTGTCTGGGGCGTTGTGAACGGAGCGCTGACGCTGCGTTGGCCGCGCGCCACGGCCACGATTACCGATTCCGATCTGCGCCGGCAGTCGACGCAGATGACCAGCGGCAACAGCAGGGAGCGCGACGAGTGGAACAGCTACGCCGCGCATTACAGCTATAGCGTCGGCGGCAAGGAGTATTTCGGCGGCGGCGTCGAACCGTATGACTTTGGCATGCAGAATTCGGCCGGCGCGGAGAAGATGCAGCGGCGTCACCCTGTCGGTTCGACCGCGCAGATCGCTTACAGTCCCGAAGACGCGAAGATTTCGTATCTGGAGCCCGGGCCGAGTTCGTTCTCGCTGGCGCTGGCCGGGATCGGCACGTTCATGCTCTTGTGTGGTTTCTGGGTTCGTAGCCTGGCCAAGCGTGGCATTGGGCGGATGGAAACATGATCGGAAAGCTTCGGGGCATCGTCGACTCGTTCGGCACCGACTTCCTGATCCTTGACGTCAACGGCGTCGGCTATCAGGTGCATTGCTCGGCCCGAACGCTTGGCCATCTGCCGCACGCCGGCGATCCGGCGACCTTGTCGATTGAAACTTACGTGCGCGAGGACCAGATAAAACTGTTCGGCTTCGCCAGCGATGCCGAGCGCGAATGGTTCAGGCTGTTGCAGACGGTGCAGGGTGT
>DASYCM010000371.1:0-2144 GCA_036500165.1 Pseudolabrys sp.
GTCGCGCATATGGGCTTGTTTCCGGCCAAGGATGGGCCGCAGCAGCCGGGCTTCCAGGAATTCCTCAGGCTGGTCGGCGACGGCTCGAAACGCGTCTGGCCGAAACTCACCGGCATCTATCGCTTCTCGACCGCGCCGGGCTTTACCGACGTCAAACCGATCGCTCAGGCGCTGATGGACGCGGTACCGGATCAACTGATCTGGGGCAGCGATTTTCCGCATCTGTCGTTCCACGACAAGGTCGGCACCATTCAGCTTTACAATCTGCTCGGCGAGTGGGCGCCTGACGCGGGCTTGCGCAAGAAAATCCTAGCCGACAATCCGGCAAAGCTGTTCGGCTTCAAGTAACGCAGAGTTCTGTCAATCAAGACAAGTGGACTTTTCGATCCACGGCTAACGACGAGGAAACGCCATAAGACAAAACTAGGGAGGATGACGTGAACAGACGTGAATTCGCGATCGGGATTCTTGCCACGCCCTTTGCCACGCCGGCCTTAATTCGGCCGGCCGCCGCCGAAGTCTCCAGCATCAAACTCGGCAAGCAGTACGGCCTGCCCTTCCTGCCGCAGATGGTGATGGAGGAGCAGAAGCTGATCGAGAAACACGCGGCGCGTCTCGGCGTCAACGGTCTCGACGTCGGCTGGCAGACCATGGGCGGGCCGGGCGCCTTGAACGACGGATTGCTCGCCGGGCAAATTCACTTCGTCAATGTCGCCTCGCCTTCGCTCGCAACACTCTGGGACAAGACCTTTGGCACACCGCAGGAGGTTCGCGCTGTCTGCGCCGTCCAGTCGATGCCCTACGTGCTGACGACACGAAACCCCGCGGTGAAGACTATCGCGGATTTCACCAACGCCGACCGCATCGCGGTGCCGACCGTCAAGATCTCGGGTCAAGCCATGGCGCTGCAAATGGCGGCGGCCAAACTATGGGGCTTCGAGAAATACGACAAGCTCGATGAGTTCACCGTCAGCATGGGCCACCCCGACGCCATGCAGTCGATGCTGTCAGGCCAGAACGTCAACAGCCATTTTGCTGTGGCGCCGTTCAATTATTACGAACTCAAGGTGCCCGGCGTCCACACGGTGCTCAACAGCTACGCCACCGATGGCAAGCACACCAACGGCATCCAGGTCACCACCAAGACCTTCCACGATGCCAACCCTAAAATCTGCCGGGCGGTCCGCGCCGCGCACGAGGAAGCCAATGCCTTCATCAAAAAGGAGCGCAAGGCCGCCTCGGAAATCTATCTGAAGCTGACCAACGACAAGAAGAACTCAGCCGACGACCTGGTGACGATGATCTCCGATCCCGACATCGACTATACCACCACACCGGCCAACCTGATGAAACACGTCACCTTCATGCACAAAGTCGGGCGGCTGAAGCACCTGCCGGCATCCTGGAAGGACATGTTCTTCGCCGAGGCACACGACCTCAAAGGCACCTGACGCCGAACTGGCATTAACGCCGCAAACTTACCGGCCAGTGGCGTGTCGCGTTTTTGCCAGCCGCGAGACCGCTTCAATCATTGCCTTCGGGTCGGCAATCCCCTTACCAACGATATCGTGTCCGCTGCCGTGCGCGACCGACGAGAACAGGATCGGGCTGCCGATGGCGAGCCCGGCAGTGGCATTTCGCGCCAGCAGCTTCGCCGTGATGTGACCCTGGTCGTGGAGCATCACGACAAAGGCGTCGCAATCCTTCTTATGAAACATGGTATCGGCGCCGAACGGTCCCGACACGCAAACGCCGGCTTTGGCTGCGTCATCTATCGCTGGCTTGATGATATCGATCTCCTCGCCGCCAAACAGGCCGCCCTCGCCGGCATGCGGATTGAGTCCGCCGACGCATATTTTAGGCTCAGCGACGCCGAGACGCTTGAGCGCGCGGTCGGCGACAGCGATGACATGACCGACCCGATCCCGGGTGATCAGCGAAACCGCTTCCTTGACGCCGACATGCAAGGTGCAGTGGACGATCTTCACGTCGCCAAAACACAGCATCAGGTAGACGTCATGAGGATCGAGCCCCGTTTCACGCGCAACGAACGAGGGATAACCATCGAACTCGATGCCGGCGAGGGCGATGGAGGTCTGGTTCTGCGGCGCAGCGACGACCGCATCGACGTCGCCGGCAAGCGC
>DASYCM010000372.1:0-5340 GCA_036500165.1 Pseudolabrys sp.
TAACCTTCATCGTGCTCGCTTTCGCGCGCATCATGCTGATGCGGCTCAACGCGCGGGTTGGAAAATGACCATGAATACATCCGCCGCCGCTGCTGCCGATGCCAAGGTCAACTCGCCGCTTTACGCGAGCCGCCAGCGCCGCAACGCCATCACGATGGGTATGGCCTGGGGCGCGACCATATTCGGTCTCTCCTGGCTGGTGCTGATCCTGGCTGTACTGTTTTACGAAGGCTTCAGTGGCCTTTCGCTCGCGGTATTCACGGAAATGACGCCGCCGCCCGGCTCGACCGGCGGCTTGCTCAACCCGATCATGGGCAGCCTGGTGATGACCGTCATCGCCGTCGTCATCGGCACGCCGCTTGGCATGCTGGCCGGCACCTACATGGCGGAATACGGCCGCTATGACAAATTGTCGTCGGTGGTGCGTTTCATCAACGACATCCTACTGAGCGCCCCGTCGATCGTCATCGGCCTGTTTATCTACGAGGTCATGGTGGCGCAGATGGGCCACTTCTCCGGCTGGGCCGGTGCTGTGTCGCTTGCCGTCATCGTCATCCCGGTGGTGGTGCGTACCACCGAAGACATGCTGACACTGGTTCCGGATACGTTGCGCGAGGCCGCGGCCTCGATTGGTTTGCCGCGCTCGTTGATGATCAAGAAGATCGCCTATCGCGCCGCCCGTGCCGGCATGATTACCGGCGTCCTGCTGGCGGTTGCGCGCATCAGCGGCGAAACCGCGCCGCTGCTGTTTACCGCGCTCAATAACCAGTTCTGGACCTCGGACCTCAACGCTCCGGTCTCGAGCCTGCCGGTTGTCATCTTCCAGTTCGCGCTCAGCCCCTACAAGGATTGGCAAAGCCTGGCCTGGACCGGCGCGCTGATCATTACGCTCACGGTGCTGGCGCTCAGCATCCTCGCACGTGCCCTCACGTCACAGAGAAAATCGTCATGAACAGCGTAGCTTCGTTCACCGTTCCGACCGTCACCCGCGAGCAGATCTCCGCCGACGGTCTCCACAAAAAGATCGATATCGGCAACCTCGACTTCTTCTACGGCGACCATCGCGCGCTCAAGACCATCAACGTGTCGCTGTATCAGGGACGCGTTACCGCCTTCATCGGTCCGTCGGGCTGCGGCAAGTCCACGCTGCTGCGCATCCTCAACCGGATGTATGACCTCTATCCGAACCAGCGCGCCACCGGGGACGTTATGCTCGATGGCGAGAACATTCTGTCGCCGTCGCAGGACATCAATCTGCTGCGCGCCAAGGTCGGCATGGTGTTCCAGAAGCCGACGCCGTTCCCGATGACCATTTACGAGAACATCGCCTTCGGCATCCGCCTGTATGAAAAGCTGCCGAAGTCGGAGCTCGACGACCGCGTCAAGCACGCGCTCGACCGCGCCGCATTGTGGAACGAGGTCAAGGACAAGCTCGGCGCCAACGGCCAGTCGCTGTCCGGCGGTCAGCAGCAGCGTCTGTGCATCGCGCGCACGGTCGCGGTGCGGCCGGAGGTGATCCTGTTCGACGAGCCGTGCTCGGCGCTCGATCCGATCTCCACCGCCAAGATCGAAGAACTGATCGATGAATTGAAGGACGACTACACGATCGCCATCGTCACGCACAACATGCAGCAGGCGGCGCGCGTCTCCGACTTCACCGCGTTCATGTATCTCGGCGAGTTAATCGAGTACGGCGAGACCACGAAGATCTTCACCACCCCTAACGATCGCCGTACCCAGGATTATATCACAGGTCGCTTCGGCTGAGCGTTCTTAGCGCGCCGCCTTTGAAGCAGGGACACAGAAAATGAACGACCAACATACCGCCAAGGCCTTCGACAATGACCTGCAGGACCTGTCCCGCATGGTCGCGGAAATGGGTGGGCTAGCCGAAAAGCAGGTCGCCGACGCTGTCGATGCTTTGGTCAAGCGCGACGGCGCGCTCGCCCAGCGTGTCACGGTGGCCGATCTGATGATCGATGCGCTGCAAAGTGAGATCGAGGAAAAATCCGTTCTGACCATTGCCCGCCGTCAGCCGATGGCGGTCGACCTGCGTGAAATCGTCGGCGCGCTGCGGCTCGCCAACGATCTCGAACGCATCGGCGATCTTGCCAAGAACATCGCCAAGCGCGTCATCGCGCTCAACGGCGAGTTTCCGCCGGCCAAGCTGATCCGCGGCGTCGAACACATGTCCGACCTCGTGCTCGGCCAAATGAAGCTGGTGCTCGATGCCTATGCCCGCCGCGACATCACCAGTGCGATGGCGGTATGGCGCGGCGACGAGGAAATCGACGCGGTCTGCACGTCTGTGTTCCGAGAATTGCTGACCTATATGATGGAAGATCCGCGCAACATCACGTTCTGCATTCACTTGATGTTCTGCGCCAAGAATATCGAGCGTATGGGCGACCACGCTACCAACATCGCGGAGTCCTTGTACTACGTGATCGAGGGGCGGCCGATTGCCGATCCGCGGCCCAAGGGCGACACGACGACGATCGCCGCTCTCGTCGGTGACGACAGATAAAGTGTGAATGACCCGGCGTACTAAGGATATATGATGAGCGCACGCATCCTGATTGTTGAAGACGAAGAGCCGCTCACCATGCTGCTCCGCTACAATCTCGAGGCGGAAGGCTATGAGGTGGAGACGTCGGCGCGTGGCGACGAGGCCGACACCAAGTTGAAAGAGACGACGCCGGATCTCGTCGTGCTCGACTGGATGCTGCCCGGTCTGTCCGGCATCGAATTGTGCCGTCGTTTGCGGGCGCGGCCGGAGACGCGGCAGCTGCCCATCATCATGCTCACCGCGCGCGGCGAGGAGAGCGAAAAGGTGCGGGGCCTCGCGACCGGCGCCGACGATTACATCGTCAAGCCGTTCTCGGTGCCGGAATTGCTGGCGCGGGTGCGTGCGCTGCTGCGCCGCGCCAATCCCGACCGCGTCGCCACCGTGCTGTCGATCGGCGACATCGAACTCGACCGTGAGAAGAAGCGTGTGGTCCGCAGCGGCCGCGCCGTCGATCTCGGGCCGACTGAATACCGCCTGCTGGAATTCCTGATGGAACGTCCGGGCCGCGTGTTCTCCCGCGAGCAGTTGCTCGACGGCGTCTGGGGTAGCGAGATCTACATCGATGAGCGCACCGTCGACGTTCACGTTGGCCGGCTGCGCAAGGCGATCAATCGCACCCAGGAAACCGACCCGATCCGCACCGTTCGCGGCGCCGGTTACGCCCTCGACGATCGCTTTGGCCGCGCCGCAAGCTAGATTCCGTCATTCTTTGTGTTGTCGTCCTCGCGAAAGCGGGGACCCAGCACTTTTTTCTTGTCATCACCGGGCTTGTCCCGGTGATCCCTATTAGGTGGGCACGGTGCGTCCCCAAGTGGGATGGCCGGAACAAGCCCGGCCATGACATCAGCCTCTCGGGAATATTACCGAGGCATATAATCTTAATCCTGTCCTGCTTACCGCCCGGGCACACGACTGACGCTCTGCGCAAAACGCAACCCGCCCTGCATTGCCCTTTGCCGCGCCCCATGTTTAAGGTCGCGGCCCATTTTCGGGCTTTCCCCGAAATCCGCCGGACTTATTGAATGGCTCGTGACCAGATCGATATGACGCCCATCGAATCGCGCGACGAACTCGTCGCCTGGTTCGAAGCCGGCAACAAGCCGAAGGACCTGTTCCGCGTCGGCACCGAGCACGAAAAATTCCCGTTCACCGTCGATGGCTATCGTCCGGTGCCGTATGCCGGCTCCCGCGGCATCCGCAAGCTGCTCGAAGGCATGCACGACCTGCTCGGCTGGGAGCCGATCATGGAAGGCGAGAACATCATCGGCATGTTCGACGTCACCGGCGGCGGTGCTATCTCGCTGGAGCCGGGCGGGCAATTCGAACTGTCCGGCGCGCCGCTCGTCAACGTGCACCAGACTGCGTCGGAACTGATGGCGCATCTGGCGCAGGTGCGCGAAGTGGCGAAGCCTCTCGGCATCGGCTTCCTCGGCCTCGGCATGACGCCGAACTGGACGCGCGCCGAAATTCCGATGATGCCGAAGGGCCGCTACAAGATCATGACGGCCTACATGCCCAAGGTCGGCACGCTCGGCCTCGACATGATGTACCGCACCTGCACGGTGCAGGCGAACCTCGACTTCTCGTCCGAAGCCGACATGGTCAAGAAGCTGCGCGTGTCGCTGGCGCTGCAGCCGATCGCGACGGCGCTGTTCGCCAACTCGCCCTTCACCGAAGGCAAACCGAACGGCTTCCTCTCGTTCCGCTCGCACATCTGGACCGACACGGACAATCAACGCGCTGGCATGCTGCCGTGGGCGTTCGAGGACGGCATGGGCTTCGAGCGCTGGGTCGACTACGCGCTCGACGTGCCGATGTATTTCATCAAGCGCGGCGACAAATACATCGACGTGTCCGGCAAATCGTTCCGCGATTTCTTTGCCGGCAAGCTCGACGCGCTGCCGGGCGAGCGGCCGACCATCTCGGACTGGGCCAATCATCTGAGCACGATCTTTCCCGAGGTGCGGCTGAAGCGTTATCTCGAAATGCGCGGCGCCGACTGCGGTCCGTGGCGCCGTCTGCCGTCGTTTTCGGCTTACTGGGTCGGTCTGCTGTACGACGACGACGTGCTCAATGCCTGCTGGGACATGGTCAAGGACTGGACCGCGGAAGAACGCCAGAAGCTGCGCGACGATGTGCCGGTGCAAGGCTTTCGCGCCGAAATCCGCAACCGCAACGTCCTCACGCTTGCCCAGGAAACCCTGCGTCTCGCGGCACGTGGCCTGCAACAACGCAAGCAGCTCGATCGTAACGGCCGCGACGAGACGCGTTATCTGCGTCCGCTGGAAGAGAGCATCGCGCGGGGCATCACGCCGGCGGAAGAACTGCTCGAGAAGTATTCCAACGAGTGGGATAACTCGGTCGGACCGATGTTTTCCGAGTACGCGTATTAACTCCGCCTCATCCTGAGGAGCGGGCGTAGCCCGCGTCTCGAAGGACGAGGCGGCGCCACCCTTCGAGACGCATTGCTGCGCAATGCTCATCAGGATGAGGCCGGGATGGACCGCGATGGCTAAATCGACTCCCGCCACTGTGATGCTCGAAAAGACCGGCGTCGCGTTCAAGCTTCATGAATACGAATACGACCCCAATGCCGAACGCATCGGCATGCAGGCGGCCGAAGCCTTGGGCATCGAGCCGGCGCGTTTGCTCAAGACGCTTATGGCGCGCGCCGGAGACAATGTGGTCTGCGTGCTGGCGCCGTCCGATCGCGAAGTGAATTTGAAAAAACTCGCTGCCGCGGCGAAAGCGAAAAGCGCCGCCATGCTGGG
>DASYCM010000373.1:0-8787 GCA_036500165.1 Pseudolabrys sp.
CGCGACATTCGAGGACGCCTTCGCCGCAATCCAAGAGGGCGTCGCCGATCTTGGCATGATACCGATCGAGAATTCGATCGCCGGCCGCGTCGCCGACATCCATCATCTGATGCCAACCGCGAAGCTGCACATCATCGGCGAGCACTTCATGCCGGTGCACCATCAGTTACTGGCCGTGAAAGGTGCGAGCCTCAAGACCATCAAAACGGTCGAGAGCCACATCCACGCGCTCGGCCAGTGCCGCAAGCTGATCCGCTCGGCCAAGCTCAAGGCCATTGTCGCCGCCGACACCGCGGGCTCCGCACGCGAAGTCGCCGAGGCCGGCGACAAGACGCGCGCCTCGATTGCCACCGCACTCGCCGGCAAGATCTACGGCCTGAAAGTTCTGGCGCGCGACATCGAAGACGAAAAGCACAACACCACGCGCTTCATCGTGCTGTCGCCCAAGAAGCAGGAGGCCAAGCCCGCCCGCGGCAAGGTCGTCACGACTTTCATCTTCCAGGTCCGCAATATTCCGGCCGCGCTCTACAAGGCGCTCGGCGGGTTTGCCACCAACGGCATCAACATGACCAAGCTGGAAAGCTACATGGTCGGCGGCAGCTTCTCCGCCACACAATTCTATGCCGACGTCGAAGGCCACCCGTCGGAGCGCGGCCTGCAATTGGCGCTGGAAGAGCTGGACTTCGTTTGCCAGAAGGGCACGCTGCGCATTCTCGGTGTCTATCCGGCACACCCGTTCCGCAAGAAGCTCAACAAGAGCTGAGCCCTATTCGCTTTCGTAACGCTCGACGAAGCGCGGCGACAGCTTGCGCAGCCGATCCAGATCGACGCGGCCGGACCGCGTGATGTAGCTCATCGCGAATTCGATCGGCGACAACGCCATGTGATCGGCGAAATTCTCGTACCAGACGGCACTGCCATTGGCGCCGGTGACGATTTTTTCCACGATCGGCCGCCGCGCCGCCTCAAAGGCGGGAAGCGCCGCCGCGACGTCATCCTTATACTCGGCCAAGGCGCGATTGAGCGCGATAGCGTCCTCCATCGCCAACCGCGTGCCGGAACCGATGGAGAAATGCGCCGTATGCAGCGCATCACCGATGAGCACATGCTTGCCGTGATGCCAGCGCGCATTGCGCACCACCGGAAAACGCCGCCACACCGAGTTATTCGAGATCAGCGGACGGCCGTCGAGCGCATCGGCGAACACCCTCTGGCAAAGCGCGCGAGACTCGGCATCGTCCATGCGCTCCAGACCGGCGCCGACGAAAGTCGCGGCATCGGCCTCGACGATAAACGTGCTGCGGCCCGGCGCGTAACGGTAATGGTGCGCGTTGAAATTGCCGATCGGCGTATGGCGGAAGGTTTGCGTCAGCGTATCGAAAGGCTTGCTGGTGCCGAACCAGGCGAAACGATTGGCGAGATAGGAGACGCTGGCGCCGAATTCTCCCGTATAGGTGTGCCGCACCAGCGAATTGACGCCGTCGGCGCCGACGATGAGATCCGCCTCACCCAGCTCACCTAGCGACTTCACGGCGCGGCCGAATTGCGGCTCGACGCCAACCGAGCGCACACGCTCCTGCAATAGCTGCAACAGTTTCAAGCGCCCAATGGCGGCAAATCCGATGCCGTCGATGACGACGCGCTCGTTCTTGTGAACGAGCGTCATGTCGTTCCATGACTCCATCTGCGGCGCGAAGGCGGCAAAAGTGTCGGGATCGTCGTCGTGCAGGAATTCCAGCGCACGGTCGGAGAACACCACGCCGAAGCCAAACGTTGCGTCGGTGGCGTTCTGCTCGATGAGGAGAACGTCGGCGTCCGGCCGCCGCCGCTTGATCAGATAGGACAGATAAAGCCCGGCAGGGCCGGCACCGAGAATGGCAATGCGCATGATGCGCTTGTACCGCAAGGCCCGCCGGCCGTGCTAGCATCGCCGCACACCGCTCCAACCCTGGAATACCCCATGCTTGAGACCACCTTCGCCCTCGCCCTTCACATCCTCAGCGCCGTGGTCTGGGTCGGCGGCATGTTCGCGGCCTATCTTTGCCTGCGCCCCGCAGCGGGCGCCCTCGAAGGCCCGCAGCGGCTGCAATTGTGGCGCAGCTTCTTCGCCAAGTTCTTTCCCTGGGTCTGGCTATCGGTAATCCTGTTGCTCGGCAGCGGCTATTGGATGCTGGTGACTACCTTCGGCGGCTTCAAAGGCGCGCCGCTCTACATCAACCTGATGCAGTTGATCGGGATTGTGATGGCGCTGCTGTTCGTCTGGCTGTTCCACGGCCCGTGGCTGAAATTCAAACGCGCCGTCGATGCCAAGGACTTTGCCGCCGCGGGCGGCCACATCGGCCTGATCGCCAGAATCATCCAGATCAATCTACCGCTCGGCCTGATCGTCGTCGTGATCGGTGGCACCGGGCGGTTCTGGGGCTGACCCTCTCCGTCATGCCCGGCCTTGTGCCGGGCCATGACGGCTAGATCGTCTGATTGTACTCGCCGACCTCGGGGTGGGTGCGCAGCACGGCGTCGACCGACTTGAACATGTCGCGCATGCGCTGCTCCGACACCGGGCTTTCGACGACAACCACCAATTCCGGCTTGTTCGACGAAGCACGGACCAAACCCCAGGTGCCGTCTTCGACAGTGACGCGCACACCGTTGACAGTGACGAGATCGCGGATCGGTTGGCCGTCGAACTTGTCGCCCTTCGCCTTCATCGCCTCGAAGTGCTTCACTACTTGGTCGACGATGCCGTACTTTACCTCGTCGGCGCAATGCGGCGCCATGGTCGGCGAGCCCCAGGTCTTGGGCAGCGCCTTGCGCAGGTCCGCCATCGTCTTCCCGGGATTGCGGTCGAGCATGTCGCAGACCGCGAGACCGAAAATCATGCCGTCGTCATAGCCGCGGCCGAACGGCTTGTTAAAGAAGAAGTGCCCGGACTTCTCGAAGCCGGCTACCGCACCGAGTTCGTTGACGCGACGCTTGATATAGGAATGGCCGGTCTTCCAGTAATCGGCCTTGACGCCGTTCGCTTTCAGCACCGGATCGGTGAGAAAGAGGCCGGTCGATTTCACGTCGACGACGAAGGTCGAATTCTTGTGGATCGACGACATGTCGCGCGCCAGCATGACGCCGACTTTGTCGGCGAAGATTTCCTCGCCCTCGTTGTCGACGACGCCGCAACGGTCACCGTCGCCGTCGAACCCGAGCGCGACGTCGGCTTTGTGAAACAAGACCGCGTCACGCATCGCGTGCAGCATCTTCATGTCTTCGGTGTTCGGATTATAGCGCGGGAACGAATGATCGAGCTCGCAGTCGAGCGGCACCACTTCGCAACCGATCGCTTCGAGCACCTTCGGCGCGAAGGCGCCTGCAGTGCCGTTGCCGCAGGCCGCGATGACCTTCAGCTTGCGCTTGAGTTTGGGCCGCTTCGCGGTCAGATCGGCAAGGTAACGCGCCGGGAAATTCTCGACGAAGACATATTCGCCGCCGCCCTTGAGATTAAAATTGGCGCCAAGCACGATTTCCTTGAGCCGCTTCATCTCGACAGGGCCGAAGGTCAGCGGACGCGCCGCGCCCATCTTTACGCCGGTCCAGCCGTTGTCGTTATGCGACGCGGTCACCATGGCAACGCAGGGCACGTCCAGTTCGAACTGGGCGAAATAAGCCATCGGCGTCATGCAGAGGCCGATGTCGTGCACCTTGCAGCCCGAGGCGAGCAGGCCGGAAATCAGCGCCATCTTCACCGAGGCCGAATAACTGCGGAAATCGTGACCGGTGACGATCTCCTGCTTGACGCCCATCTCCTTGATCAGCGTGCCAAGGCCCATACCGAGCGCCTGAATACCCATCAGGTTGATTTCTTTTTCCAGGAGCCAGCGCGCGTCGTATTCGCGGAAGCCGGTCGGCTTCACCAGCGGCGAGGATTCGTATTCATAAGTGTTTGGAGTCAGCGCGGATTTCGGCTTGGGAAACATCAGGTCCTCAAATCGGCGGAACGGTTGAAACTGCATAGCCTAACGCCCGAAAGGCGCAAGACGGTCCATTCAATGCTCACGAACAAAAAAACAGGAGATTGTGGCGGCTTATTGCTCAAGCACCATACGGCCGTTGGCGACTTCGTATCGTTTCAGCCGAGACAAAAACGACATGCCAAGCAGATTCTTCCAGAGCGCCTCATCGGGTAGCACCAGCGCCTGGACGTTTTCGACGGTGATGCCGCCAAGCTCGACACGGTCGAGCGAGGCCCGCGCCGCCTTGATGTTGCCGTTGGCCGTCGAGACCGTTGCGGTGTAGTCGCTGTGCATCGGACGAATGCCAAGCCGGGCCGCATCAGACTCGCGCAGGACCACCACGGAGGCGCCGGTATCGACGATGAAGTCGACGCGGCGGCCCTCGATCCGCGCTTCGGCCGGGTAATGGCCGTCCGGCCCGCTCTCCAGCGTCAGGCTACGGCTTGAGGTAGCCGGCCGCAGAGTGTCGGCCTGCGTTTGAACTGCGGCGGCGTGCGCCGGCTGCTGCATTGCCGTTCGATCCAGCGTGCGCGCGGCAAAACCGCCGATCGCCAGCACAGCTACAGCAAGAATGAGAATCTGGCGCATGCAAAAGACCCCGATACCGGGCCAACATTGGCACGTGCCAGACCAACGGCGCCTTAACGCGCGTCCCCGCCTATGACGGATGGTGAGCGGGCGGTTAAGCGCGGCGCGACAATTCGAACGACGTCCCGCCTCAAGTCCCACGGGGTTTAGCGCGCCGCGTCGGCGGCGCGGCCGCCGGATCCTCCGGCCAGGGATGGCGCGGATAGCGGCCGCGCAAATCGGTACGTACGTCGGCGTAACTGCCGCGCCAGAAGCCCGGCAGATCGCGGGTAATCTGCACCGGTTTATGACCCGGCGATAGCAATTCGATGACAAGCGGCACGCGGCCGCCGGCGATGGACGGATGCTTTGCCAACCCGAACATTTCCTGCACGCGGATCGAGATGGTCGGCCCCTGCTCCGCTTCGTAGTCGATTGGCACCGACGAGCCGGTCGGCGCCGTGAAATGCGTCGGGGATTCATCGTCGAGCCGGCGGCGCAAATTCCATGGCACCAGCGATGTGACGGCGTCCGACAGTTCGCCAGCGTCAACGCCGCTTCGCGCGGTCTCGTCGGCGAGCAAAGGCTCCAGCCATTCGGCGACGCTCTTCCCAAGGCCTTCGTTCGACAAATCCGGCCACTCGTCGCCTTCCGCCTTGCGCAGGAATTCGACGCGCGTGCGGAATTGCAACGCCGCCTTGCTCCACGGCAATTTATCGAGGCCCTGCGCGACGATGCCCTGCGCCAGCACCTTCGCCGTATCGGCGTTGGGCGAAACTTGCTTGATCTGCTCGGCCAGCACCACCGCGCCGAGACGGCGGCTGCGACGCGACCGCAACGAGGCGGACGCAGCGTCGAACGTCACCGTGTCGCGGTCCTCTATCTTGCCGGCGAAGCGTTCTTCGATTTCAGCTAGCGTGATCGGCGCCGCCAGCACGATGCGGCTCGAAGCCGCCGCGCCGGTCAATTCAGCAACCGTGAGGAACGGTTCCCGCGCCAAAGATGACGCCGGATCGACATTGCCGCCGCGTCCGCTCGCCAGCAGGAATGCGCCGCCGCCACCGCCGCGATTCTTGGCCACCCGATCCGGATAGGCCAGCGCCAGCAGCGAACCGGGCGACGCATCGCTGCCCTGCCCTTTGGCATCGACAGTATCCGCCCAGCGTTTCGCCATGGCGCGTGCATCCTGGCCCCGCGCCGAGCGATCGCGGCGGAATTGATCAAGACGATGTTCGAGATTGACGTCGTCGCCACCGAGCCCCCGCTCCGTCACAATCGCCGCTATCATCGCAGCATCGCCGGCAGCGCCTTCATCGGCGGCATCGACGACCATGCGCGCCAGCCGTGGCGGTAGCGGCAATTCGCGAAGCTTGCGGCCCTCGTCCGTGATGCGGCCTTGCGTATCGACAGCGCCCAACTCCAAAAGCAGCGCTTTCGCCTCCGTGAGTGCCGGGCCCGGCGGTGGATCGAGGAAAGCGAGTTTGCCCGGATCGGCCGCGCCCCACTGAGCGAGATCGAGCAGGAAGGACGACAGATCGGCGGAGAGAATTTCCGGCCGCGTATAGGCATCGAACGAGCCGGTCTGCGGCTCGTCCCACAACCGGTAGCAGACGCCGGGCTCGGTACGGCCGGCGCGGCCACGGCGCTGATCGGCGGCGGCGCGCGACACGCGCACGGTTTCAAGCCGCGTCAGTCCGACATCTGGCTCATAGCGCGGCACGCGCGACAGGCCGCTGTCGATGACGACGCGCACGCCTTCGATGGTGAGCGACGTTTCAGCAATCGACGTCGCCAGCACGACCTTGCGCTTGCCCTTCGGTGCCGGCGAAATGACGCGATCCTGTTCGCGGCCCTCGAGCGCACCGAACAGCGCGACGACATCGACGTCCGGATCGTCGATACGCTCTCGCAGCAACGTTTCGGTGCGGCGGATTTCACCGGCTCCCGGCAGAAACACGAGCACCGAACCCGTATCGGCGCGCAACGCACGTTGTACCGCATCCGCCATCTGCCGCTCGATGCGCTCGCGCGGATCGCGACCGAGATAGCGCGTCTCGACTGGAAAGGCGCGGCCTTCGCTCTCGACCACCGGCGCATTGCCGAGCAAGGCGGCGACGCGCGCGCCATCGAGTGTCGCCGACATCACCAAAACCTTGAGATCGTCGCGCAATCCTTCCTGCACGTCGCGCGCCAGAGCCAATCCGAGATCGGCGTCCAGCGAACGTTCGTGAAATTCATCGAACAGCACCGCGGCCACACCATCGAGCGAAGGATCGCCGAGGATGAGTCGCGTGAACACGCCTTCGGTGATGACCTCGATGCGAGTGCGCTTTGACACCTTGGAGCCGAAGCGCACACGCAGGCCGACGGTCTCGCCGACCTGTTCGCCGATGGTCGACGCCATGCGCGCCGCTGCGGCGCGCGCGGCGAGCCGTCGCGGCTCGAGCACCAGGATTTTCTTGTTGGCCGCCCACGCCTCATCCATGAGCACCAACGGCACGCGCGTCGTCTTGCCGGCGCCCGGCGGCGCCACCAGCACGGCCGTATCGCTGCCACGCAGCGCCTCGGTCAGACGGCCGAGCGCATCGTCGATCGGGAGACGGTCAGGAAAGTCGCGCATACGAGGGCACTCTTAACCCTCTCGCCACTTGGAAAACAGCTATTTTGGAAAACAGCTACTTCCGGTCCGACGCACGGCGCGTCAGGTTTTCCGGCGCGTCGGCGCGAGCCCGCCCGACGCTCTCATAGCTGAAACCGTGGCGGAGCACTTCCTCGGACCGGTAGATGTTGCGCAGGTCGACCAGCACCGGCTTGGCCATGATGGACTTCAGCCGTTTGAAGTCGAGCGCGCGGAATTGCTCCCACTCGGTGACGATCACCAGCGCCGACGCACCTTCGGCGCAAGAATAGGCGTCGTTGCAGAAGGTGACATTATTGATCATCAGCTTGGCCTGCTCCATGCCGATCGGATCGAAGGCGCGCACCGTGGCGCCCATATCCTGCAACGCGGTGATCAGCGGCAGCGATGGCGAATCCCGCATGTCGTCCGTGTTCGGCTTGAAAGTCAGGCCTAGCAGCGAAACCGTGTGTCCACGAATGTCACCGCCAAGCGCGGCCGATACCTTGCGCGCCATGGCGCGCTTGCGCGAGTCATTGACCGCGGCAACCGCCTCGACGATGCGCAACGGCGCGCCGTTGTCTTCGCCGGTCTTGATCAGCGCCAGCGTGTCCTTGGGAAAGCACGAGCCGCCGTAGCCGGGGCCGGCGTGCAAGAACTTCGAGCCGATGCGGTTGTCGAGGCCGATGCCGCGTGCGATTTCCTGCACATCGGCGCCGACTTTTTCCGCCAGATCCGCAATCTCGTTGATGAAGGTGATCTTGGTCGCCAGAAACGCATTGGCCGCGTACTTGATCAACTCGGCCGTGCGCCGGCCGGTAAATAGAATCGGCGAGCGGTTGAGGTACAGCGGCCGATAGATTTCCGTCATCACCTCGCGGGCGCGCTCATTGTCGGTGCCGACAACGATGCGGTCGGGATGCTTGAAGTCCTGAATCGCCGCGCCTTCGCGCAGGAATTCCGGATTGGAAACCACGGCACAATCGGCCTTCGGCGCGGTCTCGCGGATGATCCGCTCGACCTCGTCGCCGGTGCCGACCGGCACGGTCGACTTGGTGATAACCACGGTAAAACCGTCAAGCGCGGCAGCAATCTCGCGGGTCGCGGCGTAGACGTAACTGAGATCAGCGTGACCGTCGCCGCGGCGTGACGGCGTACCGACCGCGATGAACACCGCGTCGGCGCCTTTAACCCCGACTGCCAGATCGGTAGTGAATTTCAGACGGCCGGCGCGGACGTTGTTGGCCACCAGTTCGGCGAGGCCCGGCTCGTAGATCGGCATGACGTTGCGCTCGAGCGCCTCGATCTTGCCTTTGTCCTTGTCGACGCAGACCACGTCATGGCCGAAATCGGCAAAACAGGCCCCCGACACCAGGCCGACATAACCCGTACCGATCATCGTCACGCGCATATTGAATGTCCGTCTTGCTCGCGCCGGGAGGCGCAAAATCGGGGCCACAAATCAGGGCGCAAATCAGATCGCCTCAATAGCAGAGCCAGTTCCGAGTCGCGAGACGCCGACTTAGTCACAAACCCGTAAACAGCCTGATAATCCTGCATCCACAGGCAGGTTAACATGCATTGATTCAATCGCCGTGA
>DASYCM010000374.1:0-2353 GCA_036500165.1 Pseudolabrys sp.
CATGGCGCTCGGCTTCTACAATGCGTTCAAGGCCGGCATCTCGTTCGGCAAGGACGACATGGTGGTGCCGCACGGCAAGTGGAAGATCGTCGACACCACCCGTACGCTGGCGAAGGATTTCGAGCAGCAGTACAACGACGGTCTGATCACCCATGGCGAGAAGTACAACAAGGTCGTCGACGCATGGTCGAAGGCCACGGAAGAAATCGCCAAGGAGATGATGAAGGAAATCTCCGCCGTTAAGAAGAACCCGAAGGGCGGCGAAGCCCAGATCAACTCGATCTACATGATGGCCCACTCCGGTGCGCGTGGTTCGCCGGCGCAGATGCGTCAGCTTGCCGGTATGCGCGGCCTGATGGCCAAGCCGTCGGGTGAAATCATCGAGACGCCGATCATCTCCAACTTCAAGGAAGGTCTGTCGGTTCTCGAGTACTTCAACTCGACCCACGGCGCCCGCAAGGGTCTGGCCGACACCGCGCTGAAGACGGCGAACTCGGGTTACCTGACCCGCCGTCTGGTCGACGTCGCGCAGGACTGCATCATCACGCAGGACGACTGCGGCACTAAGCTCGGCATCAAGATGCGCGCCATCGTCGATGCCGGCACGGTCGTCGCTTCGCTCGGCTCGCGTATCCTCGGCCGCACCGCGTGCGAGGACATCCGCGATCCGGCGACCAACAAGGTGCTGATCAAGCGCAACACCTTGATGGAAGAAAGCCATGTCGATCAGGTCGCGCAGGCCGGTGTCCAGGAGGTCAAGATCCGCTCTGCACTGACCTGCGAACTGGTCAACGGTATCTGCGGCAAGTGCTATGGGCGCGATCTGGCTCGCGGCACCCCGGTCAACCACGGTGAGGCCGTCGGCGTCATCGCGGCGCAGTCGATCGGCGAGCCGGGTACGCAGTTGACGATGCGGACGTTCCACATCGGCGGCGCGGCGCAGCTCAACGAGCAGTCGGTGATCGAGTCGAACTTCGAAGGCAAGATCAGGATCAAGAACAAGGCGATCGCGCGCAACAGCGAAAACCAACTGGTTGCAATGGTCCGCAACATGGTGATCGCGGTGGTCGATCCCGACGGCACGGAACGTGCGACGCATCGTATTCAATACGGCGCGCGCGTGCATGTCGACGAGGGCGATACGGTCAAGCGCGGCCAGCGCATCGCGGAATGGGATCCGTACTCACGGCCTGTTCTGACCGAAGTCGAAGGCACGATCGGTTTTGAGGATCTGGTCGAAGGCCAGTCCATCACGGAAACGCTCGACGAATCGACCGGTATCGCCAAGCGCGTCGTCATCGACTGGCGCTCCACGCGTGGCGGCGCCGATCTGCGTCCGGCCATCGTGATCAAGGGCAAGGATGGCAAGGTGCTGAAGCTGGCACGCGGCGGCGACGCCCGTTACATGCTCTCGGTCGATGCCATTCTGTCGGTCGACGTCGGCGCCAAGGTGAAGTCGGGCGATATTCTTGCGCGTGTCTCGACCGAGAGCGCCAAGACGCGTGACATCACCGGCGGTCTGCCGCGCGTTGCGGAACTGTTCGAGGCTCGCAAGCCGAAGGATGCAGCGATCATCGCGGAAATCGCCGGCACGATCCGCTTCGGCCGCGACTACAAGAACAAGCGCCGCATCTCGATCGAGCCTGTCGACAAGAACGAGGAGACCCGCGAGTACCTCATTCCGAAGGGCAAGCACATCCATCTGCAGGATGGCGACATCGTTGAAAAGGGTGACTTCATCGTTGAAGGCAACCCGGCGCCGCATGACATTCTGGCGATCAAGGGCATCGAGGAACTCGCTGCCTATCTGGTCAACGAAATCCAGGAAGTCTATCGGCTCCAGGGCGTGCTGATTAACGACAAGCACATCGAAGTCATCGTTCGTCAGATGCTGCAGAAGGTCGAGATCACCGATCAGGGCGAGACCGACATGATCTCGGGCGAGCAGATCGACAAGATCGAGTTCGACGTGCTTAACGCCAAGGCGAAGGAAGAGGGCAAGAAGATCGCGACCGGAACGCCCGTGCTGCTCGGCATCACCAAGGCGAGCCTGCAGACGCGGTCGTTCTTCTCGGCGGCGTCGTTCCAGGAGACCACGCGCGTGCTCACCGAAGCTGCCGTCAACGGCAAGGTGGACCCGCTCGAAGGCCTCAAGGAGAACGTCATTGTCGGCCGGCTGATCCCGGCGGGCACCGGCGCCTCCATGGCCCGTATCCGCGAGGTGGCGATGAAGCGCGACCGGCTGATTCTCGACGAGCGCGAGAAGCAGACTGCGATCACTCCAGCCGCACCGGAAGCCGAGCCGCTGGCGCTGCCGCCGGCGGAGTAACGGTCCGCGTTACCAATGAAGATG
>DASYCM010000375.1:0-3050 GCA_036500165.1 Pseudolabrys sp.
TTGCACTGGCGCCCCAGCCACCTCCCGGATATCTCAAGAGCCTCCGCTTAACGTGCGGCCGAGCCAGCGCGGGTCGAGTTGATCGAGATCCCGCGAGATCGCGACGATCCTGGAGCAGACATCCTTCGATACGCGGGTTGAGAGTTCCTGGACGAAACGCGCTTCATGCTCGGCGCCGGTGAAAGGCTGCGACGGACTGCCCTTCGGCGCCGCCACCAACTTCGAAAGCTTGCGTCCGTCGCGCAGCGTGACGCTGACGCGCGCCGCGGTGGACAATTCATTGCTCGCAGCCTCGACTTCGTCGTCCAGCACGATCGTCGTGCGCTCCTCGATCTCATAGAGGCTGCGATCGGCCAGTCCTGCCTCGAAATCCGAAACGCTGACCGTTGGGACGGCGTCTGGAGCAATCTTCAGCTTTGAGGCGAGCGCGACGCCGAACGGCAAGCACATCTGCGCAGCCTGCAAATCCACCGGATGGGGATTGGTCAGGCGGCCCTGAATAATGCGTGGAATGCCGAGCGTCATCTCGGCGATGTCGTCGCCTGAAAATTTGTGCTCTTGGCGAAGCGCCAGCATGCCGTCGAGGCCTGCCGCGATACGCGCGGCGGCCGCGTGCGACTTCACTAAAACATCCATGAGGTGGAAATGCTTGCCGAGGTCGGCTTCGAGGACCGCCGGATCGAAACCGTCTGCGTAGGCACGGGCAAAACCTCCGGCCCCTTCGATGATGTCGATTGGTCCGCTATAGCCTTGGTCGGCGAGGAGCGCGGCTGTGACGCCGCTCTCGGCCGAGTGTGCGGCCTGGATACGCTTGGCCGATGCGCCCGAATAGTAAAATTGCGCCACCCCGCTGGCATATCCGCCAGCCAAGCCCATCGCCTCGGCGATGCGGTGTCCTGCGTTTTTGCCGCGAAACAACAGTCGGCCGGCTGCCGCCGCCGTGCCGAAGCCATCGCACGTGCCGGTACTCTGAAAACCGCGCTTGAAGTGACTCGGCTGCACCGCGAGACCAACGCGTATAATCGTTTCGTAACCCGCGACAACAGCCGCCAGCATCTCAGGACCGGAAGCTCCGGTGTGCTCGGCGATAGCAAGGGCGGCCGACCATGCGGCGACGCCGGGATGCAGCATCGCGCCGACATGCGTGTCGTCGCCATCGAAGCTTGAGCCATAAGCGACATTCAGGAACGTGGCATGTTGTGGATTAAGCGTTTCCGCAGAGAACAAGCCATGTGAGCTGCCGGTTTTCCCGACGAGGCCAACGTAGCCGCGCGACCATTCGCTCCACGGCAGCCGTGCGCCTATCGAACAGACGCGAAGAAAGTCGAGCAGCAGCCAGCCGAGTTTTTGCCGTACGTTGTCCGGCAAGGTGGCGGGGTCGAGCGCTGCCGCGAACGAGGCCAGCGCCATCGTCGATTTTGTATTTGTCATGCCTGTCACTTCGTCGTCTGGAAAATGTCGGCGAGCTTGCCGTATTTTTCGTAGTCGCTCTCGATCACTTTGCGGAATTCATCCGGCTTGCTGCACACCACTTCGGCGCCGCCCCCGACAATGACGTCGCGCACCGCCGGATCCCGCATGGCGGCGTCGATGGCAGTCCATAATTTGTCGATGGTTGGCGCCGGTGTATTGGCCGGCGCGACCATGCCGACCCATGACGCGGATTCGTAGCCGGGGACGCCTGCTTCGGCGACGGTCGGAACGTCGGGCAAAGCGGGCGACCGCTCTTTCGACCCGATGGCTAGAGCGCGTAACGTGCCTTGCCGGATATGAGCAGCAAGTCCAGCTGTGAAGCCCCACATCGCGCCGACCTGATTGGCCAATACCGCCTGCAGAGCGAGTCCGGTGCCCGCATAGGGAACGTGCGTGATCTTCACGCTAGCCATCCGATTGAAAATCTCGCCGGCCAGATGGTTCGGGCCACCGACCCCGGATGATGCGTAGAACAATTGACCCGGGTTGGCGCGCGCCAACGCGATGTATTCCTGCAGCGTCTTGGCCGGCACCGAAGGATGGACAACCAGAACAACGGTATTGCGCGTCAGCAATGATACCGGTGCGAAGTCCTTGAGGGGATCGTAACCGATGGCTTGGCCGATATGTGGCGCAATCACCAGTGATGATTCCGTTGAAACCAACAGTGTGTGCCCGTCGGGATCCGATTTTGCGACTACGCCGGTGCCAATGCGCCCAGCGGCGCCGGCGCGGTTTTCGACGACAAAAGATTGACCCAGTAATTTCTGTAGTTGCGGTGACAATAGCCGCGAAACGGTGTCTGCGCCGCCGCCCGGCGTAAACGGCACAATGATGTGAACTGGCCGGGATGGGTATGTTGCTTGACTGTGCGCAGCGATTGGGCCCAACGCTACACCCGTTCCGCATGCGATCAGTCCGCCGATAACTTTGCGCCGTGTGGTCACTTGATATTCCTCGCGTTTTTCGCGGTTGTTTGTTGAATAAAGGTCAGTGCGTGTTGCGCACACTGATCCGGCTCCGCGGCAGCAATGTGGTAACTGTCGCCGGGCATGACGATGACTTTCGCATTCTGAATCTTCTGCGCATAGCGCTGAACCGCCTCGACGGATTGCAGCCCGCTTTCCTGTGTGGTCACAATCAGTGTTGGCGCCGTGATGCGGGGAAGCTCATCCCCCAGCTCCATGTCGATGCGCGACGCTGATGCACTATACGCAGCGAGCTTGCCGGTCTTGCCCATGAGTTCGTTGGTCCACCAATCGACCTGAGCGTCCGGAACGGTGTTGCCGAGCCGCGAACGCATCGTCTCCCTGGCCCATTGTTGGACGCCTTTTTCACGAATGAGATCTGCATTGCCGCTACCGCTGCCG
Source organism: Pseudolabrys sp. (assembly GCA_036500165.1). Taxonomy (GTDB): domain Bacteria; phylum Pseudomonadota; class Alphaproteobacteria; order Rhizobiales; family Xanthobacteraceae; genus Pseudolabrys. The sequence continues at coordinate 2,844 of DASYCM010000375.1, forward strand.
CGAACCGGCGACCCGAAAAGGGAGAGCGTCGAGAGGCGATGCGGCTGATCGATCGCGAGGCGGATGCAGGCCGAGCCGCCGTATTTGGCGCCGATGAGGTGAATGGATTCCAGTTTCAGCGCGTCGAGAAAGAGCCCGAGATCGGAGGCGAGCTCACGGGCGCTCCAGCCGTAGCCGGTTGGTTCCGGTGATTGTCCGAAACCGGGC